>NZ_BAABWV010000015.1:0-145919 GCF_040365005.1 Aquicoccus sp. SU-CL01552 | reverse complement strand
GAAGGCCACGGTGTTCTTCGCGAGCCAAAAGCCATGAGGTTTAGGTTCATCGAAGAGCACCAATCTGTGTTTTCCATCGGGCGGATGTGCCGTGTTATGGATGTCAGCCCGCGCGGTTTACGTGCATTCCGCAACCGCCCTGCCAGTCGCAGGCAGCGGTCCGATCTGGTCACCTTGGCGCACATCAAAGAACAGTCCCGGCTCAGTTTGGGCAGTTATGGTAGGCCACGCATGACGGAAGAACTCAAGGAGATCGGCCTGAAGGTGGGACACCGCCGCGTAGGCCGTTTGATGCGTCAGAACGGCATATCGGTCGTTCGAACACGCAAACACAAGGTCACGACAGATAGCGACCATAAATTCAATATCGCGCCGAACCTGCTGGATCGTGACTTCAAAGCTGATGCGCCAAACCAGAAGTGGGCCGGTGACATCAGCTATGTCTGGACCCGCGAAGGCTGGTTATATCTGGCCGTGATCCTGGACTTACATTCCAGGCGGGTCATCGGCTGGGCTGTCAGCAACCGCATGAAGCGCGATCTGGCGATCAGGGCTCTGAAGATGGCCATCGCCTTCAGGTCACCGCCCAAAGGCTGCATTCATCACACGGATCGTGGATCGCAATACTGTTCTCACGACTATCAGAAGATCCTGCGTCAACACGGCTTCAAGGTATCGATGAGTGGAAAAGGCAATTGCTATGACAACGCTGCGATTGAGACGTTCTTCAAAACGATCAAAGCTGAGCTGATCTGGCGACGGTCATGGGACACACGGCGGCAGGCTGAAATGGCGATCTTCGAATACATAAACGGGTTCTACAATCCACGTCGCCGCCACTCAGCATTGGGTTGGAAAAGCCCTGTCGCCTTCGAACGTAAGGTAGCTTAAACGAGCACTGGGAGCGGCATCAAACCGCGACAGGTCCATTGATCCCGAAGCTGAGGCAATGCGCGAGCAGCGACAGCCGGCTCGCCTGATCGAGGGAAGCCAGGTAGTCCCAGAGAGCGGCATCGTCGCCGAGCGGCAGGTCGGCCTCCCACTCCGCGTGACGATCGTCTACCAGCTTGGCCACCACGCTGTCCTTCAGATCGCTCGCCTGCGCGGACATGTAGACGTGCCGGACCGAGGCCTCGAGGCAGCTGCCCGCCGAACTGGACGTCCGGAAGGTGTCACCCACGAGCTTCAGGAGCAGCAGCGTCAGTGCGATGTCGGGGGAGCGCCCGACAGCTTCGCGCAGTGCCAATGTCCGGTGCGCCGTCAGCTCCATGACCAGCCGCTCGGGCAAGGGTTTCAACGCGCAATCGTCCTCGTCTTCGGTCACGTTCGCGCCAAGCGCCTGACCAGCAGAAGTAATTACCGTGCCGTGGCCGATACCATCCACATGGCTCCCCGTTGAAAGCTCAGCGCCCTGCCCGTCTTCCGCCTGTTCACCGCTGTGGACATCGGCGTCTTCCCGAGGCTCATCCTCGGGCCGGACAAAGCCCCGGTAGACGGCAAGCTCGCCATAGCGATCAAGCGTCACGAAAGCCCCTGCCCGCGCGATCTCCTCCGCGTCGAAGATCAGCGGCCGCGCCTCGAGGTTCTCCATCGCGACTTCCAGCTCGCCAAGCCGCGCGTCGATCTCATCGGGGAATTCATCCTGGCCCTCGCATTCCTCCTCGAGCGCCCGGTACTCGGCAAGCAGCCTGGCATGGGCCGCGCCTTCGTCATCCGTCATCGGCGCCGGGTCTCCGTTGAGTCGCCGCAAGCCGTGGCTGTAGCCATAGGGCAGATCGAGCGAGACCTCGATCCACTTCCAGCCCTCAGTTGCGATGGCTTCGGCTTCAGTCTGAAGCTTCTCGCTGACCAGACGATCCAGCAGGGCAGGGTCTTCCAGCCAGCCGCCGTCATCACCTTGGAAGAGGTCGTGCAGCATGGTGCCGCCGGCAGCCTCATAGGCCTCGACGCCGACAAAGACGGCACGACGATCGGAGGCCCGCACCGAGGTTTCCGTCAGCATCCGCCGGATCTGATAGGGCTCCTTGTTCCACGACGACTTGATCGCATCCCAGACCTGAACCTGACGCTCGAGATCCGGATTGACCGTGAAGGCCATCAGCTGCTCCAGCGTCATCTCGTCCTCGGCATAAAGCTCGAGCAGGGCAGGGGCCACGGCGGCGAGTTTCAGGCGCTGTTTGACCACCTGCGGCGTGACGAAGAAAGCGGCCGCGATCTCTTCATCGCCCTGACCCTTCTCTCGAAGCGCCACGAAGGCGCGGAACTGATCGAGCGGATGCAAGGCAGCGCGCTGCATGTTCTCAGCGAGCGAGTCGTCTTCGGCGAGGATGGTGGAATTGGCATCCCGAACGATGCAGGGAATGGGCGTGGTCTTGGCCAGGCGTTTCTGTTTCACCAGCAGAGACAGGGCCTGGAAGCGTCGGCCGCCAGCGGGGATTTCGAACTTGCCGGTCTCGGAACCATCATCCGCCAGAACTGGCCGGACGCTCAGGCTCTGCAGCAACCCGCGACGGGCGATGTCTTCGGCCAGTTCCTCGATGGAGATGCCGGCCTTGATGCGCCGAACGTTGGACTGGCTCAGCACGAGCTTGTCGAAGGGAATGTCCCGGGACGGGGACAGGGTGACTTTCTGGGCAGATTTCGCCATCAGATCTTCTCCACGACGGGCGCCGGAAGCCACTCTCCCGATCTCACTTCCCGTCACCCCTTTCACAGCCCATCTCTACCTCTCGACATGTCCACCGCGGTGGACATCACGCAGTTGCTGTCCCAGAACGAGAAAGCCTCTCCAACAACAGTGATGGGTTGAAGTCAGTTTCTCTGCGACCGAGCGTGATGCTGTGGAAATACGCTCCAAAGTCTCGGATGCGATTGCTCATCTGGAGAATTATGAAGATGGCGCATGATGCTTTTTGAGAGCCTATCTTCTTAGCAGCCTTTTCGAAGGTGCTTTCGTGGATTCCCATCATTGGAGCGAGCGTTCTCGCGTGGCTTTCGACATCGTGCCAGTTCCTAAGTGAGTTCGTTGCGAACGATGTAGCCTGGTCACAAACTGTTGTGAGCGTTTGCAGGGGAGGTGTTTGGCTGTTGGTCCCGCTTTCTAAATCTTTTTGTTCTTTTTCAGACTTAGAATGGTGGCGGACAGTTTGCCCGTCATTGGCGGGCAGTTTCATTGTTTCTGGTGCGTCCACCGCGGTGGACATCTGTTTGCATTGAGCCTCCAGCTCGCCGAGCAAAGTACGATACTCCGCGATCGAGAGCTTCCTCCGAAGAACTCGGCGTACCTGATGAGTGAGTTCGTTCTCGGGGTCAGCTTCGTCGATCTGAGCAAGTTTGGTTAGGATTTGCTTTCGCAAAAACACGCGATCCCGACGAGCGCTTTCCATCGCTTGGGCTGTCGCAAGTAGTTCGCCGGCACGCGCGAGCAACGGAGCCAGCGACAAGCCATAGCTAATGGACTGACCTTCGGAGGACTTCACTCGGTATCTCTTGCGATTTGGGCTGTCGTGGCGCTTCATGAAACCGAGTTCAACAAAGCGATCGATGTGCCTACGGAGGGTTCGTTCATCGATCCCGCCGACTCGACGGCAGATCTCGTCGTTGGAAGCGAAGACTGTGTCTCCATGCCCAGGCTTGAGAAAGCTCAGCATCGCTTGGAGCGTTTGAACATGTCCTGGACGGAGACCGAACAGGCTGCGAGTATCTCTGAGCGCGCGGAAGACTGCCCAGATGTCGGTTTCAGGTGTTGACGTGGCGGGGGTGCCCTTGCCGACGCCAAAGGTCTGAACGGAAAGCTTTGTGAATGCCATGTTTGTTGAACGACGACCGTTGCGGCCCACAGCTTCCCCGGCTCTTCCCGCTGTTTTTGGCGAGAAAAGGCAACAAAAAGACGTCCACCGAATCGGTGACTCTTGACCGGTATGTCGGAGATTGCTACATCACAGGTGCTAATCAGATGATGAGGGCTCTCCGGGGGAAACCTTGGGGGGCTCTTTTCTTTTTGGTCTTCGCCTTTCTCCTCTGCTCGTGTTTTTGGTTATGACCGGGGATCAGCTCCCCGAGCCTCTCTCATTCTGCCATTGTTCAAAAAGCTGTCGCAGCGTGGTTTCCGCGCGCTCTTCGAGCCATTGGCCGAATTCCGGGTTGTCCTTGCGGGTGATCTTGATAGCGATCGACTTGCCATCAACTGAAAGTGTGCCGACAGGGCTACCACTAATGTCCTTTACCACGGTCGTTTGGCCACGAGCGCTTTGGTTGGCTGCGCCACGCGCCTTGCTGGAGCAAGCAACATAGACGGCTTGAAACTTGTCCGAGCTTGGAGTGGTGTCAGGCAGAGAGGCAAGTGTCTCACGCGCAATGTCGACAAGCGGAACCTTCTCTGAAAGTGCAGCAAGATCACCCCATTGCCGTCGACCTACGCCATGAGCCGGGCCGATAAGTCGGACAAGTTCGTCAGGCAGCTGCTCGATGACTACACGATGGTTCGACACACCTTGCCGGGTGAGGCCTAGGGCATCCTGAATGACGCCAGGCTTGTAACCGGCCTCCTGCATCTCTTTGATAAAAAGAGATTTTTCAATGAAGGACGGATCCAGCCGCAGGTTGTTTTCCTGACCTTGCGCGATCAGAGAAGCATCATCATCGAGCGTTCGAACGATCGCTTTGACGGTTCCACCAACTCTTCGAATGGCTGCAAGTCTGCGACGCCCGTAGATGATGCGGTATCGATCCGGTTGGTCAGAGGGGCGAACCATGATCGGCACTTGCTGACCATGCTTGCGAATGCTTTCGGCGAGATCTTCAATGCTACTATCTTCCAGGATCAGGCGATCCCGGAGACCATCCATATCGATCCGCTCGGGTTCGATATCTCGGATTGAGTTGGCAGTGATTTCCCGGAGAGAATCCCGCAATCCGCCAACCGAGCCAGGTAGCTTCGAGGATTTGACCGGGGCAGGGGAGGGGGCTGCCGACTCTTTCTCGTCTTTCGGTGGCTGGTTGAAGATATTTCGAGCCATCAGCGACGCCCCCATGCCATTTGGATTGTCTGCTCCAGCTCATCGGCAACGCTGTTCACGCTGGTCAAAGCCCGATCAATGGTCTTCCGAATGAGCTGGCTCGGGTCTACCTCATAGATGGTTTGCTGAGTCATGCCGGCGTCAGAAATGGCTGTCGACTTCAGCATCGGTTCAGTCATGACTTGGCCCGCAAGGATTGAGCGCAGGTACCCGGCCATTTGCGTTTGTGGTCCGTCCGACGGCTCGTAGCGTGTGATCAGGAACTTTACGAAGTCCCAAGTGACATGTCGTCCAATCGCCTCTTCGACGGCTTTGACCGTTTCCGAAGCGAGTTTGAGGAACTGGCTCATCGAAGCGATGTCGAGCATGCCGGGGACGACCGTCACGAGTAAGCCCGTGGACGCTGCCAATGCTGTCAATGTCAGGAAGCCCAACTGCGGAGGGCAATCAATCAGCACGATGTCATAGTCTGAGTCGACTTCCTCTAGCGCCAGAGCAAGACGCTCTGCGAAAATCGGCTGAACCCTGCGCGCAAGGGCATTCGCTGTCTCGGTTTCGTACTCGGACAACATCAAGCCGGCCGGGACCATGTCGAGCTTGTGGAAGTATGTTTTCTGGATGACCTCCGAGAGCGGAACTTGATCATCGTATCTCAATGCGTCGTAGATTGTGCCGCCTTCGGCAAATTCGAGCTCAGGCCGGAAGCCGAAAAATGTCGTCAAACTGGCTTGTGGGTCGAGGTCCAGCACAAGCACGCGGTAGCCACGCAGGGCATACCTGTGTGCCAAATGGATCGTCGCTGTTGTCTTCGAGCTACCGCCTTTGAAATTCACGACCGAAATGACCTGAAGACGGTCGCCGTCTCGGCGGCCAGGTCTGTACGCGTCAGCATTTTTGCCTGTCCGCGCCAAAATGTTGCGGAGGTCGTCAACTTCTTCGGCTGTGTAGAACCTATGACCGCGACCGTCAGTGTGAACTTCTGGGAAGCTGCCATCTTTGTGGCGGTTGCGCAGGTTCGACGTACTAACGCGCAGCAACTCGGCGACCTCGGTCGAGCTGAAGCGGCGCAAGGACTTGCGTTCTTCTGGCTCGAACGCAACTTTCATCTGCCGGTCAAGCGACTCAGCAAGACTGTCTGCGAATGCTCCGATGTCAGAAGAGCCTATGCCTTGCGCGTAGCCCGTATTTCGATCATCCATGTTCTGCCGCCTCTCATGGCCTTTGCTAAGGCTCTTTGTCGTTCTGACGGTCGAAGCCGCGTCTGACGCGTTTTGCCGTCAGAACGGAAATGCCACGAACATCTGAGTCCGGCAAGAAGAATCTAGATGTAGTGGAAAATTTATCCACAGCACCAATTTGGTCGCGCGGGGCTTGCGCTAGATAACGCATTGATTACCAACGATAAAGACCGTGTCTGGCGCAGCCGATACCCTTCGAGGTATTTTCTGCTCGCGCGAACTAACCCCAAGGCTATGTTGGATATTTGCGTAGTTTTCGTCCAACTGAGGCGATGATTCTGGAAGATTTGGGCCAAGCGAACAGAGTGGTTTACCGACCATTAGCGCCTACAAAAGGCCGAGGCGCTCTGCCCGCTCCAGTAGCATTCTGACTGAGGAAGGCTGCCAGCTGGTGCGACCGCGAGGGGTGCGCTCACGCATGGATTCCAGTCGGTCGCAGATTGCCTGCAAGGTGATCTCGGGGTCAGCACCTTTGATTGCGGCGACAATCGCAGGCAGGCGATCGTCGGTTTCGCGACGTCCAGCGCGTCCAAGCACTTCAGCGGGCAGGAATCCGTCCGCCACGTATGCCTTCACGGCGCGGAGCAGGCGGCTTTGCGTCCAGCGCCGATCATGGGGCAGGGGGCCATTGATGATCCGCAGCACGTCTTCCCAAGCCATATCGGGGCGCAAACGGCGCACATGGGGCACCCAATCCTGCGCAGTTTCGTTCAAGCGCTCCATGTAGCCGTCCTGTCGCGCCAGCCGCACCTTGCGCAGCGCTTCAGGGTCCTTGGCGCGAAGACCTGGGTTGCCGCCGACGCGGCCCTTTGAGCGTGCCGACGCAAGTCCGGCTTTGGTACGCTCGCGGATCAGGGCGCGTTCGAACTCAGCCGCAGCGCCCAGAACCTGCAACGTGAACTTGCCCTGCGGTGAGGACGTGTCGATCGGGTCCTGGAGCGAGCGGAAGAAGGCACCCTTCGTCTCTAACCGCTCGATCACCTCGAGAAGGTGCGACAGAGACCGCGCGAGGCGGTCGATCCGCACGACAACCAGCGTGTCGTCCTTGCTGATACGCTCCAGCACGCGCGCAAGCACCGGCCGCGCACGATTGCCACCTGAGGCGTGCTCTTCGAAGATTTCTATGCAACCCGCAGCTTGCAAGGCCTCAGACTGGGGCAGGGGGGTCTGATCCTCGGTTGATACGCGCGCATAGCCTATGAGGGGCATGAAAACAGGCCGTTTGCAGTTTCATATATCACCAATAAACGACCGTTTGTAAACGAATGCAAGTAGGTGCTCTCTCGTCGCGCTCGTCCAAAAACCCTTGGTTTCCTTGCGCTGAACGCGATCTGAGAGGTTTCACCGGCAGTCGCGCGCGCATACTATATAAAGAGCGAAGGCAACCGCCACAAAATCACTTGGGTAATGTGCAAAAGAACAGTATTTTGCACATATGAAGACCCAAGCATCCGCCTTGACTGATGATTTCAATGACCCCCTCATCCCCATCGAGGAGGATGAAGAGGCTCACGAAGAGGATCTCTGGTTTCTGCCGGGACCATTCGAAGAAGAACCAGATGATTTGCCTCCCGGGCCGCGTGCAGAACCGCCGGACTCTGCCGTCATCGAAGACTGGGCAAAGGCAGAAGGCGTTCACGCTGCGCGACTGGCAAGAGTGGCTGGACGCCTGGGTGCTCTGGATGACAGGCTGCTGCGTGGCCCGGAAGGCTGGCGGCATCGCCTCGCTCTTATCGAGGCAGCGGACCTTAGCTGGTTCGCAGGGGATCGGGTGAGTTCTGATCGTCTGGCGCTTTGGATATCGATGCGGCTGTCAGGTGCACAGGATGACCCAAATGCACTGGCAAGAGTTGGATGGGCTGTTCGGCGTCTGACAGGCGGTCCCGGACCGAAGGCTGACTTGGCCGCCTTCCTGGATCGCCGCGATCCCGAGAACATTGAAGGCAGCGCTGAGCGTTTCGAAGATCGCGCGGGCGGATGGTTGGACGTAATGGCTGCAGCAGCCGAGCTCCACCCAATCACGCGGGCTTGCATGGGCTTTCATCTCTGGAACCTGGCCGGCCTCGGACAGCACGGCGGCCAGATGGAAGCCGCCGTCACCTCGTCCCGGATCGCGGCCAGCGATGGAAGTGGCGCCATCTTCGCACCGCTCGCCATGGGCGGGGCAGGGGGGCTGCGTGGTTCGGGCTTGCCGCCCGAACGTTTGGCCCGCTGGCTGGATGGGATGAACAGCGCAATTCTAACGGCGATGCGCCATCTAGATGGTACCCAAACATGGAGTTTTCGGGCGGAAGGAGCCATGTCTCAGCTTTCGGGCAGAACTCCGGCCGCTCTTCGGTCTGTGTTGACAGATTGGACTTTGGTGTCGGCCCCGATGGCGGAGGCCCTAACAGGCGCAAGTCGCGCGGCTGTTCAAAGGAACCTCGCATGGATGGAAGAGCGAGGCCTGATCCGAGAAGTGACGCAACAAGGGCGATTCAGAATGTGGCGGATCAAGGACTAGACCTTTGTGATCAGATCCAGCGACAGGGACCTTCTCGGTTCATTGAGGGAGGAGCGCTTGACGCCAATACTTACGTTCATCGATGCGGCCAAAGGGTCGTGGTTTGAACATCGACCTAAGTGTTTTGGTCAGAATCGCACTGTGTGATCCGGCAACGAGCTAAGGCAGGCTTTCGAAAAGATCCGGTGTGTCCTCGTCGCGCCGCCTGCTCAGACCCTCGCCAAGATGCAGGCAAGGGTGCTTAATTCGTGTCAGGCCTTTGCCACCCTCAAAATGGACCCACCCTCCTCTGGGCATGCCAACGCTTACGATCAGCGCCCCGCATATTGGACAAGTCCGCCTGAACGATGCGCCCCTCTTGCTTTCACGATCGCCCCGAACTGCCCAACCGCCGCGGACGGATACCGTGCGCCCTGACGACAGACGGCGGGTGTGAACGAGTGAACCGAGATGTCCATCGCTGCGCCAAAGCCTTCCCGCGAACAATCGACAACATTGCCGTGCAGGTCTTCCTTCGGACAATAGGCGACCGAGTGCAGGACGAAATCAAGCTGCCCCCAAGAGGAGGCAATGGCCTCGAACAGCGCATCCATGTCCGCGTCGGCTGTGACATCCAGCGGCATGAAGATTTCAGCGTCCAGCGCCTCGGCGACCGGTTGCACAAAGGGTCGCGCCCTTTCATTGAGGTAGGTAACTGCAAGTTCGGCCCCCTCCCGATGGAAAGCGCGCGCGCAGCCGCTGGCGATCGAATGTTCGTTTGCGATCCCGACCACGAGACCGCGTTTTCCGTCAAGCAAGCCCATCTCTGTTCTTCTCTTTGTTGTGCGGCAGGTGTCTATTTCTGATGAACGTAGGTTCCCGGCGCGTCGGCCAGGGCATTGCCCATGGCGGGCGGGGGGACAGGCTTGCCTGACCGTTCTTCAAGCCAGGACACCCATTCCAGCCACCACGAGCCATCCTTCTTCGGTGTTTGTGCGGCCCAGCTTTCGGGATCGACATAGCGGTCATCATGGCGTGTCGTGGCAATCTGATAGCTGCGGTTCTTGTGGCCGGGCTCCGAAACAATGCCGGCATTGTGCCCACCGCTGGTCAGCACGAAAGTCAGATCGGTATCGAGATAGAGATGCATCTTGTAGACCGATGGCCAGGGCGCCACGTGGTCCTTGACCGTGCCGACGGAAAACACCGGAACCCGGATGTCGGTCACCGAAATCGGACGTCCCTCGACGACGAAGCGCCCTTCGGTCAACTCGTTGTTCAGATAGAGCGACCGGAGGTATTCCGAATGCATCCGGAACGGCATCCGCGTGCCGTCCGCGTTCCAAGCCAGAAGGTCGAACATCGCCGGTTCGTCGCCCATCAGGTAGCTGTGAAGGATCCGCGACCAGACCAGATCCACGGAATTGATCATCTGGAAGGCCCCGGACATCTGCGTGGTGTCGAGATATCCCTGATCCCACATCATGTCTTCGAGGAAGGTCAATTGGCTTTCGTTGATGAACAGCTGCAACTCGCCCGGCTCGGTAAAGTCGATCTGCGAGGCGAAATAGCTCAGCGATGCGAACGGATCGCCGCCGTCGCGGCCGATGGCGGCGGCGGCGATGGACAGCAGCGTGCCGCCGAGGCAGTAGCCGACGCCGTGGATTTTCTGATCCGGCACAATGCCCTGCACCGCGCCGATTGCATCCATGACGCCCATCTTGCGGTAGTCGTCGAGCCCCAGATCGCGATCCTCGGCACCCGGATTGCGCCATGAGATCATGAAGACCGTATAGCCCTGGTCGACCAGGAACTTCACCATCGAGTTTTCGGGCGAGAGGTCGAGGATGTAGTATTTCATGATCCACGCCGGTACGATCAGGATGGGTTCCGGTCTGACCTTGTCAGTGGTCGGCGTGTATTGAATGAGCTCAATCAGATGGTTGCGATAGACCACTTTGCCGGGCGTCACGGCAACCTCGTGGCCGGGCCGGTAGGCTTCGGCCCCGGCTGGTGGCTTGTCGTTTTGCAGGCGGTCCAGATCGTCGAGCCAGTTCTGAAAGCCGCGCACCAGGTTCTGCCCGCCGTCCTCCAGGGTCTTTTCCTGCACTTCCGGATTGGTCAGAAAATAGTTCGACGGCGAAAACACATCGAGGAACTGCCGGGTTGCGAATTCCATGACGTTTTCGTGTTGTCTGGTGACGCCGCGTACGCCTGTTGTCGCGTTGTGCCACCATTGCTGATTGAGAAGGAAGGACTGGTAGAACAGGTTGTAAGGCCATTTCTGCCAGGCGTCCCCGCGGAACCTCCGGTCTTGCGGCAATGGCTCGATACAGGGAGCGGTTTCATCGCTGTTGACGGCGCACGTCGCCGCATAGCGTGCAAGCCGCATCCACTTTCGAAACGCCTTCTCCGACAATTCGAACTGCTTTCCGGGAGATGTTGCCAGATGCGCCAACCAGTCCAGATAGGCACCGGCGAGTGCCGCGGGCGACAGACCCATTGTAAATTTGCCCATCCGGGCTTTCAGCGCGCGATCCAAAAACTCAGGCAGATCGGTATCCGGAAATGGCTTATTGCCAGCTTCCTGTTTCGGCGAATCCAGAGGATCAGAGAAACCAAGTATTTTTCCGCCCGACCCGGCCTTGGCGCTAATCTCGTGGGGCATATTGGCGGCTTTGGGTATTGCATGGCCCATCGCTTGGCACCTTCTGTATGGTCCGCGCCGGTTTAGCGATGCCCGTTTAACGATCATTGATTTCGATCAAATCGCCAAAGTTGAATCGGCGTTAGACGCTGGATTGTTCGTTTCAAGGTAGGCACGAAACCCTGCCGACGCATCCGACAGTTTGGCATATCGGTCATGTAAATACTGCAATGCAGCATGTGTTTACGCGGCGTTGCAGCAAGACTAAGTTCAGGAAGCCTTGCTGATTTCACGGGTGCCGAGATGAGGAGAAGACCAATGCAATGGAAACGCTATGGCACAGTTGCTGTCATCCTCAGCGTGCTTTTGGGCGGTGCATACATATTCTGGTTGGACAGCCAAACCGCAGAGCTCCCGGTCGGCATCGTCCGCTCGAACGGGCGGATTGAGGCAGAGCGTATCGATGTGGCGGCCAAGCTTCCGGGGCGTATCGCCGAGGTTCGCGTTTCCGAGGGCCAGTGGGTCGAGGCGGGAGATCTGGTGGCGATTATGGACACCGCCGAGATCGACGCCCAGTTGCGCCAGGCCAAGGCCGCCGTCGCCCAGGCAGAGCAGCAGAAACTGCAAACCGAGGCCCTGCTGAACCAACGCCTGTCCGAACAGGAATTCGCACAGGCGGAATTTGCCCGCGCCGAGCAACTTGCGGCAAAGGGTCATGCGCCACAGGAGCTAGTCGATCAAAGAAAATCCGCCCTGACAACCGCAGATGCCGGAGTGGCCGCCGCCCGAGCAGGCATCGACCTTGCAACTGCCACGATTGCGTCGGCCGAGGCAACAGTTGAGCGACTGCAAAGCATCCGGGCCGATGCAGCTCTGGTGGCTCCGCACGATGGGCGAGTTCAATACACCCTCGCCAAAGCCGGGGAAGTCGTCGGCGCCGGCGGCAGGGTCGTGACGCTGACTGATCTGACCGACATCTACATGACGATCTTTCTTCCCGCGCGCGACGCTGGCCTGCTGGCCATCGGGGCTGAGGCGCGGATTGTCCTTGACCCAATTCCCGACTACGTGATCCCGGCCCAGGCTACTTTTGTCGCCAGCACCGCCCAGTTCACCCCGAAATCGGTGGAAACCGCCGATGAACGCGACCAGTTGATGTTCCGAGTGAAGCTGACTATCCCGGCGGAGTTGTTGGAAGAATACCAGGAACAGGCGAAGGCGGGCGTGGCGGGTGTCGGCTATGTGCGCGTCGACGATACCGTCGATTGGCCCGATGCCCTTCAGGTGAAGTTGCCGCAATGACACCCCCGCCGGTCGCCAGCCTGTCATCTGTGACGCACCGCTATGGCGAAACTTCGGCCCTGTCCGACGTCACGCTGGATATCCCGGCGGGCTGCATGGCGGGGCTGATCGGCCCGGACGGGGTTGGGAAATCCACCTTGCTGGCGTTGATCGCCGGCGTGCGCAAACTGCAAACCGGCGGCGCGACCGTGCTGGGCGGCGACATCACCGCGCGTGACCATCTCAGGGCTTGTAACCATCGCATCGCCTACATGCCGCAGGGTCTGGGCCGGAACCTTTACCCGACGCTTTCGGTCTATGAAAACCTGGATTTTTTCGGCAGACTCTTTGGCCAGTCGGAAGCCGAACGCCGCACCCGCATCACCAATTTGTTGGCTGCCACCGGGCTTGACCCATTCCCGGACCGGCCCGCAGGCAAGCTGTCCGGCGGGATGAAGCAGAAACTCTCGCTCTGCTCGGCCCTGATCCATGATCCAGACCTGGTGATCCTTGACGAACCGACCACCGGCGTCGATCCGCTGTCGCGCCAGCAGTTCTGGGATCTGATCGACCATATCCGCGAAGAACGCCCGGCGATGAGCGTGATCGTGGCCACCGCATATATGGAAGAGGCGGAGCGCTTTGACTGGCTTGCAGCAATGAATGCGGGAGAGGTGATCTCGACGGGATTGCCGACCGAGATCCGAAACGCTGCCGGGCAACCGACACTGGAAAAGGCCTTCATCGCTATGCTGCCCGAGGCGGACCGGCAGGGCCACCGCATAGTCGAAGTACCGCCGCGCCAACCTGTCAGCGGCCCACCTGCCATCGAGGCGAAAGGCCTGACCTGCCACTTCGGCGATTTCACCGCGGTCGATCACGTCGAATTCCAGATCGAGCCGGGTGAGATCTTCGGATTCCTCGGCTCCAACGGCTGCGGCAAGACCACCACCATGAAGATGCTGACCGGACTACAGAAGGCCAGCGAAGGCAAGGCGCTTCTGTTCGGTGAGGCGCTGAATCCGGACGACATGGCGACCCGGCAGCGGGTCGGCTACATGTCGCAGGCCTTTTCGCTCTATGGTGAATTGACCGTCCGCCAGAACCTTGAGCTTCATGCACGGCTCTACCAGTTGCCGATCGAGACCCGCGCAGAGCGGGTCGCACAGATGCTGCATGATTTCGATCTGGCCGAGGACGCGGACAAACGGCCGGACGGCCTGCCGCTGGGCATCCGTCAGCGCCTTCAGCTTGCCGTCGCGGTGATCCACGCGCCGGAGGTTTTGATCTTGGACGAACCTACCTCGGGCGTCGATCCGGTCGCGCGGGACGGGTTTTGGCAGCATCTGATCAAACTGTCGCGCGACGAGGGCGTGACAATTTTCGTCTCGACCCATTTCATGAACGAGGCGGAGCGATGCGATCGCATCTCATTGATGCATGCGGGAAAGGTCTTGGCGATCGGTACGCCTGCGGAACTGGCCCGCAGCAAAGGCACCGATGACCTCGAAGAAGCATTTGTGGGATATCTGCGCGAAGCGGCAGGCGATGCTGGCGGCACCGCATCCCAGAGACCAGCAACCAAGTTGCCGGAAAGGCAGCAAAAACCAGATCGCCTCTTCGACATTGCCCGGCTTTGGGCCTTCGCGCGCCGCGAGTCGATCGAGATTTTGCGTGATCCGATGCGCCTTGCCTTCGCATTTTTGGGCCCGGTCATCCTGATGCTCACTTTCGGCTACGGGATATCATTCGACGTGCAAGACCTGCCCTTTGCGGTTTTCGATCGTGATCAGAGCGCCGAAAGCCGGGAACTGATGGAGAGCTTCTCCGGCTCACCCTACTTCGCTGAAAGGCCGGCAGCGGCCAGTGTGATCGAGCTTGATGCCCGCATGAAAACCTCCGAATTTGTTGTCGCGGTCGAGGTGCCGCCAGGGTTCGGAAAATCCCTGCTGCGCGGTGACCAACCCGAAGTCCGCGTTGCCGTTGACGGTGCCATGCCGTTCCGGGCGGAAACGACGCGCGGTTATCTGCAAGGGCTCGCAGCATCCTACATGTCCGATCAGATCGAGCGGCTTTATGGCCATGCCTTCGATCCGTCCGCAGCCTCTGTTGAAACCCGGTTTCGCTACAATCAAGCGTTCAAGAGCGTCTTCGCGATGATCCCTTCGGTCATCATGCTGATGCTGGTTTTGATCCCGGCGATGATGGCGGCGATGGGGGTCGTGCGGGAAAAGGAAACCGGTTCGATCGCCAATTTCCGCTCGACGCCGGTGACGCGAACCGAGTTCATTCTGGGCAAACAGCTGCCGTATGTCGTGATTGCCATGCTCAGCTTTGCCTCGCTGATCATCGTCTCCTATGGCGTCTTCGGCGTAGTGGTCAAAGGCTCTGTCCTGGCGCTCCTTGTCGGCACATTGCTTTACGTGCTGGCGACAACGGGCTTTGGTGTGCTGGTCTCGACATTTACGCGCACGCAAGTAGCGGCAACCTTTGCCGCCGCCGTTATCTCGATCATTCCGGCCGTCAATTTCTCGGGCCTACTGGTGCCGGTGTCCTCGCTTTCGGGCGGCGGCCGGTTGATCGGGCTGGCCTTCCCATCGTCCTGGTATCAGCAGATCAGCGTCGGCACCTTCACCAAAGGCCTCGGATTGCCGGAGCTCTGGCTCAACCACGCCGCTCTGGCGGGCTTTGTGGCGTTGTTCATCGCGGTGTCAGTCCTTGCCTTGAACAAGCAGGAGGCATGACATGTGGCAATGGCTTACCAATGTCTTTCGGCTTGGCCTCAAGGAACTCAACAGCCTACGCGCCGATCCCGTGCTGATTCTGCTGATCGTCTATGTGTTCAGCTTCGCCGTCTATTCGGTGGCGACCGGCGCCAAGCTTGAGGTCTCGAACGCCTCCGTCGCCTATGTGGACCAGGACCGTTCGGCACTGACGGGGCGCATTTTGGGCGCGATCCTACCACCCGAATTCAATCCGCCACAGGAGATCTCGGCCGACGAGATCGAAAGCGTGATGAACAGCGGCAAGTTCGTGTTTGTCCTTTCCTTTCCGCCCAGTTTCGAGGCTGACGTTCTGAACGGCCTCAAGCCTCAGGTGCAGCTTAACGTCGATGCCACCGCAATGGCGCAGGCCGGTAACGGTTCGGTGTTCCTTCAGCAGATTATCCGCGCCGAAGTCGTCAAGTTCGTTTCCGGCGACGACACCGCAACGACACTGCCGATCGACCTGGTCGTCAGGACAAAGTTCAATCCGAACCTGAATTCCGTCTGGTTTTCATCCGTGATGCAGATCATCAACAACATCACCATCCTGTCCGTGCTTTTGACCGGCGCCGCGCTGATCCGCGAGCGCGAACACGGCACGATCGAACATTTGCTGGTGATGCCGGTCACCCCGTCCGAGATCATGGTCGCCAAGATATGGGCCAATGGCCTTGCGATCGTTGTCGCTGCCATCCTGTCGCTCTGGATCGTCGTGCAGACCGTGCTGGAGGTTCCGATCGCGGGGTCGATCCCGCTCTTCGTATCCGGGGCGGTGCTTTATCTTGCCTCGGTCACGGGGCTCGGTATCCTGCTGGCCACCTTCACCACGTCGATGCCGCAATTCGGTCTGTTGTCGCTCCCGGTTCTCGTGATCATGAATCTCCTGTCCGGCAGCACGACGCCGATGGAGAGCATGCCGGTCTGGCTTCAGAACGTCATGCAGTTGTCACCGTCGACACATTTCGTGGCGTTTTCGCAAGCCATTCTCTATCGCGGAGCGGGACTGGACATCGTTTGGCCCGACATGGCGGTCATGGTCGCGCTCGGCGCCGTCTTCTTCTTCATCGCACTCAAGCGTTTCAGGGTGACCATGGCCACAGTTCACTAAATCCACCTGACTGATCCGGAGAACAAGGTCCGGAACTCCAATGGGCGCTCCGAGCGAAGGCGGATTTCGAAAATTTCAAAACGGCAACCAACCAGAGAAAGGTAAAGCCATGAAAACACTAACACAGATCACGCTGGTAGCTTTGGCACTTGCAGTCGCCGGATGCACCGAACCCGGGCACTACTCTGTCAGTGGTGAAGAATGCGGCCCGAATGATCCGGTTCTTGAACTGGATGCGAATGACTGCGGTGTACCGGGCATATAGGCAGATGTCGCGTGGCCCTTAATTCGGCTCTGCCTCACTTTGTGTGGTCAAACGGTAGCATTCTTGCCCGCAACAATTCTGGGCCGGCCCGACCGTACATGGCGCGTTTGAGGGTTTTCAGGCGGTTGATCTGACCTTCCGCCTGGCCGTTGCTCCAAGGCATCTCAATCGCGTTTTTGACCGCATCGAAGTCCCGGTTCAATGTGCGGGCAAAGCGCACGATCGGCACCAACTCGGTTTCGATTGCGTCGTCGATCCATGCAGGGAGCGGGCCTGCGTCGCGCCCACGCATGATACCGTTGAACCGCATGGCGAGGCTGCGCATCGATACGAAGGCGGGAGAGCGGGTCTTGAGAGCATCGACTTTACGCGCCTGATCCGAGGTGAGCTTGCC
Source organism: Aquicoccus sp. SU-CL01552 (assembly GCF_040365005.1). NCBI lineage: Bacteria > Pseudomonadati > Pseudomonadota > Alphaproteobacteria > Rhodobacterales > Paracoccaceae > Aquicoccus > Aquicoccus sp. SU-CL01552. Next base: position 128,721 of record NZ_BAABWV010000015.1, on the reverse strand, counting down.
GCGCGGTTTGATGCACAGCGCGGCCGCGATGACCGGGGAGATCGCGTGCCCCGTTTCCGGGTCCCGAACCGGCTCCAGGATCTTGTGTTCTACCTTGGGATCGCTCGCTTGCTGTTCGGCTCTGCGCCAACCCGCCAGCAGCCGCTGCAAATGCGACTGGCTCCCCTCGTAACCACGCTCTTGGATCAGACTGAAAAGGGCGCTGCCAGTTCGAATGCCCTCCTTCCAGCTTTGGCTCAGGAACTCTTCAAAATACCATGGCGAACTCGGCTTCAAAGCGGCCCGCCTGCGGTCCGGTGGTGTTTCGAACTGCAGCCATTTCGCGATGCTGCGACGCGGAAACCCTGTTCGCCGCCCGATCTCGCTGCAGGAAAGTCCCTGATTTCGGAGCGCATGGATGGTGGTGAAAATCTCTTCCCGGGACGTCCTGTGCGCAAGGCGGGACTTCAGAAGGCTTCCGGCTGCGGTGATGTTGTCGGCGTCGGACAGCAGCGCCCTGCCGGTGGCACGGCCGTGAAGGTTCATCTGCTCCTCGATGGCCTGCCGCAGGTTATGCACGATATGGAACCGGTCGGCGACCTGCTTTGCCTGCGGTGCCCCTTGCCGGGCAGCCTTGGCGTAGAGACCGCACCGATCTCTGCTGATCACTTCCACCTCGGGGTGTCGCTTTAGCCAGTTGGTGCAGGTGACGACATCTCGATCCTCGAGGATGTCGATGACCACGCGACGCTCCAGATCCACGATGATCGTGCCGTAGGTTTGCGATTTCCGCCAGCTCCAATCGTCGATCCCGATGATTGTCGGCGCCTCGGTGGTGCCTTGAGCACACCTTTTCAGCTGCCTGAGCACCGTGTCATCGCTGACCCCAAGGCCCAAACGATGCAACAACCGCTCCGCAGGCCGTCCGCCTATCGCATGCCCAAGATGGCCGACAATCTCCCCTACACGCGAAGTACGACGTGCAAATGGACGCGCAATCGAGCTGATCTGGTCCGAGAAAGTCCGGCGCGGGCAAGCAGGCGCCAAACATCGCCAACGGCAAACTGCGAGATCAACCGTTACCGCGTCTCCATGCGCGGGATAATCCTGCAGCCACCGACGCCGCCAGCCATGACGTCGGCGTGAATGCAATCCACAGTCTGGGCAAATGCCGTTGGGTGCCAAGACGCCAGATACAATCCACCCGCCGGATTCACTTCGTTCAACGCTTTGAACTGCAACATCGCTGCCCGGCGACCAGTGCTTCTTCGAACTCACAACTATCCCTCCTGAATTTTCCAGTTTCAGGATAGTTGCGCCACACAAAGTGAGGCAGAGCCCGATAAGTTGATAAGGAGCCGGTTCGCGGACTTCATCAGGGCCAGCGGCATAAGGGCCGCGAAAACAGGCCGGACAAATGACCGCTACGCAAAAAGATCACGAACACAAAAGAAAACTCTTGCAAAACAGGGGCTGTCCACAAATGGCAATCCCGGCCAATGTGTTGAGTCTAGGTTGGGTCCTTAGTCGGTCCGACCGAATTTGCGCATCAGTCCTGCGAGCGCGGCCAGCGAAGCGATCAAACTGCCGTAACTGATTACAACGACTTTGAGCCCTAACAATGGCACCAAAAGCCCGGCTATCACGACCGGCAAACCGAATGCCAGGTAGCTGATACAGAATAGCGCTGCGAAAGTTTCTCCTCTGACATCCTCGGGCACCAGCGGAATAATCGAGCGGATGAAGCCATAAAAGCAGGTGCCAAAACCCGCCCCCACAACGGCGAGCGCACTAAGGTAGAGCACTAAGTTTTCGTATTGAATTCCAAACAAGGTGGCGAGGGTTCCCATTGCGAGCGCTGCGGTGCCGAACAAAATGACCTCACGAGCAGAGTAGTTGCGCGCAATAAAACAAGCCAGCGCACCAACCCCAGCCAGCAGTGCGACCACGAACCCTTGGACGATCACATTTTGAATACCAAAAACCTGTGAGATGATGAGCGCGCCAAGCGACAGATACAGCCCCCCTGTGGCCCAGCCCGCGAATAGCGCCGGAGCGCCACGCCAGAAGGTGCCCCTGACTTCGATCGGGAGGCCAACGCGAGGCTTCAGCGCCTGCAACAAGCCTTCATGCCGTGGCGATGTTTCGGGCAAGCCCCATGTGGCCAGCGCCAGCACCAGGCTGGCCACGGCAATCCCGGTGAATATATCAAATTTTGGCTCGGTAAGGTACTCCATCGCGAAGCCGGATATCAAGGCCCCCAGGGCCAGCCCGACGAGGGGGATGACTGAATTACAGATCGCCGCGATGCCCTTGAATTCAGGGGGTTCAAGATCCGTAATCGCAGCCGACAGCGTAGACAACAGAAGGCCGCATGCTACGCCCTGTACTACTCGAGCCAATAACAACGCAGACACAGAACCTGACAATTCGAATCCGGCGGCGGAAACAGCGAGAAGCACGAACCCCATCGACAGAACAGGGCGTCGCCCGACATGATCCGAGATTGATCCGGCCACTAACAGTGTCGCAAGAAGGGCAATTGCGTAGATTGCGAATATCTCCGACACGACCAAAGACGAAAAACCAAGTTGCTGCTGCAAGAGCGGATAAAAAGGGGACGGCGCGCTCGCGCTCGCCATCATCAGAGCGCTTCCGGTAAGCACGATTGCGAAACCAGCGCGCTCTCTAGCCTTGGGTGACATCACAATCGTGGTCATTTTGGAATGCAGTCCTTCAGGAGGGTTCGAAGTTTATCGAACCTTTCTCTAGTTTCTTTCTGCGGAAGGTTCAAGTATATTCGAACCATGAGTATCTTACCCGACACTGCCAGCCCCGATCTTGCGCACCCGCAGGAACAGGAGCTGCAACTGACGCAGGTCTTGTTCGCACTCAGCGATCCGGGCCGGTTGGACATCGTGCGTCAGCTCCGCGACGGCCCGGTCGAAATGGCAAACTGCAATTTAATGGACCCGGAAGTGGCGAAATCCACCAAGTCGCACCTGTTCAAAGTGTTGCGCGAAGCAGGTGTGATCCGGAATATCCCCAAGGGGCGAGGTCGCCTGCTTTCACTGCGAAGAGATGCGCTTGACCGTCGCTTTCCTGGTTTGCTGGAAGCAGTGCTGAACGCAAACTAAGGGCGTGCCGCATCGATTTGCGTATGCATTGCTTGTTTTTCTGGGCTGGATGTCAAAGCTGCTAACTGGTGTGCATGCTGGCTAGCGCCTTTCCCGCTCCGTTTCACAGCGCCGCTCACAGCCCTGTGATTAGAAAAAGCTACGCCACCCATAGACGACCGGTCTAATGAGACTATATCTGGGATCATGGAACAGAAAAACGACACCCGCTCACAGATATTGACCACAGGACGCCGCCTGACAGCCAAGCAGGGCTACACAGGTGTCGGCCTGAGTGCGCTCTTGAAAGAGGCCGGCGTTCCGAAGGGGTCGTTCTATCACTATTTCGCCTCCAAGGAAGCTTATGGCTGTGCGCTGCTGAATGATTTTATGACGGAGTATGGCACACGCCTGAACGCGTCGCTTGCGCATCCGGACATGGATGCACGGTCTCGGTTTCTGACCTATTTCGAAGAGTGGCGGAAAAAACAGATCAGCCCCAACCTCGAAGACCGGTGCTTGGTCGTCAAACTGTCCGCAGAGGTTGCTGACCTCTCGGAGAACATGAGCAATATCTTGCAGAAAAGTGTGTCCGAAATCGTCGCGCGCCTGACGGAGACCCTTGAACAGGGAACGGACGATGGCACGATCGCCGCGCTTGAAGACCCCCGCTCCACGGCAGAAATGATCTACCACATGTGGCTTGGAGCCAGCCTCGTCGCGAGCCTCTCGCACAGTGAAGCCCCGCTCAATTCCGCTATGAATGCCACAAAGGTGCTCGTTCCAGGACCATAACCCCAAAAATTTTGACACATCGATAGACGACCAGTCTATTCGCGAAAGGAAGCTCATGAAAATCTTCTACAAAACCACCGCAACGGCAACAGGGGGCCGCTCGGGAACCGCCGCCCTCAACGATGGCAGCTTTTCAGTCCAGATGGTTCGCCCGGACAGTGGCGAGGCGGGGGTGAACCCCGAGCAGTTGTTCGCGCTTGGCTATGCGGCCTGTTTTGATAGCGCGATGGAAATGACCGCAAAACAACTCAAGCTTGATGCCAAAGCGGCATCAACGTCGGTTGAGGTGGGCATCGGCCAACGCGCCGAGGGCGGATACGGACTTGATCTCGACATTACCGCACATCTGCCGGGCATGACCCGCGAGGATGGTGAAAGACTTGTCGAAGCGACGCACCAGGTCTGCCCATACTCCAACGCCACACGCGGAAACGTTGACGTGCGCCTGCACATTGAAACTGAAGGAAACTGAGCCCATGAACAATTTTGACTTTCGCAATCCGACACATATCATATTTGGCAAGGGCCGTATTGCGGATCTAAAGGATCAGGTTCCGGCTGAGGCAAAGGTGCTGATCCTCTATGGTGGAGGCAGCGCGGAGAAAACAGGCGTCCTTGGTCAGGTGCGTGCGGCACTTGCGGGCCGGACCTTGGTCGAATTTGGCGGCATTGAGCCCAATCCGCGCTTCGCCACTGCGCTGAAAGCTGTCGAGGTGATTGGCCAAGAAGGGATCACCTTCCTGTTGGCTGTCGGCGGTGGTTCCGTTATTGACGCCACCAAATTTATCGCGGCGGCGGCCAAATATGATGGCGACGCCTGGGACATCCTGACATCTCGCGGGTCGGTCATCACGCAAGCGCTGCCCTTTGGCACCGTGTTGACCTTGCCCGCCACCGGTTCGGAGATGAACTCTGGCGCTGTGATCACCAATCCCGAGAAGGGCGCTAAGCTTCCGTTTGGTAGCCCACATTGCTACCCGGTTTTCTCGGTGCTGGACCCCGAGGTCACTTACACGCTGCCGCCCCGTCAAATCGCGAACGGCGTGGCCGACGCGTTTGTTCACATCATCGAACAATATCTGACCTATCCATCCGCCGCGCGCGTTCAGGACGGTTTTGCCGAAACCCTGCTACGCACCCTGATCGAGCTTGGGCCCAAAGCCCTTGAAACGCCGGAGGACTATGACGTTCGCGCCAACCTGATGTGGACAGCAACGCTGGCCCTGAATGGCCTGATCGGCGCAGGTGTCCCGCAGGACTGGGCAAGCCATATGATCGGACATGAGATTACCGCGCTCAATGACACCGACCACGCCCGCACACTGGCTGTCGTGTTGCCGTCACTGATGAACGACCAACGTGGCCCCAAACGCGAGAAACTGCTGCAATATGCTGCCAATGTTTGGGACATCCGCGAGGGATCTGATGATGCGCGGATTGATGCCGTGATCGAGGCAACACGCGGGTTCTTTGAACAGATGGGCATCAAAACCCGACTCGGCGATTACGCAATTGCTGCACCTGAAATTGATCTTATCGTCGCCGCCTTGAAGGATCACGGCATGACCGCCCTTGGCGAACAAAATGCCATCACCCCCGAAGATGCCCGCCGCATTCTTGAAACAGCCTTGTAGGAGATGATGACCATGGCACAGACTGAAACAGTAAACCGCCAGCTTGTGTTGGCGGAACGCCCCAAAGGCGAACCGACCAAGGACACGCTTCGCTTGGTCGAAGGGGACGTCCCCTCCCCCGGTGCTGGGCAGATGCTTCTGCGCACCGAATATCTGTCGCTGGACCCTTATATGCGGGGGCGCATGAGCGATGCGCCATCTTACGCCGCGCCGGTGGAAATTGATGGCGTGATGGAGGGCGGCACAGTGGCTCAGGTCGTCACCTCAAAGGTTGATGGCTTTGCGCCGGGCGACTGGGTGCTCAGCTTCAATGGCTGGCAGGATTACGCGCTGTCGGATGGCACGCGGATCACGAATCTGGGCACCTCGCCTGCACACCCGTCTTGGGCGCTCGGTATCATGGGTATGCCCGGATTTACCGCTTGGGCGGGTCTGACGCAAATTGGCGCGCCAAAGCCGGGCGAAACCATCGCCGTGGCGGCCGCAACCGGCCCTGTCGGGGCCACTGTGGGCCAGATCGGCAAGATCCTTGGCTGCCGCGTGGTCGGCATCGCGGGCGGGCCAGAGAAATGCGCCTATGCGGTCAATGAGTTGGGTTTTGATGCCTGTATCGATCACAAGGCAGATGACTTTGCCGAACAGCTTGCAAAGGCCAGTCCCGATGGCATCGATGTCTATTTCGAAAATGTCGGCGGCAAGGTCCTCGACGGGGTCATCCCGCTGTTGAATCCAAACTCACGGGTGCCGGTCTGCGGATTGATCTCTCAGTATAATGCGACTGACTTGCCCAAAGGACCGGACCGGATGAATTGGCTTATGGGTCAAATCCTGCGCAAGAAGATCAAGGTGCAGGGCTTCATCATCTTTGACGACTTCGGCCACCTCTACCCGGATTTTGCCAAAGACATGGGGGCGTGGATCGAAAGCGGCCAAATCAAGTACCGCGAAGAGATCATCGACGGTTTGGAAAATGCGCTCGAAGCCTTCATTGGCCTGCTGAATGGCGAAAACTTTGGCAAGCGCGTGATCCGCGTCGGCCAGAAAAAATAGGAAAATAACATGAAAATTCTGATGGTACTGACATCCCACGACACACTCGGGGACACAGGCAAGAAAACCGGCTTCTGGCTGGAGGAGTTTGCGGCCCCCTATTACGTCTTCAAGGACGCCGGAGCAGACATTATACTGGCCTCGCCCAAAGGGGGACAGCCGCCGATTGATCCGTCCAGCGACAGCGCTGACGCACAGACCGACGACACCCGTCGGTTCAAAGACGATCCAGAGACGCAAAAGCATCTTGCGACGACGCTGAAGCTTTCGGATGTAACCGAAGACGGGTTCGACGCCATCTTCTATCCGGGCGGCCACGGCCCTTTGTGGGATCTGGCCGAAAGCGCGGACAGCAAACGCCTGATCGAGGCCTTCGCCGCCGCCGACTTGCCTGTCGGCGCAGTTTGCCACGCCCCCGCCGTGTTCCGCCACACCCAAGGCGCGGACGGCAAACCGCTGGTGTCTGGCCGCCGGGTGACGGGTTTTACCAACACCGAAGAAGAGGCCGTCGGCCTTACCGATGTTGTGCCGTTCTTGGTGGAAGACATGCTGAAAGCCAATGGTGGCCAGTATGAAAAAGGGGCGGATTGGGCCAGCTTCGTGCTGTGTGACGGAAAACTCGTCACCGGCCAGAACCCCGCCTCATCCGCCACCGCCGCGCAAGAGATCCTCGGGCTGCTGAAGTAGGAGAAAAACGATGGTCGACCTGATCCTGCACCACTATGAAGCCTCTCCCTATTCCGAAAAAATCAGAACTTTGATGGGCTTCAAGGGGCTGTCATGGTCATCGGTCATCGTGCCTCCTATTGCGCCAAAGGCTGATCTGCTGGCCTTGACGGGTGGCTACAGGCGGGCCCCAGTGCTTCAGATCGGGGCGGATATCTACTGTGATTCCGCCCTGATCGCCGCCGAGCTTGACCAGCGGTTTCCGGCGCGCGCCCTTGCCCCGAACACTGTGGGCACAGCAACCCCGTTGCTCGACAATTGGGCGGACCGCATTTTGTTCTGGCAAGTGGTTCGTTACAGCATGGGTCTGTGCGCTGATGCCGTTCCCCCAGCCCTGATCCATGACCGCGAGGCGTTTTGGGATCACAAGATTGATCTGGACGGCCTGAAAGTGGATGTCGGCTATCATCGCGGCCAAATTACAACAGGGCTTGGTTGGCTTGAGAACCTGCTGGGTAGCGCCGATTTCTTTGCCGGGGACACGCCCGCGCTGACTGATCTGGCACTCTATCATGTGGTTTGGTTTTTTGCCAAAGCTGACACAGCCGCCAGCGGCAGCGGTCTATCGCTGTTCCCGGCATTGTCGGCATGGATGGCGCGCATTGCGGAGTTCGGTCACGGCACACGAACCGAATTGGCGCCTGCTGAAGCGATCAACATCGCGCTTTCGGCGCCCCCCGCCCCCCTTCCAGAAACGGGAGCTGCACATCCCGCGATAGGCGCGCCGGTACAGGTTCTGGTCGATGAATTCGGCACGGAAGTCATCGACGGTACGCTGGCCCATATCGACGACACCCGCATCATTCTGCATCGGGACACGCCACAGGTGGGAACGGTTGCCGTGCATTTCCCGCGACACGGCTATCCGCTTCGTACAACTCTAATCCAAGGGAAAGACACATGAAAATACTAAGTCTGTGTGGTCGATTTAACGCCATACTGGTGACCGCTGCGGCCTTGCTTGCCGCATCATTCATTGCTCTCCCAATCCAGGCCGAAATCTCAGCCCAAGCCAATATTGAGATTGAGGCCACCTCGGATATGTTTGGCTGCATTTATGATTTCCCCAAAGTGCGCAACACCTTCCTGTTCCATTCCGACCCAGAAAAGCTCAAGGAAGCCATCCGTATTTTTACCGACCGCGTGCCTGATATCGAATACCCGGTCGGCACGGTGATGCAGCTTGTCCCGTTTGAAGCGATGATCAAACACTCGAGCGCAGACTACCCGGACAGCAATGGCTGGGAATTTCTTGCCCTCGACGTGACGGCGGAGAGCACGACGATTACCAGCCGGGGCGATCACGCGGTCAACTTTGAGGGGCGTGAGTGCCTGAGCTGCCACGCTGCTGGCTTTGAGTACGATTTCGTTTGCGAGAAAGAGCACGGCTGCGAGCCACTGTCTATCGACGACGAAGAGATTGCTGCTTTTCAGGCCGCTGATCCTCGTTGCACACAACCCTAATTCAAGGAGAAAACACATGAAAACGCGTAATCTGGGTGGCGGACTGGGATCCGTATCAGCCATTGGGCTTGGCTGCATGGGCATGTCCGAATTCTACGGCCCGACCAACCGCGATCAATCCTATGAAACGCTGGACCGTGCGCTTGAATTGGGTGTCACGTTCTACGATACCGCCGATACCTACGGTATCGGCGCGAATGAAACCTTGTTGTCGGATTTCGTCCGGCAAAACCGGGACAACGTCACGCTGGCGACCAAGTTCGCAATCATCCGATCCGACGATCCGGCCGTACGACACATCGACAGCAGCCCGGCCTACATGAAACAGGCGGTCGAGGCGTCGCTGAAACGTCTGGGGATTGATCAGATCGACCTCTATTACGCGCATCGCCTTGATGGGGTGACCCCGATCGAGGACACGGTCGGAGCGATGGCCGATCTTATCAAAGAAGGTAAGATCAGGGGGATCGGGTTAAGCGAAATCTCCGCACAAACTTTGCGTCGGGCAAATGCGGTGCACCCGGTTGCGGCGGTTCAGACAGAGTATTCGCTGTGGTCGCGAGACCCAGAGGCAGAGATGCTGGCCACGTGCGCCGAATTGGGTACGGCTTTTGTACCCTACAGCCCGCTTGGGCGCGGCTTTCTGACCGGCAAGGTCACCACACTAAGCGACCTGGCTGATGATGATTTCCGGCACACCCAGCCGCGCTTTGCCGATGGAAATCTGGATCAGAATCTGAACTTGCTGGAGCAATACCGTGCCATCGCCGACAGCGCCGGATGCTCGCCTGCGCAACTGGCGCTCGCATGGGTCTTGGCCCAAGGCGATCATATTGTTCCGATCCCGGGCACCAAACGGCGCACCTATCTTGAAGACAATATTGGGGCCGCCGATGTCACACTAACCGAGGACATTCTCACCCGCCTCGACACCTTGTTCCCACGCGGCGCTGCCGCTGGCGACCGTTACACGGAACAAGGGATGCAGATGACCAATCTGTAGATCGGAAACCCTGCATTGCAAGCTCGATTGGCGGCGCAGCGCCTTTAACCTAAGCCCTGCGCCGCCGCCACAAATTCGCCCCCAAAACGACCGGATCAGGCGTTGGCCACATCCGACACGCCCAAAGCAACCGGCCCACCCCTTTGTCCCAAATTCACTCTCCTGCCAGTGTCGCGTAGCCCTTAATTGCGAGACGGAAAATTAAACAAAATCAATGGCCAAGCGTTGCCCTTAAATGTGATATTTTGCCTTTAAATCCGAGATTTTTGCCGCTAAAGGTGAGACGGGGCTCACAGGGCTGGTCGATCAGTGGCGAAGCAATACGATAGTGAAGAAGCTGAGGTTATCGGCGCAGAGGATCAGCGTCGAGCAATGGTCCTGCGCCCATTGGTTCAGGTCTATCTCTCTGGGACCGGCAGCTTGGAAAGCGGGATCCGTGATGCAGTCTGGGAACTCGGGGTAAGCCGTGCGACGGTCTGGCGGTGGATCCGGCGGCTTGCCGAAGGGGGCGGTCGGACCAGTGCGATTGTTCCTCGGAAACGTGGCCGACCGTCAGGAACCGTGATGGTGTCTGACGAGGTTGAAGCGATCATCGAAGATCACCTCACGCGATACTACTTGCGGCGAGAGCGTTCCAGCTTGGCGCGGGTTGTGAGCGAAATCCGCAATGCTTGCGGTGAGCGAGGGTTTCAGCGGCCCACGCGTCGGACAGTTCAGCGGCGACTTGATGCAATTGATGCGCGCGAAGTCATCAAAGCGCGCGAGGGTGCGAAGGCTGCGCGGCAGCGCTTCGCGCCGGTGACGGGAAAGAACAAGGCAGAACTGCCGCTGGACGTCGTGCAGATCGATCACACGCCGGCAGATATTATCCTCGTCGACAGTTTCGAGCGCAAACCGATCGGCCGACCTTGGGTGACATTGGCAATCGATGTGGCCAGCCGCATGGTGACGGGCTACCATGTGAGCTTCGAGGCACCGTCTCGTTTGTCAGTGGCCTTGTGCCTTACGCGGGCCGTTGCTCCCAAGGCAGAACTGCTGACCGACCTTGATTGCGCCGTTCCGTGGCCTGCGCAGGGCAAGCCGCACAGCATTCACGTCGACAATGGTCGCGATTTCCGGTCGCAGGCCTTTCAGTCGGCATGTGCTGAATGGGGGATCAATCTGGTCTACCGACCGCCGGGAAGTCCGCACTTTGGTGGGCATGTCGAGCGGCTGATCGGGACCATGATGGGTGCGGTGCATCTCCTGCCGGGAACAACGCAGTCGTCGGTCGCGGCCAAGGGCGGCTATGATGCGGAAGCCATGGCGGCGATGACCTTAGGCGAGTTCGATCGATGGTTTGCCTTGGAAATCTGCCGCTACAACAACAGCATTCATTCGAGCCTCGGCTGCACGCCTGTCGCCAAATGGGAAGCGCTTGCCGGGGAATTGTCCGGCGACATCCCCTTTGACATGGAGGCATTTCGGGTGAGTTTCCTGCCAAGTGAGCAGCGGCAGGTTCGGCGGGACGGTATCCATCTGTTCGACCTGCGCTACTGGTCAGACGCTCTGGCTGGCTATATCGGTCGCCGGGACGGAAAGGTGGTTGTCCGCTACGATCCCCGCGACCTCTCGGCCGTCTGGGTCGAACTGGATGGCGGCAGATGCGTCGAGGCCCGGTACCGAAATCTGGAAATTCCACCAGTGTCGCTCTGGGAATACCGCGAAGCCATGCAAAAAGCACGGGCCATGGGAAAGGTGGGCACGAATGAGTTGGTGCTCGCCGAACTGATCCGGCAGCAACGCCAGATCGAAGGCGAAAGCCGACTTCTGACCAAAGCAGAACGCCGTTCCCGTGAAAGGAAATCCGCACTGAACGGCGCGGCTGTCGATGATCAAGCATCCGAGGGGCTGCGACCGGTCGACACGAGTGATACATCGCGCCCCATGTTCAAGGTGGAGCGCTGGTGAATTGAGGGCAGAAACAGAAGAAGACGGACGCATCGCCCTCATTCAATCGGACATCTGGATCGGCTTTCCGCGCGCGGAACAAGTGCTGGCCCGGTTACAGGGGCTCATTGAAATGCCAAGGCAAACCCGCATGCCTGGCCTTCTGGTGCACGGAGCCTCAGGCATCGGCAAGACGATGATCGCTCGCAACCTGTCGCGCCGCTACGCGCCGGAATACGATCCGGAGTCTGGCATTACCCACACTCCGTTGCTTCTGCTGCAGGCGCCGCCCGCCCCGGACGAGCGGCGTTTCTATCTCCACATCCTTGCGGCCCTCGGCGCCCCTTCGTCGACGCTGAGCCTGAAGGCCCAGAGTGTTGCATCGTTGGAAGTCCGGGTCGTGGGCCTTCTGCGCGACCTCGGGCTGCGGATGATCATGATCGACGAAGTTCACAACCTTCTGGCGGGCACACACCGGGAACAGCGCAGGTTCCTCAATGTTCTAAGGTACCTCAGCAACGAACTGGAAGCATCACTGGTCTGCTTCGGTGTCAGTGAAGCAGTCGATGCCATTCGAGGTGATGTCCAACTGGCCCGGCGGCTCGATGAACATCACCTGCCGAACTGGCGCGATGATGCCGAGTTCTCGGACATGATCCAGACCTTGATCGCAGCGATGCCGCTTGCGAAAAAGTCCAACCTGAAAGTCCGGTCGCTCAAGCAGATATTGGCACTGACCGGCGGCGTGACTTCGCGCATCTTTGCCTTGGTCAAGGACCTGTCCATCGACGCGATCGTCACCGGCGAGGAGTGCATCACCGATGAATCCATCGCCAAATGGACACCGGTCTGGTCACGCCACGCGAACGCCCAACGACGGCTCGAGAAGTCGGGGGTGTGACGTGTCGCCCACTACCGAAGACGGTTGCGCCGTTACCGGATGAGTTGCTTTCGGGTTGGTTGTCGCGACTGGCTGCTTCCAATCACTGTGAGGTTTCGGAACTTCTGACACATCTTGAAATCGACGCGCGGCACGTTGCGGCCCTCGACTATGATATCGATGTAGTGGCTGTGGATAGGATTTCCATTGCGGGGCGCATAGATCCTGTGTGCGTGCCATCCATGACCTTTGCGGCGATATCGGAAGCAGATATGCGGTTGATCGCGCAGGTGCCGTTCCAGGCTTGTCCGGCCTGCGCTGTTTGCGGCCTTTCGCTCAAACACTGGCGAATGGCATGGGCGTTCGATTGCCAACTTTGCGGTACTCGGCTTCTTCCGCTGCACGTCGGACAGAAGGGCGAAGCAGTTTCAAAGAGGCTTGTTGATCGAGCCCGGAAAGGGGCAGGGGTATTGGAACGCGCCGCTGTGTCCGGTGGTGCGCGTCAACTTCGCCGAACCTTGCGGGCGGTCACTTTCGCAATGGGGTTGCAAGCCCTTCGCGGAGATCCGGCCTTCGCGCTACAAAGCCCCAGACCGAACGTAAGGCTCTTCTGCCTCGCCGCCATTGCTGCCGCCCAATCACGTCCTCTGGCAAAGGCCGCATTGTTCAGCATGGGCGTCGACGACTATGCGCGGGTTGCCTTGCTCCGCACCTACGACAAGGAGCACCGCCTACTTGCAACCATCGACAAGATAGCACAGCAAATGCGGAAACGTACCAACCTGCCAGACCTTGCGTCTCGCATTTAACGGCAAGAAATGTCGGCAAACGCGCCGCGTCTCGGATTTAACGGCAACGCGACAATGGGCGTGATCCGCGTCGCATGAGCAGAGGAGCAAGCAGATTGAAATCGATTGAGATTGGATGTCGGCCAAACCGGCGCAAGGTTCTTGCTGCCGTCCTCGGTAGCGGCTTAGCCACGGTGTTGCCAAGGCTTGTGCAGGCTGCAGTCGATGGTGATCCAGCGGCTCTGGCCTTTGATGGTGATACCATCCTGCTGGCAGATCGAGGGTTGTTCGTCAGTGACGATGCCGGCCAGACTTGGACCGCGGCAGAGACACTGGGGAACGTGCTGTCGCTGGCGACCCATCGCGACCGGCCCGGCCGTGTGGTTGCGGGGTTGGCCGAGGGCGGTGTCAGCATTTCCGAAGACGGGGGCGCTTCGTGGCGTATCTTTGAAGCTAGGCTGCCTGACGGAGAAATCACTGCCGTTGCTATCGCCTCGCGGAACCCGGACATGATCTATGCCTCGCTTCGCGGCGACGGGTTGTGGAAGAGCGAAGACGCCGGTGCAACCTGGTCGCTCGCCATGGACCGCCCCTGGCTCGACGACGCAGAGCGGGAACTTCTTTCTCTGGCTTCGGTCGAGCTTGAGACCGGCATGGGCGGGATCTGGATCTATGCGGGCACCGAGGTTGGCCTAACGCGGGTGCCCGATTGCTTTTGTCGCTGGCAGGACGTGCAGCCAGGCAATGCGATGGACGCATTGGTTGCGGGTGAAGCCCCACCGTCCGAAGCGCCATTGCCAGGAGGTGAACCGATCCTGTCGCTGGCCAGTGCCCCCTCGGCGCCGGAAGTGATGTATGCCGCGCTGCGTTCGGGCCTCTGGGCATCGCAGGACGGCGGAGTCATCTGGCAAAAGCGGGCGAGCAAAGCTGCGACCGCTGTTGCGGTTCATCCAAGAGACGAGACCTACATCGCTGCCCTGTTGGGCGGCATCTTGAAAATCAGCCGTGACGGCGGCGCAACCTGGATCGAAACAGGAGAACGATGATGGAGAAAATGATGCAGAGAAGAAACGCGCTTGGTCTGATTGGCAGCGGCATTGTCGGAATGGTGGGCCTGACCACATCGGCCTGGGCGCAAGCGACCGGCGATGTGGCGCCCGGTCTGGCGGGCAGCGAAAGGCAGATCACCATCTGGCGCGATCCGGGCTGCGGCTGCTGTGATGCCTATGGGGATTATCTCGAAGAACACGGCTTTACCGTAACGCGTGTGGATGACCGCGACTTCGACAAACGCTCGGTCGAAGTCGGTGTGCCCGCCCAGGGCATCGGCTGCCACTTGGCCGAGATCGACGGCTACTATGTCAGCGGTCTCGTCCCCGTCGACATCATCGAGCGGCTGCTGGAAACCCGTCCGGCGATAACGGGTATCACCTTGCCGGGAATGCCCGCGAACGCACCGGGCATGGCTGCGGTCAAGTCAGGCACGCTCAGGACCTACGCCTTTGGCCCGGAAGGAATCTCAATCTATGCCGATGAATAAGGGGCCGAAAGATCGATCGGCGAAGTGTACGGTCAGGCGGTCAGTGCACCTCGCTGCCCTAGTGTCCGCGCTCGCGACCACCGGCGTTGTGGTGCTGGCCCAATCGGAACCGGTTGACCCGCGTGTCGAGGGACTGACGTTTTTGGGAGAGCCCGTGCTTGCATCCCAGGTCATGGCAGGGCAACAGCTTTATGCGGACAACTGCGCCAGTTGCCATGGTGCCAGCCTCGAGGGTCAGCCCGATTGGCGTCGCCGTCTTGACACAGGAAGAATGCCGGCCCCGCCGCATGATGACTCAGGCCACACTTGGCACCATTCAGACCGCATGCTTTTTCAGATCACTAAAGGCGGGGTCGGGGCCGTCGTGCCGGGATACGAGAGCGACATGCCGGCCTTCGGAGAGGATCTGACAGACGCAGAGATCGCGGCTATCCTCGTCTACATCAAGAGCACCTGGCCTGAGCGACAACGTGAGTTCCAAGCCGAAGTTTCGGCCAATGACACGGGCGGGTGAAGATCGACAGGGTGTCAGGATAGTATCTTTCGACCAAAACCGATCCACCGGGGGACCAATTCGGCAAATCTGTCCTACTCCGCCCCCTGACTCCCGCTTTACCACGCTAATTCGGACCTGACCTGGTTGGCCGTTAACCCGCCCGCAAGGCAAGCATGTGCTACCAGGGTCGCGTGCATGCGTTCACGAAAATTTGCCCTTGAACCTCTAGCCACTAGAAGTCCTATCTATTCAAGGAGAACATATACCGTTCTTGCCATCAATCGTCGGCGGGAACCGAAAGGGTACGAAATGCTGACAAGACGACACTTCATTCAAACGACAACAGCGCTCTTTTCGGCGACTGTGGCCAACCCTGTGTTTGCCGATAGCTGGCCCACCGAAGCGCAGAAGGCTGAATGGGACGCGCAAGTCAGCCCGCCCGGCTTCGATCCGGCCACGTCAAACCCTTGGGGACTACACCCACGTTTCTTGCCTCAGCGTGTGGACGCGAAGGACGGCCTCGTGCCAGGAGACATCCATGTCGATGCGGTTGCGCGATATCTCTACCACATTGAGGAGGGTGGAACCGCGATGCGCTACGGCGTGGCGATCGCGCGGGGCAACCTCTACGAGTCAGGTGTTTATAACATCAAGCGCAAGGTCAGGTGGCCGCACTGGACGCCGACACAGAACATGATCGAGCGGGATCCTGAAAACGCAAGATGGGCCGACGGGATGGAACCCGGCCCTCAAAACGCCTTGGGATCGCGGGCGCTCTATCTCTATGTCGGAGATCGCGACACCTATCTTCGGATACACGGCACACCCTATCCGAGAAGCATCGGCGGTCGCGCGAGTTCGGGTTGCGTGCGGATGGTTATGGCACACATCAACGAGCTCTATCCGAACGTCGAGATTGGATCGACAGCACATCTTTATTCGGCTGAGGACAGTGTTACCGCGAGAAGTTGAATGAGGTAATTAGCTTTGAGCGAAATGATGTGACGTGCGGGTCGTCGTCACGCTTCCCGCGCGACGCAGATCGGATTGCCGTTCACCGTGCGCAGCGGCAACAAGGTCGTTTCAACGGGGCCGCTGTGTTCGTACCAGTAGCACCCGTCTTCCGGCACCAAGCGCGCGGTTGCAACATCCTGATCCGGGGCAGCCATTGCAATCACAGCTTCGGGAACGTTGCCCGGCTGGTCTGCCGAGTCGCCCGATCCAGTCGGCTGGATTGCGCACCCGGCCGTAAGCGACAGCGCCACTGCAAACATTATTTTTTGCTTCAGCATCAAAACCCGCATCAAGCTTCCTTTCGTGTCTGTTTTTTCTTTGCATCGGCTTTTCATGCCTCAAGGCGTGATGGAGCCGGTCGCCGCATCCTCTAGCAATAAAACAAACTGAAATACCACCGTATTTTGCTCTTGAAGCTCTAGCTACTGTAGGGGCTATGTCATGGTAAAGCACCCGAATCCAGAGGTCCATTCATGCCGCCCGACACCCATCGTCACGACCACGATCACGCCGAAGATGCCCAGACAAGCGGCGGCAGCTGCTGCGGGAGCGCCGGAACGTGCGGCGACATCGTTCCGGCGACCCCCGCGCCAGCGGGCGGGCGCAGTTTTCAGGTGTCCGGCCTCGATTGCGCCGAGGAGGTAGCAATCCTGAACAAGGTGGTCGGCCCGAAGATCGGCGGGGCCGAGCATCTCGCGTTCGACGTGATCAATGGGCGGATGACTATTCTCGACAGCGCCAAGAGTTTATCGGACGGCGAAATTGCAGAACTGGTCGCAAGCACCGGCATGACCGCCAAGCCTTGGGATGCCGAGAACGCGTCGGTCGACCAGGCGGCCCATCTTGCAAGACAGCGGCTGTTTACGGCGCTCAGTGGAGGCTTCTGGGCCGCGGGATTTCTGTGGCACATCATCGAGACCGGCATGGGCGGGGCGCTCGGCCTCTTCGCGGGTCACGGCGAAGCGCCGATGCCACTGGTCGAGGCAGGGCTGTTCGCGGTTGCGATCCTGTTCGGTGTCTGGCTCGTGGCACCCAAGGCATGGTCGTCCGCTCGGCGGCTGTCGCCCGACATGAACCTGCTCATGGTGGTCGCCGTGGCCGGTGCCATCGGGCTTGGCGAATTTTTCGAGGCGGCGACAGTCGCGTTCTTCTTTTCGCTCTCGCTCTACCTCGAAAGCTGGAGCGTCGGGCGTGCGAGGAATGCGGTTTCAGCTCTGCTCGACCTCGCGCCGCCGACGGCAAGAGTTCTTCATGATGACGGCTCGGAAGCGGACGTTCCGGCTTCTGCGGTTGCTATCAACGCACGTTTCATCGTGCGCGGCGGAGACCGCATCCCATTGGATGGTGAGGTTGTCGATGGGGCAGGGGCCGTCGATCAGGCGCCGATCACCGGAGAGAGTGCGCTGGTCCCAAAGGAACGGGGCGACGAAGTCTATGCCGGTACGATCAACGGCGAAGGCACACTGACGGTGCGCGCCACGAAGGCCGCCTCGGACACCGTGTTGGCCAAGATTATCCGCATGGTCGGCGACGCCCATGCCCGCCGCGCGCCGGTGGAGCAGTGGGTGGCGAAATTCGCCCGCATCTATACGCCTATCGTCATGGCTCTCGCCATTGCAATTGCCCTGCTGCCGCCGCTCATTTTCGGGGGGGCCTGGGATTATTGGTTCTACAATGCACTCGTGCTGCTGGTGATCGCTTGCCCATGCGCTCTGGTCATCTCGACACCGGTCTCCATCGTCGCTGCACTCACCGCCTCAGCGCGGGCCGGGGTGCTGATCAAGGGCGGTGCATATGTTGAGGCACCGGGCAAGACCACTGCACTGGCCATGGACAAGACCGGCACGATCACCATGGGCGAGCCCGAGGTGGCGGCGGTGCATCCGCTGGGCAAAGCATCGGCGCAAGATCTGATGACCCTCGCCGCTGGGCTGGAGGCACGTTCCTCGCATCCCTTGGCGCGCGCCATTCTTGCGCGGGCAGAAGCCGACGGCATCAAGGTATCCGCCGCGGAAGATACCCGAACCGTTCCGGGCAGGGGACTTGAAGGACGCACAGACGGCCGGTCGATCTGGCTGGGGTCGGACCGGTTTGCCGAGGAGAAGGGTTTCGGCGACGCCATTCCGAAGGATTTGCGCGACCGCATCGAAGGGGCTGGCAGCACCCTTGTTGCCGTGGGCGACGACACCGGTGTCACCGGCATCTTGGAATTGCGCGACCGTATCCGCCCGGATGCCAAAGGCATCGTGGCGCAGCTTCACGCGCAGGGTGTGAAGACCATCGTCATGCTGACCGGTGATAACGAGCGGACAGCGCGCGCTGTTGCAGCCGAGGTCGGCATCGACGAGGTCCGTGCCGAGCTTCTGCCCGAAGACAAGGTGACTGCCATCGAAGAACTGGTCGAAACGCATGACATGGTGGCCATGATCGGCGACGGGGTCAACGACGCCCCGGCCATGGCGCGCGCGCATTACGCCATCGCAATGGGTGCCGTTGGTTCGGACGCGGCAATCGAGACGGCGGATATAGCCCTGATGACCGACGATCTCGGCAAGGTGCCTTGGCTGATCGGTCATTCGCGCCGGACAATGTCGATCATTCATCAGAACATCGGTATTTCCTTGGCGACCAAGGGCGTTTTCGTTGTCGCTACCGCGTTCGGACTGGCATCGATGTGGGGCGCGATTGCAGCCGACGTAGGAGTGTCATTGCTGGTGGTGGCCAATGCCCTGCGCCTGCTGAACAGCCAAGAGGCCAAGGCGCCGCCGTCCGGCGGTGAGCAGGTTGGCCCACAGATGGCAAAGGCCGCGCTTGCCCACGGACATTGATCACGCAGCATTTGCAAGGTAACGTAATGTCCATAACAGACCTCACGAAAGAGGCATCGAGCAGTGAAAACCATCCGATTTCCCCGCCGCGCCGTCCTGTTGGGCGGGCTGGTAGCGTTTCTGTCCGGGTGTGCCAGCAAGTTCCGCAGCTATGACGGACCCGAAGTCACCCGTGTTCGGCTTTACAAGGGACAGCGCTTGCTTGTTCTCGACGGAGCCGATCGCGTCTTGCAAACCTATCCGGTCGGGCTGGGTTTCGCTCCTGAGGGTCACAAACAATTCGAGGGGGATGGCCGGACTCCGGAAGGAGTTTACACAATCGACAGGCGAAACCCCAACAGCACCTACCATCTTTCGATTGGCATCTCTTATCCGAACGAGGCCGACATCGCCTTTGCCGAAGCGCAGGGCCTTTCCCCCGGCGGCGACATCTTCATCCATGGTGGCCCACGCCCCGGCATCGACCCGACAAATGTCCGCGACTGGACAGCTGGCTGCATCGCGGTCACGGATCGGGAGATCGAGGACATCTATGCAATGGTGAAGGACGGGACACCTATCCACATCTTTGCATGACGGTCTTTCTCATGCGGCGGTAGTGAGCCGTCGCATTGGCGCCATTGCCCAGCTCCACGAAGCCAAGATGAGCGCCAACAGCATCCAGTCCCCGAAGCTCGCGTAGAGTGTCGGCGGTCGCGCGGAGGGCAGGCTAGCGTCGATGATGCCCGTTTCGCCGGTATCGAGCCGCGCAACGATCTCTCCGCTCGCGTCGATGACCGCAGAGATGCCCGTATTCGCGGCTCGGATGACTGGAAGGCCTTCCTCTACGGCGCGCATACGTGCGGAAGCCAGATGCTGCTCGGGTCCGATGCTGGTGCCAAACCAGGCATCGTTTGTCGCGTTGAAAATCCAGTCCGGCCGGAACAGGTCGTCGACCACATGCCCTGGGAAGATGATCTCATAGCAGATCGCCACGGCGACCAGCGGCACACCCGGAAGCGCAAGCGTTCTCGGGCCCGGTCCGGGCGTAAAATCGCCCAGACCCGCCGTGAGCCGCTCGATGGGCAACCAGCCGCGGAATGGCACATATTCGCCGAAGGGCACGAGATGGTGTTTCGCGTATCCGGTCAGGATCTCGCCGGTCTCGTCAAATGCCTGGACCGTGTTGAAATATCGGGTGCCATCCTCGCTCGGTACACGGTCCGGCACACCGGTAAGCAGCACTCTGCCGTCTGGTAGCGCTGCGGCAATGCGGGCCCGTGCCTCCGTATCCTCATCGAGGAAACCCGGAAAGGCGGTTTCCGGCCAGAGAAGCACGTCGAAATCGCCGGGCCGGGTTGAAAGCTCAAGATAGCGCGCGAAGGTCGCCTCGCGGTTCTCGGGAGCCCATTTCTCCTCTTGTGGAATGTTGCCCTGGACGATGCGCAGGTCGACACCGGGTGGCTGTTGTGCATCCGACTGGAGGCGCAGCGTGCCGACAGCCCACATCGTCGCGATTCCGGCCAGCGCCATGAGCGAGATGGTCAATCGTTGCCGCCCGGACGCCATAGCAGCCGCGCCAGGGAGTACCGCGACGAACACGGTGAGAAAGCTTAGCCCATAGCTTCCGACCCAGGCGGCGGTCTGGCGAAGGGCGGCGTAGTCTACAAGTGCGTAACCGGCCAGGTTCCAGGGAAACCCTGTCAGAACGTGACCACGCAACCACTCGGCCACGGTCCAGGAGGTCGCGAACAGGAGGCAGGCCAAGAGACTGCCCATGGCTCCGCGCCGCGCGATTTCGGCAAAAAGCGCAGCGGCAATGGCTGGGAAAATCGCGAGACCTGCGGACAATCCCGCGACCGCCGGAATCGCCATCGTCCCAAACCGCTCGGCCTCGACGTAGAAACTTTCCGCGATCCACCAAATCCCGAAACCGAACTGGCCGAGACCAAACGCCCAGCCGACGAGGAAAGCGCGCCCGAAGGAGAGATCGCGAAGCCCGACAAACAACGCGGAATAGGCAACGGGAACGAGCAGGAGAATCGAAAGAGGCGGGAAAGTCAGAACGGTCATCGCCCCGGCGGCGAAACCAAGCGTCATCCGCGAAAGCAAACGGTGGCGCAGAGCGATGCGGTTCAGAATTTCCGGCTTCACGACTTGATCGAACGCCGCGCGCTGATCCATGGCGCGGCGAGCAAGAGCCCCACGCCACTGACGACAAATACATCGGCCAAGTTGAAGGCAGGCCAATGTGTTGTGCCAATGTAGAAATCGAGAAAGTCTGTTACAGCCCGATACCGCACACGATCGATGACATTGCCCAGGGCTCCGCCAATGATCGCACCGTAGGCAAGCGTTTCCACCGCATTGTCGGCGCGAAACAGCATAACCCCCAGCCAAACACAGATGGCAAGAGCGAAAGCGATGAGGCTCCACCACGGCGCGCCGCCCAACATCCCGAAAGTCACGCCGTCATTACGATAAAAGACGAGGTTGAATCCCGGAAACACGGGAATTCCGGCGCTTAAAGTGACGGCATTCGCAACGACAATGGCTTTGGTGATCTGATCGATCGCGAACGCAGCAAGTGCTGCGAAGACGCCGATCATCGGAGATACCTTGTTTAGTGACATTGCCTCATCCCAACCAGACATCAAGGAACAGCATCAGAACGAGCCCGACTGCGAGACCGAGCGTCGCCCTGTTCTGATGGCCGCTGCGATGGGTTTCGGGGATGATTTCGTGGCTAATGACGTAGAGCATTGCGCCCGCGGCAAAGGCCAGACCCCATGGAAGCAGCGGTTCCGACAGTGTGATGATGCCGGCCCCGAGCAAACCGCCAATCGGCTCGATCATGCCCGTCAGCGCCGCGATGCCCCAGGCGCGCAGCTTCGGATATCCCTCGCCCAGCAGAGATACAGCGACGGCCAATCCTTCGGGCGCATTCTGAAGCCCGATGCCGATGGCGAGCGGCAGACCGCCCTCCATACCTCCGGATCCGAAGCCGACCCCAACCGCAAGGCCTTCGGGGAAGTTGTGGATCGTGATTGCGATGATGAACAGCCAGACCCGCCGCAAAGACGCCGCTTCGGGCCCTTCGCGTCCCGTCTTGAAGTGCTCGTGCGGCAGCTTTTCGTTCATCAGGGCGACAGCCCCCATGCCCAGAAGAATCGAAACGCATACGATGGCCGCAGGCATCGCGCCGTTTTCGAACATCGGCTCCGCCGCATCCAATGCCGGGATGATCAGCGAAAAGAAAGAAGCGGCGAGCATCACACCGGCAGCGAAGCCGAGCGACAGATCGCGTGTGGCCCGAGACGGGATGCGCCCGAACAGCACGGGAACTGCTCCGACTGCTGTGAGCGATCCGGCGGCAAGACTTCCGAGAAAGCCGAGCATTATCGGAGACAGATTTTCCATGGGCGGGCCAGATTATCCTTCGGCGTAGCTCGAAAAGACTTCCGTCGACCCGTCCTTGCGGATGAGGAAGACATCATAGGCCTCGCGGTCGTCTTCTGGCCCCATGCCGGGCGAGCCATAGGGCATCCCCGGAACAGCGAGGCCGACGGCGTCCGGGCGCTCCTCGAGAAGGCGGCGGATGTCAGCGGCCGGTACATGGCCCTCGATGACGTAGCCGTCAATGAGCGCGGTGTGGCAGGAGACCATGCGCTGCGGCACGCCGTTGTCTAGCTTGAAGCGCACGAGAAGCCCGCCGAACATGTCCTGGCCGGTCGGCACAAACCCGTTCTCTTCGAGATGTTTCATCCACGAGAGGCAGCAGCCGCATCCGTTGGTCTTGCGGACGTCGATCGCCGTTGCCTCTGCGAGGGCCTGGGCCGCTGGGAACAGGGCGAGCGTGATGGCAAGAACTTGTGTCATGCGTTTCATGGGTCAGAGCCTTTCGGTTGTCGTTTTGGCAATCTCGCTGCCGAGGTTTTCATTCAGAAGCGCCCGCGCCTCGGCCAGACGCGAGAGCGCGGCGGTATCATCCGCATCGCTCTCGGCCGCTTCGGCGAGCCGGTCGTCAGAGAGGGGGTCAGTCGGGCGCCCATCCACGAGCACCTCATAGTGCAGGTTCGGACCTGTCGCCGTGCCAGTCGCGCCGACGCGGCCGATCACGTCTCCCGCCGCAACGCGTTGGCCTTGTGCCAAGTCTTCCGGCACGGCGCTCAGATGCGCGTAGCGCGTCATGGTGTCGGAGCCGTGCAAGATTTCGACCACGCGACCATATCCGCCGCGCCAGCCGATGAAATTGACCCGCCCCGGTGCCGTCGCTTGAACCGGTGTCCCACGTGCCGCTGCAAAATCGACGCCGGTGTGCATCCGGACGTTGCCAAAGACCGGATGCGTGCGGCGTCCGAACACCGAGCTGAGGCGCGCACCCTCTACCGGCTGTGCGAAGACGCGCAGCACCTCGCCATCGACGTAGATCGTCGCCTGACCGCTGCCGTCGTCCGGCCATACGATCTCGTAAAGCGAACCGCCGATCTCCAGTGCGGCGAAGGCGAGTTCGGGCTGTCCGATCCTGTCCTCTCCGACCCGCGCCTCACGCCAGAGAAGCCTTAGTGTTTCGCCACCGGCCATCTCGCGGCGGAAATCCACGGTCCCACCCAGCATCTGCGCAAGGTCCACGGAAAAACGGGCGGGTATGCCGGCTTCGTCGAGTGCCGCGAAGATCGAGCTGTCGA
The DNA here is from genome assembly GCF_040365005.1 of Aquicoccus sp. SU-CL01552. Classification (NCBI taxonomy): domain Bacteria; kingdom Pseudomonadati; phylum Pseudomonadota; class Alphaproteobacteria; order Rhodobacterales; family Paracoccaceae; genus Aquicoccus; species Aquicoccus sp. SU-CL01552. The sequence goes on along the minus strand of NZ_BAABWV010000015.1, from coordinate 104,812 downwards.
TCATGGCTTCGCCGGCAAGGGTTACGATTTCCGGATCCGGAGCCACGACCTGCGTGGACATCTGCTCGCCGAAAACCACCTCGATCCGAACCCCGTCCTCGACGGCGAGTGAGACGGTGCGGGGGCTGCCGTCCACGGTCGAAGCGACAGTGACCGAGTGCCCCGGCCGCAGCCGTCGCAGATCGTATTCCGCACCAAGCGCGAGGGCAACTTCGGCTCTGTCAGGTGCCGCAAGACCGGCCTCTGACAGCAAGAAATCGAGCGTTTCGCCCGGAGCAATGTCGCGCGACCACGTCGACAGGGGTGGCTCGATCGCTTGCACCGGCCTGTCGGCAAACGCGGCCTGCAGAAGGGGCAGCGGGCTGAGGTCGGGTGCATCGTCTGCCCATGCCGCCGCGGGCAGCGTCACGGGGATGTCAACGTTCTGGGGGGCTTCAGGACCTTGGGGCATCCAGCTACCTGCCTGGGCAAGTTCCGGCGGCACGGGTTCTTTCGACATGGAATCAGAGATGGCGATAGCCGCTCCCGAAACCGTCCCCGCAATTGCGACACAAGCCGCCAAAGTTCTGAGCCTCATGTCGCCCCCTCCATTTCTTCTTCCAGCGCGCGGCGGATCTTCGGCACCGCGAATTCTTTGGGCTCGTGATAGTCGATCATGGTGACGAATCGCCCAGAGGCTGCGAACAGGAAGACGCTCGCGGTGTGGTTCATCGTGTAATCGCCGCTCTCCGCCGGTACTCGCTCGTAGGTGGCGCGGAAGCCGTCCGCGACGCGCGCTATCTGCTCTTCCGGTCCCGTCCAGCCGCGGATCGCCGGATGGAAGTAGCCGACATATTCGGCCATCGTTTCGACAGTGTCGCGCTCGGGATCGACCGTGATGAAAACCACGTTCATCTCGTCGGCCTCGTCTCCCAGATCGTCGAGCCATCCCGAAATGTCAGAAAGCGTGGTCGGGCAGACATCGGGACAGTAGGTGAAGCCGAAGAACGCCATCGTCGGGCGACCGATCAGGGTTTCCGGCCCGACCGCGTTGCCCTCATGATCCGTCAGACGGAAATCCATCTCGGTCAGGGCCACAGGCCGCTGCCCGACAGGTTCGGGTCCACCGGGTCCATCGACCTGCCACCAACCGACGAAGAGCATCAGGGCGACCGCCCCGACACCAGCCGCGCCGTACCCCAGGACCGCCCGTCGCCGCATCAGTCCTCTGGCCCCCGCGCGGCGATTCCGAGGATCGGCACCTTGACCGTCACTTCGCCTCCGTCGTCGAAAAGCAGGGTCAGCGGAAAGGTGTCCCCTTCCGTCATCGGTTCTTGTAGCCGCATCAGCATTGCGTGCAGGCCCCCCGGTTCGAGCGCGACGCTCTCGCCCGGGGCGATCGCGATCTCCCCCGCCGGGCTCATGGAGCTCACACCTTCGGCATTGGTCTTCGTCTCGTGGATTTCGGGCATCATCGCGAGCGGTGTTGTAAGGCCGATCAGCGTCACCGGCTCGTCGCCAGTGTTGCGGATCGTCATGTAAGCGGCCCCGGGACGGTTCATCCCGATGGAGGCGCGGGACCACGCGTTCTCGACGACAACATCCTCGGGTCCGGCCAGCGCGGGCACCGAGAGCCCTCCAAGGGTCAAAAGCGCGGCCAGTGTGCCAGTCAAAATATACTTTTTCATCGTTCTGATCCTGCCCTTTCCATTCAGCTTTGCGCGGCAGCGACTTCGGCGGCCACCAGACGACGCAACTCTGCCTCCCCGAATGGATCGAGCGGCTTGCCGTTCACAAAGAATGTGGGCGTCTGGCGAATTCCCACGGCCTCGACGTCAGCACGATCCTGGTTAAGGATCGCCACGACACCGGGTGCCAGCATTTGCGTGCGCGCGGCTTCGGCATCGAGTCCGGCCGTGGCGGCGATCTGAAGGATCAGGCCAGGCGCCGGGGCACCGTGCGACGCCCATCTCGGCTGTTCCCGCAGAACGGCCTCGAGCACCGGCACGTAAACGTCCTGCATGCGCGCCGCTTCGAGCACGCGGATGGCTTCCTCGGATGCCGCGCCGTGGAAGGGCGTGTAGCGGATCACGACGCGGACAGCTTCCCCATGCTCGGCCATGATGTCCTTCACGATGGGATGAAAGGCGCGACAGGCCTCGCAGGCCGGATCGAAGAATTCGACGATCGTGACGGGCGCATCCGCAGGCCCGAGGATGGGCGAGTAGGGGCGGATCATCGCCTCCGCAAGTTCCGGAGCAACGGGCTCCGCTTCGGCCACTGGGCCGGGGCGGATTGCAAACCAGGTGGCTCCGCCGAAACCGGCGGCGCCGAGGGCAAGAACGGACAGGATCAGGCCGCGTCGATTCATGTTCGTGTGTCCTTCAATGAAAGGGCCGACAGCGCCCCGATCAGCGCGAAGGCGGCGAGCGCCATCAGCGGGATAGGGATGCCGAAGACCAGTTGGTTGTCATCGGTGCAAGAGGGGCCGGTGGCCGTGCAGGGCTGGACGCGTTCGGGAACAAGACCGACGTACAGCCCCATGTGCCAGAGGGCGATTGCGCCGCCGCCAAGCGCCAATGCGATGCCGTAGCGCCCCACGCGGCCGTCCCGCCACCAAAGGCCGAGCCCGAGGACAATGGCCAAGGGGAACATGAAGGCGCGCTGGAACCAGCACAGCACACAGGGCGTCTGCCCCAGCACCTCGCCGACAAAAAGCACGGCAAGCGAGGCGACGAGCGCGATGATCCACGCCAGCCCGAGGGCTGTTTCTCCGGACATACGGTTCATGTCGGTCAGAACCTCTCTTCCAGATCGGCGAGTATCTCTTCGGCGGAGGTGCCGTAGGGCCACGAGTCGGCGAAGCCCGCGTCGGGATCGAAGAGGAACAAATGCGACGTGTGGCCCATCGTGTAACCATCCGGCGCCGCAGCCTCTTCGACGCGTTCAAAGAAGATCGGAAACGTCTCGGATGTGGCGGCGATCTGTTCCGGCGTGCCGGTCAGACCGATGATGCCCGCATCGAACAGCGGGACGTATTCGGCGAGTGCGGCGGGCGTGTCCCGTTCGGGGTCGATGGTGATGAAAATCGGCTGGACCTTGGCGGCATCGTCGCCCAGACCGTCCATCACCGCCGCGACCTCGGATAGGGTCGTCGGGCAGACGTCGGGGCAGTTGGTAAAGCCGAAAAAAACCAGCATCCAGCGCCCCGCAAAGTCCTCCTCGGTTCGAACCATACCCTGGTGGTCCGTCAGTTCGAACTCAGCGAAAAAAGGCGGTTCGGCGTCGGTTCGGGCGCTATCGGCACGATAATCGGACCATAGCAAAAGCCATATGAAGGCAAGCGCTGCCACGCCTGCCAAAACCCAAAGAAACTTCTGTGCCGATGTAAGGGACAATCCTGTTCGCCTGATTTTGATTCTTATTGCCTGTGCGGATACATCCTCTAGCTGCTAGAGGTTCAAGCACGAAATCATGGTATAGCTTGAACTCACGCGTCTGTGAAACCGACACTTGTTTATTCCGACGGCAAAACCTACACAAACTGTATCTTTTTCATGGAGGCGAAAATGCTCACGATCGGTACTCTGTCAAAGAAGACTGGCACGAAGGTGCAGACCATCCGGTACTACGAACAGATTGGGCTCATGCCCGAACCTGGCAGGACCGAAGGCGGGCAGAGGCGCTACGACAATGCACAGCTCGACCGGCTGTCCTTCATCCGCCATTCGCGACAACTCGGTTTCTCGCTCGATGCGATCCGCGAGCTGCTCGACCTCAGCGACCATCCCAACCGGCCCTGTGATGAGGCTGATGCCATCGCGCGTCGCCAGCTCAAACAGGTGGAGCAGCGCATGGCCCGCCTGAAGGCGCTGCGCACGGAACTGAAACGCATGGTTCACGAATGCAGCGGCGGGCGGACGGGAGATTGCAAGGTGCTTGAGGTGTTGCGGGACCATTCGGAATGCTTGACCGAACACGAGGAAATCGGGGCCTGAAGGAATTCAGCCAACATTCCGGCTGGAACGCAGATCTGCCGCAGAAGTTAATGTGTCGTACAACACAAGCTGGAACCACAAAATGGCCGCTAGACAAGATTCAATGGAGAGACGGACGCTTTGGATCGTTCTGGCGCTCAATATCGGTTTGGCCGTGGCTGTCGCGTAGCCCTTAATTGTGAGATGAGAAAACCAACGAAATCAACGGCCAACCTTTGCCCTTAAATATGAGATTTTGTCTTCAATTCCGATATTTTGCCCTTAAACCTGAGACAGGGTTCGGCCAGATACTCTATGGCAAGACGCGGAAACTCCGCTCGAAGGCGCTGGAATATCGTATTTAAGGGCAAATTTGACGCTCAAAGCGTCATGTCTCGGAATTAAGGGCTACGCGACACGCAGTTGATCACATCGCGCAAAGGCGCGCGAGAAGCACAGGAATGATGACAGCCGAATCTCGCAGTTAAGGGCAAAATTTGTCGCCAAAAGCGTCGCATCTCGGATTTAAGGGCAACGCGACAGCCGGTCTCGATGAAGGCGGCATCGCTTATCGAGACCGGCAAGATCAACGGCGTAGAGCCCTTCGTTACCTCAAGACTAGCTCGCGGCCACCCGCAAGCTAGTCTCAACGACCTGCTGCGTGGAACTTCAGACTCTGAAGCTGAGCAGTCGGTCACGCTTAAAATAGCCATAGAACTGACGGCCGATCCAGTTGCGCCGGAAAACCTCATCGGATGGCCATTCATCGGCACCGTCCAATGCACCCAGCACCTCGCGGAGAACCGTGCTAGCTAGCTGGTAGCTCTGCGCCCTGATCGCTTTCAGGATCGTGAGCGAAAGGGTGCCGTAGCTTCTGGTCTGAGCACCACAGATCAAACGGCGGACCAGGTAGCTCTCAGGGACATTGCCAAGTGCCTTACAATAGCAGGCTATTTCGTAACAGTCGCTACTTGTCGCAGAAATTCGGCAATTCGCTCAGAGATTAGCCCACGGTCATAATCCAATGTCGCCACATGATAAGACCGCTCCAACCAGTTGAGATGTATCTCGCTTGACCTTACCGATGTGGCGATGCGGTGTGCGTTTTGGGGATCGACGACATTATCGCAGCGCGACTGCAGGATCAAAATGGGCTGGCGTATTAGAGGCAACAGCGCACCGGTGGCATTGGTCAAGAGAAAGCGCTCGTTCAGCGTTTCTCGAGGGATGCGATCATAGCAGATTTCGGCCATCCCGAACTCGGCGATATCGGACCCGATCCCCTCGATAAACGCGGCACCCTTTGTATCGTAGATAGGTGCCACCACTTCCGGACGGTAGAGACCTGTTGAGCCATTGATGCTGACCACGCCCTGTATCTTATCTGGCATCCGAGCAGCGAGGTTGAGCGACAGCGTCGCCCCCAAGGAAAGCCCCCCGACGACCACCCGTGCGCAGCGCGAGGATAGCGTTTCGAGCGCCGTTTCAGCAGACGCCACCCAGTCGGCTTGGTTTGTCTTTGCCAAGGCGGCGGGGGTCTCACCATGACCTGCTAACAGCGGGCAATACACCGTGGCGCCGCTGACCTCCTGAATTTTCTCGGCAACCTCACGCACGCTTTGCGGCGAGCTGGTGAAGCCATGGAAAAAGAGGAAACCGGTATCGCTGCCTTCGAGAAGAAAAGGCTGCGCTTCGGGCAAGTCGAAGGGGGCGATTGGCGTTTGTTTCATAGGCGCATAAAATCGCGCTATGGACGGATTACGCAAATAGACTTGCGGTATCGTGCGATAACCGAACGCGATCAACCCGGTGGGGGGAAGTGATTGCGGAACTGGCGCAGTAGGCCCGTATCGGCCTTGATGCTCCATGCCATGGAGATTGTTGCCTCTGCATCCAACCCATCAATAGGTACCAGTTCTAGCGCGGCTGGCAGGCTGTCGGCTATACTCATGGGAAAAAGCGTCACGCCGCGACGCTCGGCTACGCGCTGCAAGATCACCTGCACGTCCCAAGCCTCATCTACCACCACGGGGCTAAGAGCGGCCTGATCACATGCACTGTCGAGAAGCGCGCGCCACGACCGCCAGTTTTCCCGTAGCCCCATGACGAAGGGTGCGCCTTTCAAATCATTAACCCGTGCGGGAGCCTCTCCGGCGGGGGCGACAACACCGATGCGAGAACTCCAGACCGGTATCTGTTCGATCCCCGGCGCACCGACGGTAGGATGCGCCAGCAAAAAACCCAAGTCTATCACGCCGGATTTCAAATTTTTCAGTATATTATCGGTAGACATGACATGCATTTCGATCTGCACGCCCGGCACGCTGCGATGGAAATCATCCAGTGCCTCGGAGATTTGTCGCGATGTGGCGAGGGCGGAGTAGCCAACGATGATATGCCCGCGTGCGCCCGTTGTATTCTGACGCGATGCGCGGATCGTGCGCTCGAACTGCGCGACGGTTTGGCGCGCATCGTCTAGGAAAATGTTGCCTTCAGGTGTAGGCACCACCCATGGGCCGCTGCGGTCAAATATACGGAAGCCCAGATCAATTTCGGTGTCTTTAACGGCTTTCGAAATGGCAGGTTGCGCGATATTGAGCATTTTAGCCGCCGCACGGAACCCTTGGGCGTCGGCCACGGCCAGAGCATAGCGCAAGTGTCGAAGGTCAAGCCGGGTGGGTTTCGAGATAGCATCCATCCGCATTATTCCCATTGATCATGTTTCGTTATCACTCGATCAATCATCACTATTTGTCAACTGAACCCTGAGCGGAGAAGTTGAATCGGAATTACGGGATCTGATCCCGTCTTGGTATGGGGAGGAGGCCCGATGCTGACACTGTTTAACAGATTGTGCTCATGGCTGATGTTTATCGGCGGTTTCAGTGTTGTCGCGATGATGCTGAATGTCGTGGCAGACGTTGTTGCAAAACTCGTGTGGAACGCGCCGATCCAAGGCACGGTCGAGATGTCATCCTACTATTATATGGTCGCGCTAGTCATGTTGCCGATGGCCTTCGTTGAGATGCAGGACCAGCAGATCTCGGTTGATCTTCTGTTCAATCACTTTCCGAATTGGCTTAAAAAACTCGCGCTGATATTCAGTTGCCTCGCCGCGGCCGCTATTCTTGCCATTATGGCATGGCGTACAGGGCTTGATGCAATGCGCGCGCTTCATGTCGGTGAGGTTGTAATGGGCGGGCGTGAGGTTATCGTCTGGCCGTCAAGAATGGTTCTGCCGCTTGGCTTTGGCCTTGCCAGCCTCGCTGCACTTGTGCGTGCCGTATTGGTGCTGCGCGGACAGCCTGTCACCCAGTCCGAACTCGATGAGGGCATGTCATGAGCAACCTAGTTATCGGCTGGATCGGCGTTGGGACATTGTTTGGTCTGCTGGCTTTTCGCATGTCCATTGGGACAGCGTTGATGGCGGTGTCATTCGTTGGCATCACCATCATGTTCAACCTGCAAGCCGCGCTTGGCATTGTCAGCGCCATGCCGTTCAACTTTATCGGTGATTGGTCGCTAACTGCGATCCCCATGTTCCTTTTTATGGGATTTATCGCCGCGAACACTGGGCTAACGGCAGGCGCATTTGACTTGCTGCGTGTGTTGTTGGCGCGGGTGCCGGGTGGGTTGGCTTCGGCCAGTGTCGGGGCTTGTGGCTTGTTCGCCGCCGCTTCTGGCTCTTCCATCGCGACGACTGCTGCGATGTCGAAAATCGCTGTGCCGGAAATGTTGAAGGCAAAATACCATCCGTCGCTGGCCACCGGTGTGGTTGCAGCCTCGGGCACGCTTGGATCGCTGATCCCGCCGTCGATCCTCATGGTTCTCTATGGCATTTTTACCGAGCAATCAATTGGTCAGTTGTTTATCGCTGGCGTTATTCCCGGCGCGCTGTCAGCTTTTGTCTATATGGCGATGATTACTGTTCGGACCACTTTCACACCATCGCTTGCACCGCCCGTTGTTGGGCGAATTGATCGCGTGCAACTGCTCAGCTTACTTTGGTCGGTCTGGCCTTTCCCAGTACTAGTACTGGGCGTCTTGGGCGGCATTTTTGGTGGTTTCTTCACCCCGACCGAGGCCGGTGCCGTCGGCGCTTTCCTTGCCTCGACGGTCGCTCTTCTGCGCCGCTCACTGACTCGGAAAGCACTGTCCGAGGCGATCCGTCAGACAACACTGGCGACATCTTCGATCTTCTTTCTGTCTATCGGGGCGGTGATGTTCACCCGGTTCATGGGGCTGTCAGGCGTCCCCCGCGCGCTGACGGATATTATGCTCTCGGTCTCTGACAATCAGGTCGTGATCATCCTGATGATTGCTACACTTTTCGTGATCTTGGGCATGGTTATCGACTCTATCGGTCTAATCCTGCTGACCTTGCCAATCCTGCTGCCAGTCCTAGAGGCCGCAGATATCAACCTGATATGGTTCGGTATCATTTGCATCAAATTGCTGGAGATCGGCCTTGTGACACCCCCTGTAGGTCTGAACCTTTACGTCCTCCACAGCGCGCTGTCGGGCGAGGTCAAGCTGCGGGACATCATCTCGGGCACGACGTGGTTCATCGCGATGGATATCGTGACGCTTTTGATCCTGATCGCCTTTCCCGCGATCAGCTTGTTCCTGCCCTCACTCATGGCGCAGTGATGCTTTTTTAACCGGAGGAGACGACAATATGAAACTGAACATATCCATGATGGCCCTTGCGGCCTGTGGCCTCGGCACCGCTGCCGTCGCGCAGAACGCGAACCACTTTTTTGCAGAGCGTCATTCGATGGTGCGCGGCCCCTATGTGGAATTCGCCGAACGTGTGGCCGAAGAAACCAACGGCGACGTGAACTTCACCGTGTTCGCCGGTGGCTCGCTGCTGCCCCCTGCGGCCTCCTTGCAAGGCGTGCGCGACGGCGTGGCACAGGTGACTTATCACGCGGGCACTTACACTCCATCCGAGTTGCCAGTCGCCAACCTGATCGGCAACTTCGCCTTCTACAACACTGACCCGATGGTCATGGCCTTTGCCTCGACCGAGTTTGGCCTGACCAATGAGGCCGCTTTGGCCGAGTGGAAAGAAAATGGCGTGGTTTTTGGCGGCGGTTACTCGACCTCAGAATATTACATGATGTGCAACACGCCCGTCGCAACCTATGAGGACATTCAAGGCAAACGGCTGCGCATGGCCGGTGGTGCTTGGTCGCGCTTTGCGGAACATGTTGGCGCGGTGCCCGTGTCGACCCCCTCAAGTGAGATGTATACTGGCCTCGACACGGGCTCGCTTGACTGTGCCGTGGCGGCAGCCGACGCATTGGACTCTTTCTCGCTCTCGGATGTGGTAACCCACATGAACATGCTAGCCGTGGGCAGTTACTACGCTGGTTTCGAATGGGGCTATAACCCGACGTTCTGGCAGTCCCTGTCCGAAGAGTCGCGCAGCGTGCTATTCGACCAGATGGCTTACTACCTTGCGCAGCACCGGGTCGAGTTCGACAAGGATGTCGAAAAAGCCGTTTCCGCTGCCAAAGAGGGCGGTATGGAAGTCTTTGAGCCGGACCAAGCGCTGAAGGATTCACTCGCGGAATTCGTGAAAGCGGATGAAGCTGTGTTGATCGAAAACGCCAAAGGCCGCGGGGTCGAGAACCCCGAAGCGCTGCTGGAAGACTACAAACGCATCGTGGATCGCTGGGCCGAGTTGCTGGCCGAAGTGGATCATACCGACACAGACGCGCTGGCCTTGCTGGCGAAGGCTGAGATCTACGACAAATTGGACCGGGCAAGCTACGGCATGAACTAAATGCACAGCTCCCTACCTCGCGTTTTGGTCCCTAAAAACCTAAGTCAAAGCGCGGGGGGCGGATTGCCGCTTCGCCAGCTTGTGTTTTGTTTCAAGTGAGCGTTATCGTGGAGCTAGGCGACGCCATGCAGCAATATCTCCCTTGAAACGAACTTGTGACGGCACTCCTAGTAGCTCCAAATCCTCACGTAACCGCCCGATTGAGGCCGCCTGCGAAGGCTGCTCGAGTTAAGACACGTGCTGTCGCGTAGCCCTTAATTGTGAGATGAGAAAACCAACGAAATCAACGGCCAACCTTTGCCCTTAAATATGAGATTTTGTCTTCAATTCCGATATTTTGCCCTTAAACCTGAGACAGGGTTCGGCCAGATACTCTATGGCAAGACGCGGAAACTCCGCTCGAAGGCGCTGGAATATCGTATTTAAGGGCAAATTTGACGCTCAAAGCGTCATGTCTCGGAATTAAGGGCTACGCGACAGCCGCTCTCCGTCCCTGGTGTCCCAGTGGAGCGATGCGCCCTCTGCCAGTCCGATCAGGGCAACCCCGATCGGTGTCAGGATCGAGATCCGCCCGCGTGCGATGTCGGCGTCCTCTGGATAGACGGGCGTTACCGTCTTTTCCTGGCCGGTCGACTCATCCCGATAGGTGACCGCACGACCGATGGCCACGACGTTCTGCGGGAGTTTCGCCGCCGGAACGATACGGGCCCGGCCGATTTCGCCGAGCAGCCGGTCGGCAAGGTCCGGGTTGCGCTGGATCGCGCCCTCCGCAAGTGCCTCGAGCCTTTCCAGGCAATCAGCACCTATGACGACCCTGGGCCGCCGGCCGGTGCCGCGTGACGTAGAGAGTTGTTTGTTCATCGTAGTTTCCTTTCCACCATCTGGTGGTGTGAGTGAATTATGGGTGGCCACGGTCCCTGATCCGCCAGGGGCGGATCAGAGCATCAGGCCGCGGCGTGGTCCGGAGACGGATGCACATCCAACACCACGACGACTTCGATCTGACCGTCATCCCGCAGAAGCGGAACCTTCTGCAGCTTTCGCATCCCGATCAGGGTCGCCCCAAGCAATGAAGCAACGAGAATATGTCCCGGGACCGGCGTGGGGTTCATGGAGAGCACGCCGCTGCGAGCGCCCTCACCGCTGATCATGTAGGTGACGTGGCATCCGGCCACGACAAGATCAGGCGAGGCCGGCTCGGGAGTTCCGCGCGAGATCCGCAGCTTGTGGCGCAGCAGCCCGTTTAGCAGAGCGGGATTGGGCGAATTCCTGGTTCCGCGATAGCGGAGCAGGCGCTCAATACCGAGCCGGTCTTCGACAGTGAGAAGAAAGCCGCGCCCGACAGCGGAGCGTTCAAAGAGCGATCGAAAGTCAGTGCCGGCAGGCTGGTGGGTGATCCTGGTAATGGTCATGATATGTCTCCCGGAGCGGTAAAGCCCGCGTTCTCAGATGCAAGGATGTGAGAAAGCCCCGGGTGGTCGAAGACGCGCCTATGCGCAGACCGCCCGGGGACCCGGGCGGTTCAGAAGCAGAAACCGAAAAAGGTTTTCGTGCGTGACCATGAGGAGACCTTAGTCTTTGGGCGCACCCTGTCAATCTTCGAGACCGGGCGGGTTTTGGAACGGACAAGGATGCGCAGATCCCGCAAAGGTGAAGAAGGCGAATTGTTGACGAAATCCACGAGGCGGACTTCGACGACGGGGGGTCACCGACGGCGCACCTCGAAGATTGAGTCACGTCGAGTTTCCTGCATCCGCCGGCGGTGTGGCAGCGGGATGATGTTTGCCGAAGTCGTGCGACCACCATCATCTTCCCACCGCGCCAGGCATTTGACGCTCGGCTCAGCGACCGACCTCTCCATGTCACTTGGCCGGAAGAGCCTCGGGAACAGTTCTTCGAAATCTGCCTTGCAAAGCATCATTTTGTCACTCCTTTCCATCGCTCCATAGGGAGCAACTACACCGCCAATGCTGCGCACCACTGCAGTCCAGTGGTGCGCGTTCTCGCGAATGGGACCGGCTATGCCGCTCGGCCGCCGCGCCACCGCGCATCGACCTGCACATCCGGAGAAACTGGACGCATGCTCAGTTCACGATCTGTGAGACCATTGACGACGCGCGGGATATCACTGCGATCAATCCCGATGTCGCGCAGCAGGCGATCGTCCATGCCTCGAAGAGTTTCGATCATCTTCCGGCGTTGCCATTGGAGAAATGTGGTCCGGAGCCAACGTCGAAACGCTCCGGGCTTGCGGTTGCGCTGACTGGCCGTTCGAGGGCGTGGGAAGTGAGGGGGATCGGATTTGACGAGGTGGGGGTGCATGTCATGCTCCATGACGAAGAAACTGAACCGAGACGCACGCACCACGTCAGCCGGGCGACCCGCACAGGCATGATCTTCCGGCCAGATTGGCGCGATTGTCACTTCGACTGATCTGTAAGAGATCGAGAAGACCCCGAGGCGTGGACCGGCAAGCGGCCTGATCCCGCCCGGGGCTACCGGCGGTTCAGGGTGTTTCCTGCGTTGAGCAGGAACCTCGTATGAAGACTGAACATGGTCATGACCGAGATATCGGCATTCCGCGTGCGTATATCAAGAGCACGGCGTGGCCTGCGACCTTCTGGCACTGACGCCATCAGAGGCGGACGAGGCATATGGACGACGCCCCGCCAAAGGAGATCAAAGACCTCGGTCTATAGTCGCGCGGCAGCGACAACTGACTCTCATAGTGGTGCCACTTCGCCGCACCGCGGCCATGACGGTTGACAGAATCCATTTGTTGCATAGCCTATAAGCATGGTTACGAACGAAAGCCTCTTCCGGTTTCTGCTTCTGAACCGCCTCCCTGCCCGGGCGGCGAGCGCGTAACTGCGTTCACGGCCACCCGGGGATTTCTCGAACATTTTGATAGAGACATCGGGTCTGCAGAGCTCAGTCCCTGGGAGACAAACATGACCAACGCACAACATGTGCGGGTGCCGAATAGCTTTGCTTACGACACCACGCCAGAAAAGCACCTCAACGACGCCGAGTTTTTCCTTCGGCCTTCTGACCGCGCCGACATCGAGTGGCTACTTTCCCGAGATGACCCCGCGGCACAGAAAATGCCGCGTCTTGTAGAAGGGATCCTGCGCTACAAGATACGAAAGGCCGGGAAAGCGGTTGGCAAAGGCATCGACCAAATCGCATTGCCTATGAAACGCATCACATATGCTGAAAGCAATGGCCCTGTACAGAAGGGCATTTTGACTATGAGCATAATAGAACAGCCGGGCCGCATTCCGGTGGGGTCCCTGCTCGGCGCAACTCTCTTAGGCATGTCAAGGCACCAGGAAGAGCCCCTGAAAAAAAAGACGGCAGTACTGTCATTGTCCGCGTTATGAAGATCGAATCCGTGGAAACGGCCTGACGCGTCGAGTAGCGGTCCGATCTTCGGTAAGGAACCGCACGTTGCGTGCAGTCTCAGTTAACGTGCGCCAACATGGCGTCATGAAGCCGCGTCAGACAGGTTCCGGTGCGGGGAGGGCAACATCGGCAAGGGTCGAACGGTTGAGGTTCTCGATAAAGGCCGTCTCGGCCACCCAAAGCCGGGTCTTTAGGCGACAGCATCCGTCGATCATGCAATCCCCGCCGTTCGGATGGAGGCATTCGACAAGGGCTTGGCCCTCTTCCAACACTCGCACCACGTCCCCCAGCCGGATCGCTTCCGGGGCGTGGGCCAGGGTGGCACCGCCACTGCCCCCACGACGTGTCTGCACCAGTCCGGCCCGGCCGAGTTTCTGCATGATCTTAATGAGATGGTTGCGGGAAAGCTGGAATGCATCGGCGAGATCAGCCGTGGGAAAAGCCGGGACCGGCGCGCTGGCAAGGCGCATCTGCCATCCATGAAGTGGTATTTACAGTGCCTATTATGGCGCTTATCCAGAGAAGTGAATAGTCCCGGCGCGGAGAGACGCGCAGGCCACCTAAGAGGCTCGCCACACGGCAGGGTCTTTCACCTGCAGGTGAGAGCTTGAGCACCGTCAGTAGCGGCAGCAACCCGAACAGGATGACCGCCCGCGCGGCCATGGCGCCGAGGATTACCATGTCGACGAGAACGAAATCCTCGATGCGCACCTCTTCCAGCAGTCGCGGAAACAGGAGGCAGGGACGATGAAAATCAATGCCCCGGCCCCGTGCGCCAGCACGTTCCAGAGTTCGCGCGGGTTGATCAATGCCTGCGGTGGCCGGCGGTTGGGACCGGTCAGGTTCAGCGTCAGCCTGGCGGCAACTACCGCGATGACCCCCGAGGCGCCAATGCTCTGCTCGGCTCCGATAAAAGCGAGTAAGGGATCACGACCGAGATCGAAACCTGCGCCAGTTTATAACGGCCGACGAGCGCCATGACCCAGACTGCCGCCCGTGCGGACAGTCAGCCCGCAAGCGCGCCGAAGATCAGAACTGGAAATGGCGCCAGCTCCTCACCTAGGTCGGGATCGGGCATTCCCAGCAAGACGAAGCCCATAAATAGGCCGAAGAGCGCGATAGCGGCGGCATCGTTCAGAAGACTCGCGCCCTCGAAGCGAAGACGGTGGATCGAAGCGGAAGCTGCAGGATTGCTTCGGCCACCGGGGTCAGTTCTTCGGTCAGTTCCGTGCGCAAAAAGAAGATTGCTCCTGCGCCGATCATCATACCCAGCACGGCCGAGGATCACTGTGTAGGACAGACGCAAGCGCGCGACGAACGGCTGTGCCGCACAGACTACAAGAAATAGCGATGCGATCACAGTTGTGATTGGAATTATATCCATGAATACAAGATAACTGGAATTGCACGCGTGGGGAATCTTCAGCCTGGGAACGTCACCGGAAAATGGTGTGTTTTCTTCATACAGGCTTATTTCCAGAAGGCTCTCCCTATCGAGAACTGCGCCGAAGCGAGACTTGCCTGTGGTGACCCACGCTGCCGCAGTTCGGTCGACATTTCGTGATGGAGCCGCTTCGAAATTAACCGCCGGAACATGTTTAAGGCGCCGGTGGGCCGACGTTAGAATTGAACTCGGCAAAACGGCCGCTTGCCGTCCCGCTTTCGCCGTATTCCTCGCTGGCGGGGCTACGTTGGATGGACGGCTTCCCGAGATTGAGCGAAGGTGTACGCCAATCACATAGCCCGGTGACGATATGGACATGCTATCTTTGGGACTCTGGCTGGATTTTCTCGGGACCTTCGTGTTCGCCATCAGTGGCGCACTTGTGGCGGTCCGCCGCGGCCTCGACATATTCGGGATTTCTGTCCTCTCGGTCGCAGCCGGCCTCGCGGGCGGCATGATCAGGGATATGCTTCTGGGCGCGACGCCGCCAACAGCGTTGGAGGATCCGCGCTACCTTCTCACGGCTCTGGCGGCGGGTGTCTGCGTGTTCTTCGGGCATCGCCTGCTCGAGCGATTGCACAAGCCCGTGATGGTGCTGGACGCGCTCGGGCTTGGGGTCTTCGCGGTCAGCGGCTGCCAGAAATCGCTCCTGTTCGGTCTCGACCCGTTTCCCGCGATCCTGCTCGGGGTTCTGACGGCCGTCGGCGGTGGTGCGACGCGGGATCTTCTTGTTGTCGAAATCCCGCGCGTCCTGCGCGAAGAAGTCTATGCGCTGGCCGCGACGGTCGGCGCGACAATCGTGGTGGCCGGTACCGTGCTCGGCCTCCCGGAGGTCTGGATCGCCGTCGCCGGTGTCGGGGCGGCCTTTGGGTTCCGGGTGATCAGTGTCTGGCGGGGCTGGCGCGCCCCGCGCGCGCCACGGTCTTGATTCTGAGGGCCACCGGCGCCGTCAGCCCAGGGAACATTCCGGCCCGAGAGGAACGATGCCGGTGGGGTTCAGCGCCTTGATCGAGTAGTAGCCGCGCTTGATGTGGTCGATATTGACGGTATCGCGCACGCTGGGGATCGCCAGGATGCGTTCCTGGTAGCGGCTCAGGGCGGGGTAGTCCGCGATGCGGCGCAGGTTGCACTTGAAGAGGCCGTGATAGGCCACATCGAAGCGCACCAGCGTCACGAACAGCCGCACATCGGCCTCGGTGAAGCGATCTCCCGAAAGGAAGTCTCGCCCGTCAGCGAGACGATCTTCAAGTTCATCGAGCATCGCGAATACCTCGCGGAATGCCTCCTCGTAGGCGACCTGCGTGGTGGCAAAGCCTGTGCGGTAGACGCCGTTGTTCAGGGCCGGATAAATGCGGTCGTTGAGCGCGTCGATCTCCGCGCGCAGGTCAGCCGGATAGAGATCGAGGCTGTCGTCCGCCAACTCTCCGAAGCCGGAGTTCAGCATCCGCAGGATGTCAGCGGACTCGTTGTTCACGATGGTCCCGCGAGCCTTGTCCCAGAGCACCGGCACCGTTGCCCGGCCCGAGATCGTCGGGTCGGCCCGGGTGTAGATTTCGTGCATGTAGGACGCGCCTTCAGCCTTGGTCGGATCGCCAAAGCGCCAGCCCTGGTCGGAGAGTTCCGGTTCGACGACGGAGACCGAGATCATGTCCCCCAGCCCCTTCAG
This sequence comes from Aquicoccus sp. SU-CL01552, assembly GCF_040365005.1. Lineage (NCBI taxonomy): Bacteria > Pseudomonadati > Pseudomonadota > Alphaproteobacteria > Rhodobacterales > Paracoccaceae > Aquicoccus > Aquicoccus sp. SU-CL01552. The sequence goes on along the minus strand of NZ_BAABWV010000015.1, from coordinate 88,550 downwards.
CCTGCGCCCGATCAGCGTGCGGGATGCCCATGGGCAGATCAGCGCGACATAAAGGTGGTAGCGCCCCGGCTCGGCCTTGAAGCCGCCCCCGCCGGTCAGCCCGGCGCTGCCGTCAGGCGTGACCCAGTTGCGGAAGCTCGATGTCTGGCGGACGAAGCCGCCCTTGTCGTCCTTGGCCTGGACCGGCTGCCAGTCAGCAACCCATTTTCCGTCTCGAAGCATGATCGTCTCCTCAAGTCTTCAGCGTGATGGCGGTGCCCCAGGGGTCGTTCAGGGTCAGGCTGTCCGCGTTGCGGGTGCTGGCAATGCCGGCGCTTTCGACGCGGGCGGCAATGCCTGTGATGTCCTCGGCGTTCTGGACAACAATCTCGACGGAATCGAGACCGGCCATACCCTCGGGACGTTTGCCGGTCCGGCGACTGTTCCAGATATTGCCGGCAAGCTGGTGGTGGTAGCCGCCGCTGCCGTAGAAGCTGGCGCCGGGATAACTCGCGGCGATATCGAGGCCGAGCACGTCGCGGTAGAAGCGGTCGGCCTCGCCCGTGTCGCCCACCTGCAGGTGGACATGGCCGATGCTGCCGTTGTCGGGGAAGCCCGACCATTCGGTGCCCGCGGCGCTTTGCAGCAAGTCCTGCAGGTCCAGCGGATCGGTGCTCATCCGGATCTCGCCGCCCTCGCCGTGCCAGGCCGAGACCGGGCGGTCCGCATAGACCTCGATGCCGTTGCCCTCGGGATCGGCGAGATAGAGCGCCTCGCTGACGATATGATCCGAGGCACCCTGAAGCGGCACCCCCGCCTCTGCGATGTGAGCGACCCAGCGGGCCAGGTCGGATCGTGTCGGCATCAGGAAGGCGGTGTGAAAGAGCCCTGCCTGCCGCGGATCGAGCGGGGAAAGGCCCGGGTCGCCCTGAAGCTCCAGAAGCGGCGTGTCGCCGGTGCCGAGGGTGATGCGATTTTCGCTGGTCGCAACCGGGACGAGCCCGAGCACTCTCTGGTAGAAGGCGGAGACCGCATCGAGGTCGCGCACCTTGAGCCGGACCGCGCCTATACGCATCGGCGCGGTATTCATGTCGAAGAAGTGGTTGGCGGTGGTCATGGCGAGGTCTCCTTGGGAAAGAGTGCGGCCGCGGAAGGATTCCCGCGGCCGACGCGGAAGGTCAGGCGAACTGGCCGAGGCGGCGGTCGAGTTCCGGGACACGGAGGGCGAATGCGCCGCGTCCCAGGACGGCAACGACGCCTTGCACCACCGTCCAGAAGAGCGGGTATTCCCAGCCGCCCCCTTCGTTCGAGAAGCTCCAGCCAAAGCCTGAATGGGCCCAGACAGAGCCGAGCAGGATCGCGATGAGCGGGATCGAAACGGCGCGCACACCGACGCCAAGGATCAGCGCGAGCCCGCCGCCGAGTTCACCGAGAATAGTCAGATAGGCAAAGAAGCCGGGCAGGCCGAGGCTTTCGAAGAAGGCCACGGTGCCGGGGATCGTGAAGAGGCTCACCTTCATCCAGCCATGGGCGAGAAAGGCCACGCCACTCGTAACGCGAAGGACGAAAGCGGCATAGTCGGCATTGGTTCGGGTCGTCATGTCATTTGCTCCGTTCAGAAGGTTCAGGAAAACTGCCAACGCGGGGCGATCCCGGTGCCGTGACCGAAGACGTAGCCGAACTGGATGTTGAGGAAGCCGATGGGCTCCAGGTAGCGGGCGTTGGAGAGCGGGCCGGCATCGACCGGCTCGAGGCCGATCTCGGCGGCGAGCGCCTTGACACTCTCGCGCGCGGCCTCGTCATCGGCTGCGACGAAGGTCTGGATCGGTTGTCCATTCACCTTGAGGCCCGCGCCGTAGTGCTGCGCGAAGATCGTGTTGAACGCCTTCACCACCGTCGCGCCAGACAGCCGGGACGCGATCTCTTCGGCGGCCGAGGTCTTGTGCCCGACCTGAAGGCCCGAGAAGTCCTCGGTCACCGGGTTCGAGACATCGACGACGGTCTTGCCGGTGAAGTCGGCCTTGCCGGCAAGATCCGCCACGGCGCCATAGGGCGTGGCCAGGACCACCAGCTCCGCCTGGGAGACGGCGGCAGACAGATCGCCGTTGCGGCCGATGGGGTCCACCTCATGGCCGGCCTGGCCCAGCACCTTTGCGAGACCGGAGCCGACGTTTCCGTTTCCGATAACTGCGATACGCATTGCATTCTCCTTCAGTTTCCCGCCCCTCAGGCGGCCTGTTGTTCACTGAAGTCAAAGTAGGGCTTATCTATCTTCCATAAAATGACGATGTTATTGAATGACTATCCCGATTTTGTTCTTAAAGGGGTCGATATGGATATCGTGGACGAACTCAAGGCTTTCGTGGCCACCGCGCGGACCGGCTCCTTCACTGCCGGAGCCGAGCAACTGGGGGTCTCGAACCGCCTGACTTCGAAATACGTGGCCGAACTGGAGGCGCGCCTCGGCACGCGCTTGCTCCAGCGGACGACCCGGAAGGTCGGGTTGACACCGGCCGGGGAGGATCTCCTTGCGCGGGCGCCGGCCGTCCTCGACGAGCTTGATGCTCTCCTGAGCAATGTCTCGGAAGGATCGCGCGGCCTGAGCGGGATCGTCCGGGTCTCGGCGCCCGTGACCTTCGGCGAAGTCTACGTGGCCGGCATGCTGGCCCGGTTCGCCGAAGCGCACCCGGATCTGACCTTCGATCTGAGGCTGGACGACCGCTACGTCGATCTGGCCGCCGACGGCATCGACCTGGCGTTCCGGATAGGTGTGTCAGAGACACTTTCGCTCAAGACCCGCAAGCTTGGTGTCTTCCATAGCTGCCTGGTGGTTCATCCCGACTACGTGAAATTCCAAGGATCTCCGCAATCACCTGACGAACTCGTGCATCACGCCTGCATCGTCGACATGAACCGCCGCCAACCGCATCGGTGGGTGTTCAGAAAGAACGACACCGAGATTGTCGCACAGGTGCGGGGCCGGTTCCATGTCAACTCGGCTCGGGCGGCAATCGAGCTTGCGACCGCCGGCATGGGGATCGCCTATGCGCCCCGGTTCGCGATCGCGGACATGCTGGACACTGGCCGCCTCGTTCCCCTGCTGGAGGATTTCGACATGGACGGGGGACCGGTCAGCGCCGTCTATCTCGAAGGTCGGACCCTGCCTCGAAAGATTCGGGCCCTTATCGACTTCGCCGCCCGGGATCTGCAGACCACTCACTTGCTTCAAAGAGCTACGACAAGCTGATCAATGCTGGTGGAGCTGCACGCGGGCACCCGGCACGTCTGGGCGGATGCCCGCGAGCGCGTCGATGCCCACCGGCTGACCTATTGGGGCAAAAGGCTCTACAAACGCCGAAAGGAAACAGTCGAACGATCTTTTGCAGATGCCAAACAGCTCTTCGGCCACCGATACGCCCGCTTCAGAAGCCTCGCTAAAGTCCAGACCCAAGCCCTCCTCGCAGCCACAGCCCAGAACATCAAAAAGATCGCAATGGCGATGTGGAAAGGCGCGCCTCAGCCAGCCTGATCCACCGAAAAACCCTCACCCAAAAGAGCGAAAAATAAAAACCCCGCCATAATGACAGGGTTTGTCACTGGTCTGCCAAGGCATTGTCTTGTTGTGTTTTTTCACAAAAGGTCCGCCTGCTAGATGCACGTACAAGTCTAAGCAAGCGAACTTGGACCATTCGAAACCTATTGTTTTTCAAGAATGTGGAGTGCGGGTTGGTAATCCACACTGATCAAATGCACTTGCCTGAATGAACCATCAGCTTGTAGAAATGGCGCGCTTTCACCGGCACTCATTCCGATCAAGGTGGCACCAAGCAGAGATGCCAAACTAATGTCGTCTTGCCCAGGCTGATAGAATTCGCGACTTAACAATCGGCCATTCTGTGGTCGTAGCTTGTCGATTGCGAATGAGATCCGGGACCCTCGTATAGCAATCGAGTCCAATGGGTCATTTCCAATCAGATCTGGTGCATATTTCAATTTTCTGCGTAACAGTCGAGACAACGCCAAGTAGACACCTGTGCCCATCTGATCGGCGTGATTTAGATACTCTGTAAGAGCGCGCTTATCGAACTGGGAAAGTCGGCAGCCAAGCGCGTGCGCTTTCAATATTTCGTACTCGTTGCTGCCCTTGGAATTGGCCTCGAGAGCATCTACATTTTGGTTAGGATAGGTCATTTCAACCTCCTCAAGCGACAAAGACATTGCCATAGTATTTACGTTTCAGACGTTGGTGAAAGTCCCGGAACAGCCACGTGGTATGCGTTTTTCAAGCTGCCCCGGGTTGCCTGCGCGTCGGAACAATGTTCCGGAATAGGAGGTAGAGTTCAGTCATGACAAGACACTCTCTCTGGCAGTCCGATCAGCATTGCGTACATGTCGCACTCTCGCAGCATGACTGCTTGCAAGGAAATGATGCCTGATACCGTTTGCACTCAGATCTGTCGTTGATGAGTCGACAACGCGATCTACAGCGGCTTCGATTTCATTTCGCGGAATGCCAATATCCCAAAGCGTATTGTTATCCAGAGCAGCGAGGGACGCGATCATTTTGCGTCGTAGCCATCTCTTGTATGGTACCCGAATCCATTGCCGGAATATCTTTCCATGCAAACGGCAAATGATGCGTCGATACATAGAGACGTGCGCATCGCGTTGTTCGAATGCAGACATGTGTTCGTCCATCATAAAGAGGTTAAGCCAAAGCACACCCCAAACACGCCAATACCACGCCGAGGTGGTTAAATCATGTTCCGGTGAGTTTGTTGTGGCGGACCGATCAATCCCCGAAGCCCGACAACACAAATGTTGCCCGCTCGGGGCTACCTGCGGTTCAGCAGATTTCCTGCATATTGCAGGAACCTCTTATGAAAAACGAATCTCGTCATTGTTCGAACATGGTCGCTTCGCCTTGGGAATGCAACATCAGTTGCAACGAACGGCCAGATAGCGCCAGAGTGGGACGGCTGGGGCGAGCAACACGGTCTGCTTAGAGCTATCAAAACATGGTCAGGAGATTTAAGAATGGGGCTATCCCTTGGGGAACAACAGCCGGTCATCAGATGGCTTCGCAGGAATGTGGAACTGAGCTCGCTCCTGTTTCTAACCTTGTTCGTCGCCTTGTTCTGGGCCTTCGCCGAGCTGGCCGACAAGGTAATTGAAGGTGCGACCCATGACCTCGACAGCGATATTCTGTTGTTGCTCAGAAAGGCTCGCGATATCAGCGAACCCCTTGGACCATTATGGCTTCAGGAGATGGCGCGCGATGTAACTGCCTTGGGGGGCGTCGCCATACTGACGGTGACAACCCTCGCCACCGCGGGTTTCTTTCTGCTCAGACGGGACTTTGCGTTGATGGTGTATTTGCTTGGGACTGTGGGCGGAGGTATCGTGGCATCTAGTCTTGCGAAGACGGCCTTTGACCGTCCCCGTTCTGAGCTCGCGCCACATGGTTCAATCGTCAGCACCGCAAGCTTTCCCTCTGGCCACTCCATGATGGCAGCGGTCTGTTATTTGACCCTTGGAGCACTGATCGCGCACTTTCTGCGCGACAGGCGTCTGAAAATCTATGTTCTCTCGTTGGCGATAACGGTGACGGTCATGGTTGGTATCAGCCGGGTTTATCTCGGCGTGCACTGGCCAACGGATGTGCTGGCCGGGTGGTTCGCTGGAAGCGGGTGGGCAATTGCCTGCCTGTGGGGAGTGCGTCTGATCCTGCATCGGAACAGGACCGAAAGCACCTCGGATACCCTGCCGCGCTGACCATCGGGGCTGAAAAAGCGGACTCAGCGCAATGGAAGGAGGTGGCACAGCCGATCACTCCATTCACGAAAACCCTGGCCATCCGGCGGGGGGTGGAAGGCTCACTTGGTAGGGCAAACAAGGTCAATGATGGAATCGTTTGACGGCGCCGCCGCCACCTGAACCTCTTTCCACTGGTTCCATATCAGGCCGCTTGCCACCTTGTCGGAAAGCACTGCCGCGGTCGCGGAACCCAAGCAATCTGAAAGCCCGGACGAATGGCATAGTTCCGTGAAGAAATCTGCGGTCCGGTAGGACATGAAAATAACGCAATTGATACTCCGCCTGCTTATCAAGTCCCGAGTTGCCTCAGACAGGGTCTGCGCGGGCTCGGCTTTGTAGACGACGACACGTCGAGCCTTGTAGCCCCGACAGACCAGATCTTGTGCGATGTCTGCGGTAATGTTCTGTCCACTCAGGTAGGTGATCGTCCCATCCGTTGGCCTGACTTCTTTCAGGATGAGATCGAGAAGGCTTTTTGCGTCACCGTCTGCTTGAAAGATCCGCGAGAATCCCGCCTGGCGTAGCGGCGCCGCCGTTCCCGGCCCAACGGCATAGATCGGTGTGGTCGTCTTCAGAAAGCCCGCGTTGACGATATACAAAGACGCAAAGATGGACGTAACAACGAAAATGTCGACTCCGCGGAACGCGTCTGTGTTCGGGCCTGCCGAAGACACGTTCAAGATCGGTTCAACTGAAACCTTGCATCCTCTTTGTTCCAGACAAGGCCGCATGAGTTCGGCTTGGAAGGATGGTCGCGTGAGCAGAACATGCATGCAGAGTGCGCCTTTCTTTCGGATATTTTCGCTCCTCGGGCACTTGGTAGCACCAGCCCTCTGGTGCCCGGTGCTCCTGTGTTCTGATCATGCCAGCAATCGTGAAGAACGCCAATGAACGAGGTGTCACAGGCCCGCCGATAGTGCGACGTCGAAATCGATCTGATTGACACAACCAATTTGACTGCCTAACTCTAGAGGTATGTTGGAACATGCAGATCACTATCGTTTTCTTCTGCTGAACCGCCCGCTTCCCCGGGCGGTCTAGGCGCGTTTACGCCTGCTGCACCCCCGGGGTCTCCTCAAGTTTCAATGATGAGCACGCGGCCACGGTGGCCATGGGGGAAGTCATGTCCAACATCCACGAACATCGGTTTTCTACTTTTGAGAAACAGCTTAACGGTCAAAACGGGCCGCGCGAGTGTTCGCCAGTTCCGGAAGCTGACTATCACAGGCTGAAAGCATATCAGGAGCAATGCGATGAGTCGCAAGACCGTGCTGAGATTATGCTATCATATATTATTCGACACAAGTTGATGACACTGAAACCAGTCAAAAACCTTTACGCCGCGCGTATGGTAACGAGCGGTCGTCAATTCCAATACGTTATTGACCAAGGTCCGGTTCAGGATGGTCTGCTCGTCCATCGGGCTCGATGGGGGCAGGGCACGGGGGTCATCCCTGCATATTCGATCTTGGGCGTAACCCTCATCGGGATGTTGGCTGGTCAACGCGCGCCCTTGCTGTGCGAAAACGGATCCGTTCGATCCGTCACGGTTTCGCGCGTGACCCAGGCAATCTGAAATCTCCTGACAGACCTGAACCGGACCAACGGGTCCGTCTGCTTCCCGCACTGTTGCATTTCTTCACATAAGGAGCGGCCACCATGGCACCGCAAGAACTTACTAAGTCGCGTAGTCGTCGGACACGAAATCCGAAGATCATCATCAATGCCGATGATCTAGACCATCTGGAAGCGCTGGCAGAAGGCGCGATAGCGCGCAATGCCGATCTGGCCGAGCGTTTGCTGGAAGAGCTTGGCCGCGCAAAAATCCTGCCTGCGGCAAAGTTGCCGGCGAATGTGGTCGCGATCGGAAACAGGGTCACGTATCGCGATGAATTCTTTGGGCAGGAAAGAACAGTGATGCTTGTCTATCCCGAGGATGCCGATATCGCGCACGGCAAGATTTCCGTCATGACGCCGATCGGGGTAGCGCTTCTTGGATTGCCCGAAGGCACATCGTTTCATTGGGACACCCGTGCGGAACAGCGCAGAACGTTAACCGTGATATCAGTCTCGTAACCTCTCGGAAGTAGCAAATCCTGCCTGTCGCTCTGTCGTCTACCGCAGTGAGAGAGAGAGTGTGTTTCCCTCTGCACTGAATATGATCCACAAGGAAACCGGATATGTCAAAGGTTTCAACTACACGCGTCGACAAGCTCTTGTCTTCGATGGGCTATGGCACACGCAAGGACATCGCGCAGTTGGCACGCTATGGTGGTATTGTCTTCGATCAGGAAGATATCTTGGACGCCGCCGTTCGCATCCCTATCAGTGCGGATCTGCCAAGCCGTATGACAGTCGCGGGAAAGGCGCTTGATCCGCTTGCAGGTATGGTCGTGTTGATGAACAAACCTGTGGGGGTGACCTGTTCGCACAAGGAGGCGGGCGCACTTGTCTATGACATCTTGCCCGCACGTTGGCGGCGCCGCGATCCCGCGATTTCAACCATTGGCCGTTTGGACAAACAAACATCAGGGCTCCTGCTGCTGACCGATGATGGCAACCTTCTGCACCGGATCAGCAGCCCCAAAAGTCAGATCAGCAAGGCCTATCGCGCCATACTGGCACGTCCACTCGACGGTAAAGAAATCGCTCTGTTTGCGTCGGGTACACTCACGCTCAAGGGCGAAGACAAACCGCTGGCACCGGCGGTGTTGGAAATCATATCGGAAACCGAAGCCCTGATTACCGTGACCGAAGGCCGATACCATCAGGTTCGCCGTATGTTCGCCGCTGCGGGCAATTTCGTCGAGACCCTTCGACGTGAACGTCTTGGCAATCTTTGCCTGCCAGACAGCCTCGACCCGGGTGAGTGGAGGCTGCTCGGCAACGAAGAGATCGCCCTGGTCTTCCGATAGTTCTCCGGATTGGCTCAGATCACCCCAAGCATACGCATCGCTTCGGCAACCCGCACGAAACCGGCGATGTTGGCGCCCAGGACATAGTCGCCGGGCGCGCCATACTCATCGGCAGTTTCAGCACAACGATCATGGATGCTCTTCATGATCTGTGCCAGCCGTTGTTCGGTCTGCTCAAAGCTCCAGCGATCACGGCTGGCGTTTTGCTGCATTTCCAGTGCCGACGTTGCAACGCCCCCCGCGTTTGCAGCTTTGCCAGGCCCGAACAGGATGCCGGCCTCGCGCAGGATGCGGATCGCCTCGGGGGTGCAGGGCATGTTCGCGCCTTCGCCGACAGCCAGCACACCGTTCTTAACCAGTGACTTTGCATCCTTGCCCGTCAATTCGTTCTGGGTGGCCGAGGGCATCGCCACGTCACAGGGCAAATCCCAAATTGATCCTTTGTCGGTCGACACAAAATGCGCGCTGTTCCCCCGAAGGCGCGCATATTCCGAGATGCGCTTGCGGCGTATGGACTTGACTTCCTGAAGCAAAGACAGGTCAATCCCAGCTTCGTCTATGACATAACCGCTGGAATCCGAACAGGCGATGACCATGCCGCCAAATGACTGCACTTTCTCGATGGTGTGGATTGCCACATTTCCCGCACCGGACACGACCACGCGCTTGCCGTCGAAATCGGTCTGGCGCGTTTCAAGCATGGCCTTGGTAAAATAGGTGTTGCCGAAACCCGTTGCCTCGGTTCGAGCGCGGGATCCGCCGTGGGCAATGGCTTTGCCGGTGAATACGCCCGACTCGTATCGGTTTGTCAGGCGCTTGTACTGGCCGAACATGTATCCGATTTCGCGCCCGCCTACACCGATATCGCCGGCTGGCACATCGGTCTGCTCGCCCAGATGGCGGTGCAGTTCGGTCATGAGCGATTGGCAGAAACGCATGATCTCGCCATCGGATTTACCCTTGGGATCGAAATCCGTACCGCCCTTGCCGCCACCGATCGGCAGGCCGGTCAGTGCATTTTTGAAGATCTGTTCGAAGCCCAAGAACTTGATGATCCCCAGGTTGACCGAGGGGTGGAAACGCATCCCGCCCTTATAGGGGCCGAGGGCCGAGTTGAACTGGACGCGAAAGCCGCGATTGATCTGGACGTTGCCCTGATCGTCCACCCAGGGAATGCGAAAGATGATCTGACGCTCTGGCTCGCAGATGCGTTCGATGAGCGCTTGCTCAAGGTAATCGGGGTTCTTTGCGACCACGCGCCCGAGGCTTTCCATCACCTCGTGGACGGCCTGGTGAAATTCTGGCTCGCCGGCATTGCGCCGCATTACTTCGGCAAGGATCGGTTGCAGCTTTTCATCGATATTCTTCATGTACTTCGTCGCTTTAGGGGGAATGTGAAAGGGGTGCGGAAAATGTGTGCGTCAGCAAGGCAAATGCACATTTATTAATCCATCTATTTGATCCTCAACCGCTGTGCAATCCGGTCTCGGTCAGGATCAGATCGAGAGGAATGTCATGGGGTTGCGGATATATGGTTGCAAGCTGCGCCGCTTTGATCCCGATGCCGATGACAGAGGGTTTCGGGTTCAGCGCCGCCAATGTCCGGTCGAAATAGCCCCCGCCATAGCCGAGGCGATAGCCATCCGCCGTCCAGCCAACGAGGGGGGCAAGCGCGATGTCGGGCGTGACGACGGGGGCGTCCGGCGGCGGAACGGGAATGTTCCAATCGCCGCGCACCATGCGGGTTTCGGGCGTCCAGCGGCGAAAGGTGAGCGGGGCGGCTTTGGTTTCGACCAACGGCAGGGCGACGGTCACGCCAGCCTCGTGCAGGTCGGCCATTAGCGGGCGCAGGTCGGGTTCGCCCTTGATCGGCCAGTACGCGGAAAAGACCTTGCCCTGCGCCCCGCCGAAGCGGTCTTGCAACACCTGCCGCAGGTACCCGGCCAGCGCCGCGCCGATCTCCTTGCGCTCGGCGACCGACAGTGCCAGGCGCGCGTCGCGCAGGCGGGTGCGTTCGGCCTTGCGCCAGCGGGCCACGTCGCGGGCTTGTTCGGGATCGACCGCCAGCGGATCGAAATACTCCGGCGCAACCTCTGCGGCATAGCAGGGCGGTGAGGAAAAGTCGCTTTGGCAGCGGAAGCTCTTGAAGTCGTCGCTCATGACATCGCCGTGAAACCGTTACGCACCGGGCCCTTCAGGATATGCCGGGCCTGCGCGACCATGGCGTTCAGACGTGGGGCCGCAGGGACGATATCGGCAATATTTCCCGCGCCCTGACCGGCATAGAGCGCCATCGCTTCCAGATCGCCGGTTGTGGTGCGCAAGGGTGAATCCGTGCTGAAGCGCAGGCGGGGCTGATCGTCGTCATGGGCGATGGTCTCGCGCGGCAGGCTGTCCGGGTCGTGACCCAGGTAATAGCCCTTTAGACCCTCCGTCACGCTGTTGCCGATCACCCGCACCGCAGCGCCCTTGGGCCAGTTCAGAACGAACACATCGGTCAGCACCGTATCCTCGCCCGTGGCCTCGACGATGCGAGACTTGTGATAGGAATGCGCAAAGGATTCTTCGGTCGCCAGAAAGGCGGTGCCGCATTGCACGCCGCTGGCCCCGATCGCCAATGCGGCGGCAAGCCCTTCGCCCGTCGCGATCCCGCCCGAGACCACGACCGGCAGGTCGGTCCCGGCCAGTATCTGTTCCGCCAGCCCGAAGGCGGGACTTCGTCCGTGCACATGGCCGCCCGCCTCGATCCCCTGTGCGATGATCACATCCGCCCCGGCCGCTTCGGCCATCCGCGAGGCGGCCTCCGTTCCGACCTGATGCAATACGAGACATCCCGCGTCTTTCACCCGCGCCACCACATCCGGCATCACATCCCAGAAAAAGCAGAAGGCCGTCACGCCAAGATCGAGGCAACAGGCGATCTGCGCCTCAAGCAACTGCGGGTCGGTCGCCGCCGGGATCAGATTGACGGCAAAGGGCCGGTCCGTTGCCGCCTGCATCGCGGTGACCTCCCGTGTGATCAGGTCGATGGGTTCGCGCACCATGCCCAACATCCCGTAGCCGCCCGCATTGGCCACCGCCGCCGCCAGGTCCCATCGGGACACGCCGCCCATGCCGGCCAGCAGGATGGGCACCTCGCATCCGAGCAGATCGCGAAGCGGCGTTCGCAGAGCCTCGTCATTGGGCCGGTCCATCATTTTTCCTCTCCCTTTCCAACCATTGGCGCAGGCAGTCCCGCAGCACGATGGCATTGTTGTGTTCTTCGTCCTTCGAGGCATAGAGCAGCGTGACGATATCGCCCTGCGCGTATCCGGCAAGCTCGCACACCAAATCTTCGCGCGTGGCGAGTTCCGCCCGGTAGCGCGTGACGAAGTCCTGCCACTGATCGGGATTGGCATGAAACCAGTGTCGCAACGTATCGCTCGGCGCGATGTCCTTGCACCAGTCGAACAGTCGGGCGCGGTCCTTCGCCACGCCGCGTGGCCAAAGACGATCGACCAGAATCCGCTTGCCATCCGACACCCGCGCTGCGCGATAGATCCGCTTGACGCGGATACGCTCGCCGAGGGTGTCGGGGATGGGGGGCCTTGCCGGGGGCATCAGCTGTCCGGTTGGCCCGTGTCGCCGATCATCTCCACCGCCTTCAGCGCATGTGCCCAGGCCGCCCCGGCGCGCATTTCGGATGCAACCCAGATGGCTTCCATGATCTGTTCGCCCGAGGCCCCCTCACGCTTGGCCGCCTTGACATGGCCTTCGATGCACCACGGGCATTGGGTCACATGCGCCACGGCCACAGCGATGAGCTGCTTGGTGCGTGTATCGAGCGCCCCTTCGGCGAACACCGCTTTCGAGAACGCGCGGAATGCGTCTTCGGCATCGGGTGCCAGGGCATGACGCCGGTCGACAAGGTCCCTGGTGGGTTTTGGGAGGTGTAGCTCAGACATGGCCTGTCTCCTGCGTTTCGAATTGCGGAAACAGCACGTCGTTCTCCAGCCGGATATGCTCTTCGAGGTCGTCAAGGAATTCACCGACCCCGGTATAAAGCCGCGTCCAGCTTCGGCAGGCGCCATCCGGCAATGTCAGGTTGTTGGTCAACTGCCGGATTTGGCCGACTTCGGCTTCGTGGTCGTCATGATCCGCGCGCATCGCCGCAATCGGCGCATCCAGCCCCGCCGCCGCATTGCGAATGGCGGGGAACAGGATCAGTTCCTCTTTCTTCATGTGAACTTCGAGGTCACCGATCATCCGGTGCAGCAGGTCGGCCAATCCCGCGGGAACATCCGTTTGCCCGGCATGGACCGCTTCGACCTTTTCCGACAAGGTCGCCAGTTCAGGAAGCTGGGCACGGTGTTTCGCGTGATACTCGGTTTCGATGAAACTGGTCAGGTCGCTCGGGTCTTGCGGGGGCAGTGGTTTTGTCATGTTCGTATCCTCGGGTCAGAGCAGTGATGGAATTGTCCGGGGCTTCGCATCCTCGACCGCCATATGCAGCGAGCGCGCGATCCGCTCGGCGCGTTCGATGACATGCGCAGCGCCTTCGGGTGGGCAGGTTTCGGTCGCGGTTTCGCGAAACAGCACCAGCCAGCGGTCGAAATGATCCCAGTCCACGGGCAGGCCGATATGGGCCGGCACCGGGGCCCCGTGATACCGGCCCGTCATCAACGCGACCGAAGACCAGAAGGCCACCATGCGCTCCAAGTGCGGGCCCCAATCCGAAATCCGCTCCGCGAAGATCGGACCAAGCGCCGGGTCCGCGCGCACCTTGCCATAGAAGCAATGCACCAGCTCGGTCAGCTTTTCTTCGTCCAGCCCGGTCCGCGCCATGATCTCGGCGGTCGTTTGCGGGCGGGCGGAATTGATCTGTGAGACGGCAGTCGACATGGGGGCCTCGGGAAATTGATCTTGAGTCTCATGCTATCTCTGCTAAATAGGTATTGTAAATACCGATTTGGAGATCTGCGGGACGCCATGAACCTTACCTCCTTCACCGACTACGGACTTCGAATGCTGATGCGGATGGCGAGCGCGCCCGACCGGGCGTTCTCAACGGCAGATTTGGCAGAGGAGTTCAAACTATCGCGCAACCACCTGGCGAAGATCATGCAACGGCTCGCGCAGGCAGGCATCGTCGAGACCCGACGCGGGGTGAATGGGGGCGCTGTCTTGCGATCCAGCCCCGCCGAGATCCGGCTTGGCGACGTCGTGCGGCTGCTCGAACAGGGACAGTCGCTCGTTGAGTGTTTCGGGCCGGATGGCGGAGATTGTTCGATCGACGGATGTTGCCGCCTGAAATCCCGGCTTCGACAGGCGGAGCGTCAGTTCATCGCCGATCTGAACAGATCCACGCTCGCCGATATCGCCCTTCCCGAACCGGCAGCCGCATGACGAAGAAAGGCAGATCAAGATGACAGCATCGTTGTCGGTTTCCGAACGCCGGGTTGGAATGTTTCTGTCGGTCCTGCTGGCCCTGATGGGCCTTGCCATGGCTGCATCGGCGCGTCACGGGGTCATGTCGGCCCACGGGTTCATGGCGCTCGGGCTCGGGATCGCGCTCGCATTTCTGCTCGGCGGCGCGCTCTATGATCCCGAGCCACCGGCCAATCGGTTGCAACGCTACTATGACGCGCCGACCCGTTTCGGACTTGTCATGACACTGATCTGGGCGATGATCGGCATGGGCATCGGCGTCTGGGTTGCAGCGCTCTTGTACTGGCCAGAGGGAACGCCGCCTTGGCCGGCTACCAGCTTCGGTCGACTGCGTCCCGTGCACACGACCGGGATTATCTTCGGCTTTGGCGGAAACGCGCTGATCGCCACGTCTTTCCACGTCCTGCAACGCACCTCGCGCGCGCGGCTCGCCGACAATCTGAGCCCCTGGGTCGTGCTCATCGGCTACAACCTGTTTTGCGCCTGGGCCGTCACCGGCTATCTGATGGGGTCAACCCAATCCAAGGAATATGCCGAGGCCGAATGGTATGCGGATCTTTGGCTGGTGGTGATCTGGGTGACGTATTTCGTCTTATATATCCGCACGCTTGCCCGCCGGAACGAGCCGCATATCTATGTCGCCAACTGGTATTACCTGGCCTTCATCCTCGTTGTGGCGATGCTGCACATCGTCAACAACCTCGCGCTTCCCGTGCGCTGGACGACGGCAGAGAGCTTTCCGATCTGGTCGGGCGTGCAGGATGCCATGGTGCAATGGTGGTATGGCCACAATGCGGTTGCCTTCTTCCTGACCGCGGGGTTCCTCGGAATGCTCTATTATTTTCTCCCGGTGCGGTCCGGGCGACCGATCTGGTCCTACCGCCTGTCGATCGTCAGCTTCTGGGGCATCACCTTCTTCTATATCTGGGTGGGCTCGCACCACCTGCATTACACCGCGCTGCCTTACTGGGCGCAGACGCTCGGCATGACATTTTCGGTAATGTTGCTGGTGCCAAGCTGGGCCTCGGCGGGCAATGCCATCGCGACGCTGAACGGCGCCTGGCACAAGGTGCGCGACGACGCCACGCTGCGCTTCATGTTCGTGGCCGCGGTGTTCTATGGTCTGTCGACCTTCGAAGGATCGTTCCTCGCCATTCGCCCGGTCAATTCGCTGTCGCACTACACCGACTGGACCGTGGGCCACGTCCATTCCGGCACGCTCGGATGGGTGGCGATGATCGTCTTTGGTGCGATCTATACGCTGGTTCCGCAACTCAGTGGCAAGACGGAGATGGCGTCGCCACGGGCCGTCGAATGGCACTTCTGGCTCGCCGTCACAGGCACACTCGTCTACGTCATATCGATGTGGAACGCCGGGATCACGCAGGGGCTGATGTGGCGGGCCTATGACGAGAACGGCGCGCTGTCCTACAGCTTTGTCCAGTCGGTCGAGGCGATGGCCCCCTATTACCTGCTGCGCACCATCGGCGGAGGGCTGTTCCTGACCGGGGCCGTGATCTGCGCCTGGAACTGTCGCGCCACGATGCGCGGAACGACGGAGGATGCCACCGACCGGCCCCTTGTCGCGCAGCCGGCGGAGTGAGCCCATGCTAAAACTGCACTACAATCTGGAAAAAATCTCCATGGGGCTGGTGGCGGCAATCATCGTGGCCGCTTCGATCGGCGGGATCGTGGAAATCGCACCGCTGTTCACCATCGACGAAACGGTTGAGCTTCCCGATGACCTGCGCCCCTATACCCCTCTGGAACTGGCCGGGCGCGAGATTTACATCCGCGAGGGCTGCTATGCCTGCCACAGCCAGATGGTGCGCAGCCTGGCCGACGAACTGGATCGCTATGGCCCCTATTCGCTGGCCTCGGAAAGCGCCTACGATCACCCGATGCTCTGGGGATCGAAGCGCACCGGCCCGGATCTGGCGCGACTGGGCGGCAAGTATTCGGACGACTGGCATGTGGCGCACCTGATCGACCCGCGCAGCGTGGTGCCGGCCTCGATCATGCCGTCCTACCCCTGGCTGACGCGTCCCCTTGATACCGATCTGTTATCTGACGCGTTGGCCACGCTGGCCCGGCTTGGCGTACCCTATGACGAGGACATGATCGCGGCGGCGGAAGCCGATGCGCTGGCGCAAAGCCGCCCGGACAGCGACGCAGTGGACGGATTTCTGGAGCGCTACGGGGAACGTCCCGAGGCCCGAGTCTTCGATGGTGATCCGTCTCGCCTGACAGAGATGGATGCGCTTGTGGCCTATCTCCAGTCGCTGGGCACCTTGACCGATGCACCCTACCGGATACTGGCGGGGGGGTCCCAATGACCCATGACATGCTGGTCTATCTGTCCAAGACGGTTGGCCTGATCTGGCTGATGGGGTTCTTCCTGATTGTCGTCATCCGCGCCTACAGCCCGTCCCGGCGCAAGGCCTATGACGCCGCCGCCCGGTCCGTGCTGCCTTCAAAGGAGGTTGGAGATGAGTAACCCGACCGATCCGAGGCAACTGCCCGGCGCCGATCCCCATACGGGCAATCGCAAGATCGATCCGGTCACCGGCTACGACACCACGGGGCACGACTGGGGCGGTATCACCGAGCTCAATACCGCGTTTCCGAAGGTCGTGATCTGGGCACTGGTGCTGACGTTTCTTTATTCGGTCGTTGCCTGGATTCTCTTGCCCGCCTGGCCGACCGGACGCGATTACACACGTGGCTTGCTCGGGCTGGACCAGAGCGAAGAAGCGATCAAGGGCTTCAACAGCCTTGCCGACAGGCGGCAGGACTGGCTGTCGCGTTTCGAGGGCGAGAATTTCGTCGCTCTGCAATCCGACGCGACACTGATGGCGACCGCAATGCCCGCCGCCGCGCGCCTGTTCGCCGACAACTGCGCGGCCTGCCACGGCACGAACGGGCAGGGAGGGCCGGGCTTTCCGGTCCTGTCGGACGAAACATGGCTGTGGGGCGGCGACACGGAAGAAATCGCCACGACCATTCGCCACGGCATCAATACCGAAGATCCCGACACCCGCTACGCCGAAATGCCGACCTTTGACTGGATGGAGCGATCTGATCGGTTGGCCTTGGCCGAATTCGTTTCCGAAATGCGCGGTGGAGTTGTCGATTTCGAGAGCGCCGCGGGCACGCTCTTTTCGGAGAATTGCAGTTCCTGCCACGGCGAGACCGGGACGGGAGGTCTCGAAATCGGCGCACCCTCCTTCACAGACGAGGCGGTGATCTATGGCCAGGACCGGGAAACGGTGATGGAAACGCTCCGACGCGGGCGCCACGGGGTGATGCCGGCCTGGTCGGGTCGCCTGTCAGAGGCCGAAATCAACCTCCTGGCGCTCTACGTGGCCCGGCTTGGCCGACCCGAAGGAGGCGGACAATGAGGCCGGCCGTGCAAAAACGGTTGGCGGTCGGCGCGGCGCTGGCCGCCGTCCTGCTGTTCCTCGGCGCGAATGCGCATCTGCTGACCGTTGCCCTGCGATCGCAGCCGGACTGCCGCGAAACGGCCGGGGCGATGCCTGCCAGGCGGTCCTGCTGAAAAGGAGAACGGGATGCTGGAACCACTACCAACCTTGCGAAACCCGGATCGGCCCGCCTCGCCCCACGCACGCGACCTGCCATCGTCTTCGGCGGCGGACTGGTTGCGGGCAGGTTGGCATGATGTGCGAATGGCGCCGTGGGCCGGCCTTGCCTATGGGCTGTTTCTGACACTGGTATCCTATGCGGTCCTCTGGGCACTCCACGCGAGCCATCTCTTGTATCTCGCGCTGCCCGCGATCTCAGGCTTCCTGATTGTCGGCCCGTTCCTGGCGATCGGGCTTTACGAGAAAAGCCACAGGCAGGCACAGGGTCAACAGGTTTCGTTTTCCGACATGCTGGTGTTCCGGCCGGCGTCGGGCGGGCAATTGGCCTATGCAGGATTGCTGCTCGGACTGCTCGTCCTGTTCTGGCTCAGGGCCGCGGACCTGCTCTATGCGCTGTTTTTTGGCCTTAGCCCGTTCCCCGGCGCGGAGGAGGCGTTGATCAACGCATTGACGACGCCACGGGGATGGGCGCTAATCATCACCGGTACTCTGGTGGGCGGGTTGTTCGCGGCCTTCGCCTTCGCGATCAGCGTCTTTTCCATTCCCATGCTGGTGTCGCGCAAGACCGATGCGCTGACCGCCATGGGGCTGAGTTTTGTCATGACGGTGAAGAATCTGCGCCCCATGCTGGTTTGGGGTCTGTTTGTCGCCCTGGGATTGGGCCTGTCAGTCGTAACCGGCCTGATTGGGCTGATCGTCCTGTTCCCGGTTCTTGGTCACGGCACCTGGCATGCTTACCTGGCAATCGCGGGTGAGCGGCAGTGAGCCTCCTGTTGCTCATACCTCTCTCGATCGGACTCGGTCTGCTAGGTCTCTGCGCGTTTTTCTGGGCGCTCAGAAACGGACAGTTCGATGACCCTGATGGTGCCGCGTGGCGCATCATCCCTCCTGATCAAGCAATCGAAACAGAAGGTAAATCCGATGGCAAACTGGCTCCCGACACTGAAGACGACAACGCCCGAAGAGGGTTATGACCTCGCGGTAAAGCTTGCACGTGTGGCCGTGAAGCTGACCCAACCAGACGCCGACGTGCGTGACCGGTTGCGACCGGAATACGCCGAAGACTCCGGCGCCCTGATCGCTGTCAGCCAGGTGGTCGCGACGCATTTCGCCACCGTCGCGGCGGCAAATGGCTACTGGCAAGACAGGACATGACCGACGTTGAACGACGCGGGAACCAATTCGTCGTCGACGCGCTGGTTCTGGCCGACGCGTTTGACCTGTCCGTCGAAGAAACCCGTCACCGGATGCAAGGCGGGCAGATCGCATCTCTTTGCGAGACGGGAGAGGGTGAGGACGCGGGCCGTTGGCGATTGACATTCCGTCACCAGGGCCGCGCCCTGCGGTTGATCGTCGATAGGCGTGGCGAGATTCTGGGAAAGAGCACGTTTCCGGTCGGTCATCCGAACAGGGCTGCCCAAGCAAGATAACATGGAACCTGCCACAACCAGGCGGGCCAAAACCTGACGGCGAAACATTTCTGCGAACCTTTCTGACTCTGGCGCATCAAAGAGACAGGTGCCCACGACTGTGGCACCTCAGACATTGAAAGGAAGTAAAATGAAATCCGCTCTCACTCTCGCCGCGATCGCGCTCACTTTGTCCACGGGCAATGCCCTTGCCCATGACGAGGACGTGCTGCAGATGTCGCCCCCGGGCGCCCCCTATATCCAGGTCAGCAATGCGCTGCCCCTGCCGGAATTCATCCCGGGTCTCGGCACGCTGTTCGTTGACCCGGATACGCTCCCAGCCGGCCCGTTCCTGGCCTATGACCATGACGGCAATCTCTCGGCCACGGTTTACATGACGCCTTTGGAAGACCTGCAGAGCGGTACCTCCTATGACGGGCTGGCGGTCGGCAATCACACGGTTTCATCCGTCGACATCTACTTCAACGCCGGGCATCCCGGCGTGGACAGGCCCCATGCCCATGTCGTGCTGTTCCACGACGAGGATGCCAAATCGAGGCTTGCGGAATGACGCCGGGCCGCAGAGAGTTTCTTATGGTCGGGGGTGGCGTGATCGCCACCCTCGGCTTTCCGCGCGTCACATTGGCGGGCCCTGGTGAAACCATTGAGATGAAGGGAACCGCACGGGGAGAGCATGTCTGGTTCGCACCGGTTGGCCTTGCGGTGGCCCCGGGCACGACCGTACGTTTCGTGAACCGAGATCCCGGGAACAGCCATACCGCGACCGCCTACCATCCGGACATTTTTGATCGGCAACGGCGTATTCCGGAACAGGCCGTCGCGTGGGACAGCGACTTCCTGCTGCCCGGTGAGAGTTTCGAGGTCACGCTGACGGTTCCCGGTGTCTACGATTACTATTGCCTGCCGCATGAAATGGCAGGAATGGTCGGCCGGATCTTGGTCGGTCAGCCAACCGATCAGGGATGGGAGGGGGCGGCGGGCGACAGCGACGATCTTGAGCCCGAGGCGCTTGCAGGATTTCCGCGGGTGGACGACATCATCGCCCGCGGCCGGATCCTGCGGGAGGAATACGAATGACCAATCTGTCCCGGCACCGGGTCGATCAACACCAGATCATCGACGAAACGATCAGCGAGGGCGACCTGCTGGCGGCTGCGGCTGCACGTTCTGAACCCGCGGTCCGGGAACTGATCCGGCGCAACAACCCTCGGCTGTTCAGGGTCGCAAGGGGGATCGTTGCGACGGATGCCGAAGCCGAAGATGTGGTGCAGGAAACCTATCTCGCAGCGTTTCGACGTCTGGACAGCTTTCGCGGAACCTCTGCTTTTTCGACCTGGATCACACGCATTGCGATCAATACCGCCCTGATGCAACTGCGTCGAAAGCACCAGGAGGAGGAGTACGATACGGTGAATGAGAACGATGGGACTTCCGTTACGCCTTTTCCGGGAATGGTCTCTGAAACCGCCGAGACCGTGCATGGGCGCCAGCAGCTTCGACGGATCCTTGAAGAGCTGGTAGACTGTCTGCCCCACGAATTGCGTCTCGTGTTCGTCCTGAGCGAAACGGAAGGCATGACGCAGAAAGAGATCGCCCGCGACCTGGAACTCAACCCGATTACGGTCAAAACCCGGCTGTTCCGGGCACGCCGCTGGTTGCGACAGGATCTGGAGCGCCGGGTGAAAGGGGGCTTTGATGCCATCTATCCCTTCGATGGTGCACGTTGCGCCAACATGGCGGACCGCGTTGTGCGGGGTTTGACCAGGCAGGGCCATCTAACAAAGAGATAGACACTCTCCAGAAGCCATGCTGGCCGCGAGATCCTCCTTCAAACCTCTGATGGCATTCAAGCTCGAGCTCAGGTATGGATCGATGAAAGACTTTGCAGGTCACTCGATCCAAACTTGACGTAATTGAGCCTTACCTCGAGATTTCTCCCGCCAACACCGCTCGTCCGTGCACGGCCAAGGTCGCTGAAAACCTTTGGCACCCAAACTTGCGGATCACATCGAGTACCCGCGCTTCGTAGGCAGCGTGTCCAATCAAGCGACACAAGTCGGACGCGTGGAACTGGCGGTTCGCAGTTGGTGCGGCTTGCATCTGTCTCAGCAATTCGCGCTCTTTGGGGTCCGTTATTGGTCTCGCGGGCGGCTTGACCGCGGGACGAGGTGGAGTTCCCGACGAATTCCGCCATCTGCGCATGAAGCCAAGCAAAAAGCCGGCAGGCACCTTACCGTTGCCTCGGGACCGGTTGAAAGCGAGGAAGCGATCCCAGATGACCTGGGTGTCGACGTTCCAGCAGGGCAGGGTGGTCTTCGCTGCTTTGATGAGCTCCGCCCAACTGGTCTGAAAAACGTTCGAACTCGGGGTGATTTCGATCAGCCCTGAGAAGATAGTTTTGTTATTATTATCTCTAGATAGTGATGTGTCGCCTTCACCTGACACGAGATCATGGGTTTCACTCTCCTCGTCGAAGGCGGAAAACCGAAAGATCCAGGGCGCGAATTTTCCATTCGGCTTTGCCCGCTCGAGCTGCAACTCCGACGTCTCAAGTTCGCTCAAAAGAACCGAAAGATATTGTCGTGAAACACCCATCTTCTCCGCCAAAGCCGAGAGGGTGAAGGCTGCCGTTCCGCGCGACAAACCGTTGTAGCCATCCTTCCAGGCGATGGCGTCGAGGATGAGGGTGGCAAGCTTGTGCGCTGCAACAGAGAGATTTGTCTGCGTAATCCGTCGCAGGATCAGGCCGGTCGTAGGTTCCATGGTCGAGGTCTCCTTGGAGATCCGACGCCATGTCGTGAGACAACAACATTCTTGCCAGCAAAACAACTTTGCTGGTTGCAGGTGTTTTAGCGGTGCGCTAGGAAACTCTTGTTCACGGAGTTTTCTAGCACGGCGTCAGGCTTCACGGTCTGGCGTCGTCTCCTTTTTTTGGCGTTTTGCACAGCCTTCCGTGCCGGGTTGTAAGGACGCGCGCGGCAAAACCGCGCGCAGATTTTGTCAGTAGCGAACTTCTTCAGAACCATAGATCCCGGCGTGATCACGCCAGTCGACGAAGACGGAGCGGTAGAAGTAGCTGCCGCATCCATTCGGGATGCTCAGGCCGGATGCGGCTGGCACCTGGCCCACGGTGGATCTTGTCCATCGGTAGTCGCCCTGCACGCCGTAGGACCCCAATCGCGTCGAGTCGCTGCGATTGCAGTCGCCATCTCGGTTTTCATGCTGGCGGTACTGGATGTGATAAACGCGAATGCTGCGCACGAAATCAAAGGCGTCGCCCGAGATGTCGATGTCGGCTTGTTCATCCGCCTGGACGCGGACAAGCGGGATCGGAATCGTCTCCTGCGGTTCGGGCGGTTCGGGCGAATCGCGGAACGTGATGGCATAAAGGCGTTCCATGGGCGACATCGGACTGGGATCGTTGAGCGAAACACCCATCGGACACCGCCAGATTTGCAAGGGCGGCTCGATCGGCCAGGGTGTGATCCGCCGAATGAAGACCGCTCTGGCATGCGCGCAGGGCGCGGAGGCAGGCCAGCCCCCCGCAAGGCAGAGGAGGATCGCACAGTCGACCTGATAAGCCTGAGCCGGTGCTGACGAGGCCAATAGTCCAGATATGCTGATTGCCGTGGCCGTGGCCACGCCGTGGATCACGTGCTTCATGATGCCGACTCCATCTATAATGGTGCAGCGATACGAAACAACATTACTGATAGCAAGGAGATTTGATTGATGGTGACATGCGATTGTTCGCTTGTGTCGCGTGACGGCTTCCAAGGTTTGACGCCGATTTGGGCTTTTGTGGCGTCTTGAAAGCGGCCAAAATAGCGGTCCCCACTCACGTTAACTGCCAAACAAACATTTGTGACAAAAGGAAAATGTTGCGTTCCAATGCGGCCACGAAAGCGGTCATGGAAGAACAGACCGCATGAGCCCATCACACGGCGAGTCGCAGCGCTCATGGTCTCGGGACGGGCGGAACGGAAAACTGTCCCGCCTGGTTCCCCGGCTGGAATCCGGACGCAGAAGGACGGGATGGAGCAACGAGCCTATGTTTGGCCCCATGTTGGAACCGAACATGAGCTTGAAGATTTATGTCAGTATCTGATAGGATCGAGCATAGATAGGAGAGTCTGATGCCAAACGTCCACCTGACCGAACCGATGCAGAAGTATGTGCAGGCGCAGATCGAGTCCGGCGCCTACGCCAATCTGAGCGAAGTCGTGCGTGCCGGCGTAAGGATGCTGATGGAGCGGGATGGCGCGCGGCAGTTCTACGCCCTCAAGGCCGATCTCGAGATGGCAGCCACCCTAGCCGAAAATGGGGACTTCGCCGAGTTCGATGCCCATGCTTTCGAACCGGATGCGTTTGATCGCTGACCCGCATGACTATTCGACTTTCCGGTCGGGCCAGGGCCGACCTTGAAGAGATCCGTGCCTACACCGTCGAGACCTGGGGCAGGGACCAATGGCTCGTCTATTACCGCCAGTTGGTCACCGCCTTCGAGCGGATCACCGGGGATCCCGACAGAGGGCGGGATAGGAGTCTCTTCGTCCCAGGGATGCGATCCGTCAATTGCCAGCGTCACGTGATCTTCTACAAGCGGCTAGATGCGGCGGATGGCGCGGCAGTTATCCTGCGCATCGTGCACCAGCGCCGCAACATGCCCGCGCTCGTCTACTACGAGGATCTCGACGGCGGCTAAGCCATGCGTCTCCTCATTCCAATAGCTCGACTAGCCTTCCATAGTCCTCACTGACCTCGCGCGCCTCCTGAAACGCGCGTTGGCGCTCGGCATCAAGACAGCGGAAGTAGTCCTGGATGTCGGCGATGTAGCCCTCGAAATCGGATCGCAGCAGATCGGCATATTCTCGAATGTCTTCCCGAGACTGAGGCAAGAACGGTCGTTCGGGAGGTACGCAATCCGCAGCGGCGGCTACCGGCATGCTTCCAAGCAGAAGCGCGAACAGCAACGGTGCGTTGCGCGCAATAAACAAGCGCAGGGCAAAACTCCTTTGCCGCCTTTAAGATTATCATTCTGTCGGCTATCACTTTTATCGGAGCAAGGCGAACTTCGTCAACACGTCATTATTGTCTTGCTATCATTAATGTTGTTTTGTATCGCTCACGGTGTTGCGACCCCGTGGGCCTGATACTGCACCCAGGCAGAACAAGGACCCAAGGGAAGGCCATGATAGAAGAAGCCCCGAATGTGGTTACAGAAGACGGACTGCGCGGCTTGCTCGCCGAGGGCTACCTCATTGAGGTGGTCTGCAAGGAGAGAGCAGAGAAGCGCCATAACAGCTGGTACGGCTCGTGGGTCATCCGCGCCGTCGCCACTGATGGGCGTGACGATAAGATGCTCGTCACCAGCCGAAGCGTCCTCAAGCTCCGCGACTTCAAAACCATCGTTGGCCTTGTCAGTTTCCTGGCCGACATGGGCTGTACGACCGCTAGCATCCCACTTGAAGAAGGTGGCCGCGAGCGCCACGCCGCGCCTCCGGTCAAAGGCAGCTGACCGCGCGACTGCGCTCGTCGTTGCTTTGGGTACAGGCGTTTGTTCCGCGCCCCCGGCCCTGGCCGACGGTTTCATCTTCCAGGTCCGCCCAGACGGCCAATTGATATCCTCTTCTCAAGAGGCAAACGGGCGCCTTTTTCTCTTCGCAGAACCTTGCGTTCCTGACGCAACGAGCGAGACAGCGATCCCGGCTCGATCCGCCGCCCGCGCCACCCCAGAAATCCTCCATGCGATCGAGACCACGGCTCTGCGGTATGCCGGGCATGGTGCGCTGCGTCGCGCAGGGCTTTCAGTCACTGATTGGGCGCTCCTTTACCGGGCCAATATCGAAGTCGAGAGCGCATACAATCCGGCTGCACGTAGCCCTGTCGGTGCCATAGGCCTTGGCCAGCTTATGCCGGATACCGCCCGCGACCTCGGCGTGGACCCACATGACATTGCGCAGAACCTCGACGGATCAGCCCGCTACTTGCTGATGATGCTCGACCAGTTCGGCGAGGGCTCCTTGGCCCTTGCGGCATACAACGCTGGCCCTGAGGCGGTCACACACCACGGCGGCATCCCCCCTTTTCGAGAAACCCAAGGGCATGTGGCCCGTGTGACCGCCGTGTTTGAGCGGCTCAGAGGAGATCTTTCATGACATCGAGACCTTCGATCGTCGCGCTCAGCGCGATGGCCCTTATCATGCTGGCGGGTCCAGCGCTTGCACAGAGCATCGACCTCTCGCCGGTACAGACCCTGCTTCAAGGCATTGTCGATGCGATTACCGGTCCCTTGGGGATCGTGATTGGCACGCTCGCACTGATCGGGGTGTTCCTTTCCTGGCTCTTTGGCATCCTCGACTTCCGTCAGGCGCTCTGGGTCGTGGTTGCAATCGCGGGCATCGCCGCAGCACCCACCATCGTCGCCGCCATCTGGACCACCTGAGCTCCGTCCATGGCTGACCAGTCCCGCGTGTTCATCGGCCTTCTCAGGCCACCCAAGCTGATGGGCTTGCCGATCATGTACGCCATGGTCTGGCTCTTCGGCTCGACGCTTCTGTTTCTCTGGGTGCAGAGCTGGGTGGTCGCTGTGTTCGCGGGGCTGGCCTGGCCGGCGCTCTGGAAGGCCGCAGACTGGGATCCGAACTTCCTCGATGTCCTGGTGATCACCCTGCAGGAAACCCCGCCCACGACGAATCGCAAGCTGCACGGAGGCGACAGCTATGCCCCGTGATGGAATTGCCTATGAGGTTGAGAACGCCATCGATCCGCTGACCGCGCTACCGGCATGGGTCAAGGGCGAGAAGCGGCTCTCAATGATGCTGCCTTATGTGAGCCTCGTGAACGACCGAACGATCCGGACACGCGGCAACGAACTGATGCAATGCATCAGGCTCGAGGGGGTGAACAGCACCACGAGCGAGGACGCGCATCTCGACCGGATCGGAGGGTTGCTGGCTGGCATCGTGGCGCAGGTCGGGACCGAGTTCTCATTCTACCTGCACAAGGTCTCGAAAGCGGTCGACGTGACCCTGCCGCCCGTTCAGGGCGAAGGGTTTGCGGCTGCCGTCGACGAACGATGGCACGCGCATCTCGGCCGCGCGGGTTTGCGCGACAAGACGCTGACCCTGACGGTGCTGAAGCGACCTGAGACCGGCAGCCGCTTGCCGTTCGGACTTGGGGCGTCTCGCTCGCGACATGCGGCCGACACCTCCCGCCGCTTGCGCAAGCTCGACGAGGTTGTGGGGTTTCTGCTGTCCTCCTTCGATGAGCTGAAGCCCCGCCTGCTGGCCGCAAGCACCGGCGAGCTTCTGGGCTTCCTCGGTTCACTCAACACGGGCGAGGAGCACCCGCTCTTCCCCCGGTCGCGCCTCGGTGTGATCGCCGAGGACGTAGCCAATACGCGCGTCACCTTCCGCGGCACGACCATCGCACTCTCGGACGGTGCCGTCGGCGACAAGCTCGGGGCGATCTTTGCGGTGAAGAACTACCCGGCCAAGACCGATAGCCTGATGCTCGACGAGTTGAATCTGCCCGTCGACATGGTGGTCACGCACTCTTTTGTGCCGATCAACGCCAACATCATGGCGGGCCGGATCAAGCGGCAGCTGCGGCTAATGCAGGCCGCCAATGACGGAGCCGTCAGTCTCGCCCAGGAACTGGAACTCGCGCAGGACGATCTGGAATCCAAACGCCTGATCTTCGGCGAGCACCACATGACCCTGGCCGTCTATGCCCGCACCCAGACGGCGCTTGACGACATCGCGGCCGAAATCCGCAACATCTCCGCCACTTCCGGGATCAACCTGATCTCGGAAGCCTTCGGGGCGCGGGCGCATTTCATGGCGCAGCATCCCGGGAACACAGGGGCGCGCAGCCGCAAGGCCGCAATCACGAACCACAACTTCGCCGATCTCGCCACCTTCCACCGCACCCCGCTCGGAAAGACAGGGCGGGAAGTCCCCTGGGGCGTGCCGATCACGCTCTTTCCGACACCCGAGCGCAGTGGTTTTCGCTTCAACTTCCACGAACAGGGCGCGCCGGATCGCGAGCCCACGGGAGGCCACACGCTGATCCTCGGCCGTCCCGGCTCCGGCAAATCCGTCCTGGCGGCTTTCCTGATGACCATGGCACGGCGGGCAGGTGCGCGGGTCTTCGTATTCGACTATCGCGCGGGCATGGAGATGGCCGTACGCGCGCTCAGCGGCAGCTATTCGACGGTGCGGGCAGGGCGACCCACGGGTCTGAACCCGCTGCAAACCGAGATCGACGCCCGCGGGCAGGCCTGGCTTGCCGACTGGCTTGCAAGTCTTCTCGAGCGCCGCGACCGGCCTCTGACCCCGGTGCAGACCAACCGACTGCAGGAGGTCGTACGCCAGAACGCGAGCGCAGGACATGCGGGCCTACGGAACTGGTCGGATTTCGCCTCGCTGCTGGTCTCGACCGATGACGAAGGCGATCTCTTCGAGCGTATGCAGGAATGGACGGCCGAGGGTCGCTAC
Source organism: Aquicoccus sp. SU-CL01552 (assembly GCF_040365005.1). Taxonomy (NCBI): domain Bacteria; kingdom Pseudomonadati; phylum Pseudomonadota; class Alphaproteobacteria; order Rhodobacterales; family Paracoccaceae; genus Aquicoccus; species Aquicoccus sp. SU-CL01552. The sequence goes on along the minus strand of NZ_BAABWV010000015.1, from coordinate 60,879 downwards.
GGCTGGATCTTCGGGGCCAATGCCGAGGACAGTTTCAGCATCGATGGAGACGTCGCGGGCTTTGACCTCACCGGCATCCTCGATTCCGAGAGCGAGCGGGAACGCATGGCGGTCCTGTCCTACCTCTTCCGCCGGGTCGAGCGGGTGATCGAGGACCGCAAGCCCACCATCATCGTCATCGACGAGGCATGGAAAGCCCTCGACAACGCCTACTTCGCGGAGCGACTCAGCAACTGGCTGGTGACCGCCCGCAAGCAGAACGCCGTCGTCGTGATGATGACGCAATATGCCAGCCAGCTCGAGCGCACGCGCACCGGCAAGACCATCGTGGAAGCGGTGCCGACGCAGGTGCTCTTGCCCAACATTCGTGCTTCCGCCGCTGACTACGCGATGCTCGGCCTGACCGAGAAAGAGCTCGACGTGCTTCTAGGCGTCGGCTCGGCCTCGCGGCTCGCGCTTGTACGCGACGACCGTGGTTCCGTCGTGATCGATGCCGATCTCAGCGCGCTCGGCCCGCTCGTGACCATCCTTGGCGGAATGGAGAAGGGCGAAGCGCTTGTCGGCGCCGATTATCGCGAACGTCCTGATTTCTGGAGAGTGACATGACCCGTACCATCATTCGCAGCGTCGCGCTGCTCGGGCTCGGCCTGACCCTGACGGCCTGTGCGGAGCATAACCCCCCGCAAGCCAACTGCTTCAATTTTCACGAGGCTCCTGCGCAGGCAGGGACCGCCACCGCCACGATCTCGACCATGGGGGCGGAGGTCACGCGGCGCGACACGGCCTGCGATTTCGTCCTCTTGGGGGCGGGCGACTGAGCCAATGCGGACCTGGCTTCCTCTCTCAATGATCGGCTTTGCACTGGCAGCTCCCGCGGCGGGGCCAGCGGTCGCCCAAGGCGTGCCAACCTTCGATCTGCGCCTCTTTGCAGAGCGGCAGGCGATCCTCGAGCAGACTGATCGGGACCTGGCACTGCAACAGGACCGGCTGACCCGCGAGGAGGAACTGGCCGAGATCGAGCGGCAACAACTCGCCTCGCTCGAAGGGCTGATGGATGCCATGTCCCTCGGCTCCGGCGATGTCGCAGGCACCGTGGCCGGGCTCGAGGCGGGGCAGGGGTCGGTTGGTGACGTCGAAAGCGCCGCCGCCAGCCTCTATGCGCCCGAGGATAACAATCCGGCCGCGGCCCGGATGTTCGGCGATGCCCGGGAGGGGATCGAGGAGCTGATCATCCGCGCAGCACGCGACACCCATAGTCTGTCCGGGGTCGGCCGCGCAGGTCTTTCGCTCGTGCAATGGCGCTGTCTCTTGCAGGCGCTGATCTGGCAGGAAAGCCGTTTCCAGATCGGGGCACGCTCACCCGTGGGGGCCTTCGGCCTCACCCAGATCATGCCCGGTACCGCAGGCGATCTCGGGATCTACCCGGCCTATTACGACGATCCCTATCTGCAGGTCACGGGCGGTGCGCGATACCTCGCCCAGATGCTGAACATGTTCGATGGCAACATTATCCATGCGCTCGCCGCCTATAACGCCGGTCCGGGCAATGTGCAGGATTATGGCGGTGTGCCGCCCTTCGCGGAAACCCAAGCCTATGTCGTGGTGATCCCGCAGCAGTACAACAGCTACCTCGCCGCCGTAGGCGGCATTGATGCGCTTGGCACCATCGACCCTGTGCTCCTCGCCAACGCGAGTTTCAGCCTCTCGGCCCACGGCGCAGGGGTCTATGGCGACTATTCGCTGATCTCGGTCCGTGCCGCCGCCCTGCGGGTTCAGGACATCATCACCCGCATTGGCGAAACCGAAGACCTGCACGAGGCCATCGCTCTCAACACCTATGCCCGGGCCGAACTGGCCCGGCTGGTCGCAATCCGGACCCGGATTAAGGCCGCCCGAACCGAGCCACTCAGCGCCGAGCAGATCGCCTTGGCGGCAGCGCAGGCTGCCGAGCGGCAATTCATGGATTTCAGTCAGGAGGATTTGCGTTGAACCTGCGCCTGCCCCGTTCCCTTTTCGCCGGTAGCATTGCTCTCGCGCTCACCCTCAATGTCACCGGACCTGTCGCGGCACAGGGTGTGCCCACAGTGGACACTCAGAACATCGCCCAGGAAATCCGCCAGCTTCAACAGATGCTGCAGGATTTCGGGATCCAGACGGATCTTCTGGACAATGCGTTGGAGCAACTGGACATGCTGCAAAGTCAACTCGATCAGCTGAACGAGATGTATGCCTCGCTCACCGGGCCGCGCAGCATCCTCGGGCTTGCCATGGGCGGGGACCTCGACACCTTGCTTGAGGCCAACTTCGAAGACATCCCCGGCCTGATCCGAGGCATCCAGGCGGGCGATTGGAGCGCTCTCATCGGGCCCAATGCCGGGCCCATGCGCACGCAGATGGAACAGGCGCTGGCAAGCGCCGGGTTCGACGAGGATTCACTCCGCGAGATCGCCACCAGCGACAATCCGGGCGCCGAAGGCGTGGCCACGCGGGCAACCACAGGTGCTGTGATGTCGGCGGCGGCGCAGAACAGCCACGCAGAGGCGGAACAGTCTCTCGAGCGGGTGGAACGTCTGGTCGAGATGATCCCGGACATGGAAGATCTCAAAGCCTCGATGGATCATAACACACGCGTCACGGCGGAACTCGCCATCGCCATGACCCGGATGTGGGAGCTGGAAGCGATCCAAACCCTCGGCGCTGGCAATGCAGGCGTGGTTGACGCCGCCACCGTTGCTGAAGAACGCCGCTACATGGACTTCACCTTGCCGGATCTTGAGCCGTGAGTGGGGCAGGGGTGATGACTGCGCGCGAACTCGTGGAAGAGGAACTTGTCTACGGTGCCCTGCGCCGGGAACAGCTTTGGCGGATGATCGGCCTTTCCGGGGCGGGCTTTGGCGTATTCGGCTGTTTGACGGCTGCAGCTGTCGCGCTGATGGTCGAAACGCCGCCTCCCGTGGTTGTGCCCTACGATCCCGCGACCGGGATGGCGCTCCCCAATGCCACGGTTGAAACCGTGTCGCTCGCCGAACGGCCTGCCGTGATCGAAGCGCAAATCTACCGCTACATTCTCGACCGCGAAACCTACAACCAGCTCGACAACGACCTTCGTGTCCGCCGTGTCCTCGCACAGTCTTCCGGGTCGGCCGAGGCCAACATGCGCGCGATGTGGACATCGGGGCAGGAGAGCTATCCGCCGACGCGTTACGGGGCTGCGGCCGAGATGGCCGTTGAGATCGCATCGATCACCCTTATTGGCGATAACCGCGCCCAGGTGCGGCTCAGAAAGCGCCTGACAAGCCCGCAGGGGGTGCAGGATGGATCGTTCACTGCCACGTTGATGTTCGAATTCCGGCCCGAGCGGACCCGCGCGATCGACGATGTCTGGCAAAACCCTTTCGGCTTCACTGTTACCCAATATGCCATCCGATCGGACCGTTCCGAATGACTCGCACTCCAATCTCTACGCTGTTGGCCGCCAGCATACTCGCGTTCGCGGGAACAACTGCCTTGGCCGAGACCACCCCCCGCCCAGGCTCGCACGACAATCGCGTGCGCGTGGCGACCTGGACTGAGGGCCAGGTTTACCGTGTCGTCACGACTCTGACCCGCGTCACCACAGTCGAATTCGGTGAGGGTGAAACCATCCGCTCGATCATCGCCGGCGATACGGTCGGGTTTCAATTCGACGGTGTCCCGGGTGGCCGTGCCTTCGCCATCAAGCCGATAGCATCTGGCGTCGCCACCAACATCACCGTCTACACCAACCGCCGCTCCTACTACTTCCATGTCGTCGAAGCCCGGGAGACGCCGCATTATGTCGTGCAGTTCCGCTATCCTGAAAACCGCGTGCAACCCACCAGGGCGGTTGCGGCCGATGCGCCGAACGCGAACTATGCGGTCAGCGCCCGAGAAGAGTTCACGCCGACGGCCATCTGGGATGATGGTACCTTCACGTATTTCCGGTTCGCGCGGCACGCGCCGGTGCCCGCCATCTTCCGATATTCGAACGGCAGGGAACGCGCGGTGAACAGCCAAGCCTTGAGTGACGGCGTCATCCGCGTGTCCGGCGTCAACCGACAATGGGTCCTTCGCCTTGGCGAAGATGTGGTTTGCGTCCAGGACGCAGGGCAGGCCACATCATGACCGAAGGTACGGAAGACCTCGCCGCGCGCCTCGCGGCTCTCGAAGGTTCGACAGGCAAAGCGAAGGCAAGCAAGCGGCCTGCACCGCTTGCCGCGATCCTTGGAGTTGTCGGCATCGCGGCAGCAGGTGGTCTGGCGTGGGCTGCCCTGCAGCCGTCGGCAGAAGCACCAATGGCGACCGCCGCGCCTGAAGAGTTCCAGAGCAGCGGCCCCGGATTCGGAGATCTGGCGCCGATTTCTGCCCCGGAGCCCAGCCAAGCCCCGCCTACGGACACAGGTCCGAGCGAGTCGGAACTCGCGCTGATGGAAAGTCTTGCGACATTGAGAGCGGAACTCGAGGAACTGCGCGCAAGACCGGCCGAGGCCGCGGATAGCGGGGCGGAGCAGGCGATTGCGGACCTGACGGCGCAAATTGCCACCTTACAGGAAGCATCCGCCGAGGCTCAGCGTGCCCTCGAGCGGCAGCTGACCGAGCGGGATCGCGAATTGGATCAGCTCCGCATGGACTTGGAACTTGCACGGCTTGCACCACCAGAGCCGACCTCATTGGGACCAAGTGAAGAAGAATTGCGGCTGGCCGATCTCGAAAGGCGTCGCGCAGCCGAAGCCGAGGCCCGCGCAGAGCGTATCGCGTCTCCTATGATCGCCTTCTCCGGGATGGGCGCGGGTGCGGATAGGGAGAATACGCTGGAAGCCGCGCGACTGAATGCAGATGAAGCCTTTGTTCGTTCGGGCGCACAACCTGCGCAGGCGACACGTGCCGAAGTGATCGCGAACCCATCGAACACGGTTGTTCAGGGCACCATGATTCAGGCTGTGACAGAGACCGCCCTCGACAGCACACTGCCCGGCGCGATCCGCGCCATCGTCTCGGAAGACGTCCATTCTTTCGACGGAACGCGTATCCTGATCCCGCGCGGCGCGCGGCTGATCGGGCGCTACCGCTCCGATGTCGCACTCGCCCAATCGCGCGTCATGGTGGCATGGGACCGGATCATCTTGCCCGATAATCAGACCGTGCAGATCAGCGCCTTCGGTGGAGACGAACTCGGCCGCACTGGCACCACCGGGTTTGTCGACACCCGTTTCGCGCAACGCTTCGGCTCCGCCGCGCTGATCTCCTTGATCGGCGCCCTGCCTGCGGCTGCAGCGGGTCAAATCGACAGCGAGGCGGCGGCCGATGTTGCGAGTGACGTCGGCACGGATCTGCGCGATAGTACGCAAAGCGTGATGCAGGACTATCTGGCGATCCGGCCAGTGATGCATGTCGATCAGGGTACACGGATCACGGTCATGGTCGATCGTGACCTCGAGATTTTCTGACATGGCTGCAAGTTATCTGGAAGCGTCGCTCGACCGTTTCGGCCCCGAGGTCCTGCGCGACGACACGATCGAGATCTGCATCAATCCCGACGGACAAGTCTGGGGCGAATTCCAGGGCGATCACTTCATGCGAGGTCTCGGCAGCCTGCTGAGCCAGACCGAGATCAAGGACCTCGGCAACCAGATCGCCTCAGCAGCCTCGACCACGCTCAGCACCAAGAAGCCCATCGTCTCTGTCTCGATCCTGTATCGAGATCGCCCGATCCGTGCGCAGGTGATCCAGCCGCCGGCAGTCGAGGGCGGTTTCTCGATTTCTCTTAGGTTCTTCTCCTCCCTGCCGCTTGAGAAGATCAAACTCGGATTCCTTTTCGGCAAGGAACGCAGCCTTGAGGGTCTGCGCCGGGAACGGAACGCCGCGCTGCGCAATGTGGTGAGGTCCGGCGACATCGACGCCGCGCTGCGGTTTTGCGTCGAGAACAAGCTCAACATGATCGTCTCGGGCGGTACATCGACCGGCAAGACGGTCGCGGCGCGCAAGATCCTTTCGCTGATCCCGCCCGAAGAGCGGATCATCACCATCGAGGAGGCGGCCGAGCTGCGCCCCGAGCAGCCCAATGTCGTGACGTTGATCGCGGACCGGGACACGGATGCCCGCAGTGCCGATGTGCTCTTGGCCTCAACGCTTCGCATGCGACCCGACCGGATCGTCCTGGGCGAAGTCCGCGGGCGCGAGGCGATGACGTTTCTCGAGGCAATCAACACCGGTCACGGTGGATCGCTGACTACGCTGCATGCCGAGACCCCAAAACTTGCTGTTCGTCGCCTCGCCATCGCTGCCCTGAAAACCGATGTGCCGATGACCTATGCCGACATGATCGATTATATTGAGGGCTCGATCGACGTGATCATTCAGGCAGGCCGCCATGAAGGCGCGCGCGGAATCACCGAGTTCTTTCTCCCGGGCCAAACCACAGATTTGAACCTCGACACGGTCGACGGCAGAGGCAACAAGAGCCCCTCCGTTGCCGCTGAGTAAAAAAGGAACCCCCCAGATGCGAAAACCAATCCTCGCAGTCATGCTTGCCGCCCTTGCGGGCCCACTTGTGGCGCAGACTTCGCCTCCGATCTCAAACGATCTCACGGTCGATATGTCGCCTCAACAATACCGGATCTGCAACGATCGTCCGGCGCGCCCGACCTGGATGGACGAAATCAATCCGCGGGAAGCCTACAAGGCGCTGACGTTGATGCGTCTCTACGAGTTGCGGTCATGGGAGACGATCAACGAAAGTGGCGATTGCGGCTGTGATGTGCGCTTCCCGTCTTGGGATGCCGCTTCGACCGAGTACGAGGAACAGTTCGCGAGCGACACCCAAGCGGAGCACACTCAAGCCCAATTGGCCCTCCGCAACGAACAGAACCAGATCGCCCGCGCCGTCCAGGATATCTGCGAAGCGCAAGGCAACTGGTAATGAGCATCGTCAGCTGGATGGTTGGAACCGCCGACGGCTTCCTCGCCGATGCGGCCGAGTCCCAGTTCGGGGCCGTGGCGAGCAATACCGGCACGATCGTCCTGCTGATGGTCACGCTTTCGCTGATCGGCGTCTGCATCAACATGGCATTCCAGTTCCGCAGCATGGATGGGGCAAGTTTCTTCTGGTACCTGATCAAGCTGATGCTGATAGGGCTCTTCGCCTTCAACTGGGCCAACTTCAACACTGTCGCAAATGCAGTCATTGGCGGGCTCGACTATGTGGCGGGCGCACTGATTTCATCAGTCGGGGGCGGCGGGGCGGGCGCTACCTATTTCGCAGCCGAATTCGACCGACTGATTACAGAGTTCAGCCAATACCTTAACGCTATCGGCAACAACCTCAACTGGATGACCGGAGCGATCCTCGGCGGCATTGGCCTGGTGCTCCTCAGCCTTCTCGGCTTCATGACCGGCATCGTACTCATCTTCGCCAAGATGATGCTGACACTCATGCTTGGCCTCGCTCCGATCATGATCGCACTGTCGCTCTTCGACGCGACCAAGGATTTCTTCCATAGGTGGGTTTCGACGACGGTCAGCTATGCCTTCTACCCCATCGTCATCGCAGCTATGTTTTCAACTGTGGTCGGCATGGCAAATTCTCTGTTGGCACAGCTTGGCGATCCTAACTCCGCCGCCAACATCGGATCGCTGGTGCCGTTCTTCGTCATGGTCTTCCTGGCGAAGGGCTTTGTCGCAGCAACGCCCCTGATCGTACGGGGGATTTCGGGCAACCTGATGGTGGTGGCCGCGCCCGCCGTTGTCGCTGGCTCGACCGGGATCATGCGAGGCATCTTCAATACGAACGGCGTCAAGGGCAGATCGCGGATCGGTGCGCTCACGACAGGCGAAGCGATCGGACGAGGTGCGGTGCAGGCGCCTGTGGTTGTGCGGAGCGCTGCGGCGAAGGCAGGTGCGCAAGTGGTCCGGATAGCGGAGAGGGCAAAACGGCTGACAGGATAGACGCCGATGAGCTGCCGTTCGCCAAGGCCTTCGGCAAAGCCCACAATGCGGACAAAGTGCACTTCGCTACCGTTGCGCCAATGGCAGCTATCGGAAGCGAGTAGTTACAGAGGGGCGTTCTAGCCTGGTTCGATCAACGGCTCTCTATGAACGACCCGCTCTTACCCCAGACGATCCATTTCGTCCCGATCTCCGAATAGCACCACCCGGTCCCCAGCCTTGAGTGCCGTTTCCCCGTCGGGCACGCCGACATAGCTTCCATCCATACGCTCGATCCCCAAAACATTGATCCCGAGCGAGGGCAGGTTCAGGCTTTTCAGTGTTTTCCCGGACCAGTCCGATCCTTCTGCCCCCTCGACGCGCCCGACCGCGAAATTCTCCCGCAGGTGAAGCACATGGGCATAGTCCCGCAGATCGAGGTCCGTCGATTTCTGAAGGGCGTGGCGGATCAACGGGGTGGCCCACCGTTCGAGCCGCTCAGAGCGGGCGAGAGCGAAGATGAGGGCCACACCGAGCAAGAGTATGATCAACCGATCCGCGGTCGCCTGCAGCTCCGCCCCGATCATCGACAGCATCAGCGTCGAGATCGCGGTCACGATCCCCACCGAGCCGGCCCGGATCAACAGGCCGATGATGCGGCGGCGTGCCGGCCCGGAGACCACGTGTTCGGCCTCGTCGGTGGTGAAGCCCGCGCCGGAAAAGGCAGAGAGCGCCTGAAACTTCGCAACCTCTTCGGTCAGGCCGGTCATCGTCAACGCGATGGTGCCGATACGAACGATCAGCAGTGACAAGGCGATGACAAGCAGGAGCGAGAAGATCGCGATCATACACCCTGCCTCAGCGCGGCGATGCGTTTCTCCAGCGGGGGATGGCTGGCAAAGAGCGCCTGAACGCGGCCAGCGCTGATGGCAAAGGCGCGCATTTCCTCGGGCAGTGGCGGTGCGTTCTGCGCCTGCCGCAACCGTTCGAGCGCCGCGATCATGTTGCGCCGTCCTGCCAGTGCCGCGCCGCCTGCATCGGCCCGGTACTCGCGCCAGCGCGAAAACCACATGACGATGGCCATGGCCAGCACGCCCAAGACCATTTCCATGATCAGCGACACGATCCAGAAGCCCGGCCCATAGCCACGCTCGATCCGCAGGATCAGCCGATCGAACAGCAGTCCGGCAATGCGTGACAGGAAGATGACGAAGGTGTTCACCACGCCCTGGATCAGCGCGAGCGTCACCATGTCGCCATTGGCGGCATGACTGACCTCATGGGCTAGCACCGCCTCGACCTCGCCCCGGTCCATAAGATGCAACAGGCCGGTGCTGACGGCGATCAGTGCGTCATTGCTATTCCAGCCGGTGGCAAAGGCGTTGGGCGAGGGGTGATCGAAGATGCCGACTTCGGGCCGCCCGATCCCGGCGCGATCCGCCTGGGCGTGGACGGTTTCGATCAGCCAGCGCTCGACCGCACTGCGTGGAGTGGTGATGACCTGCACGCGCATCGCAGCCTTTGCCATGCTCTTGGACAGAATGAGCGAGATCAGCGATCCGGCAAAGCCCAGCACCCCGGCGAAGATCAGCAGCGCCGTCAGGTTCAGATCGACGCCGTTTGCCTGCAACAGGCTGTCGATGCCGAACAGGCGGAACGCCACCGACAGCACCGCGAGGATCGCGAAGTTCGCACCGAGATAGAGCGCAAGTCGCAGCATTACTTATGCCTCCGCCGCTTTGGCTGGTGCGGCGCTCACAGTGACGCGGGCAGGCCGGATCAGGCGCTGGCCGATGGCATAGCCGGGGCGATGCAAGACCATGACCTGTCCGGGTTTGACTTTGTCTGTTTCCTGCATCTGCATCGCTTCGTGCAGGGCCGCGTCGAAAGGCGCGTTCTCGGGCGCGATGGTTCTCACGCCGAGTGCTTTCAGTCCGGTCTCGAAGGCCGTCCGGGCATTGCACAGACCCTCAAGATGCGAAACGATCCTGGGATCTTCGGCATCCGGATTTGCTCGCGCGGCCTCGATCCCGAGCGCCAGGGCGTCAAGGGCAGGCGCGAGAGCCTCGACGGCCAAGGCGATACCGTGTTCACGCCCCTCCGCGTACGACGCGTCTGCCCTCTTGCGGGTGTTTTCGGCATCAGCGAGCGCGCGCTTCCACTTGTCGGTCAGACGCGCGATGTCGACCTCCGGGCTTTTGTCCTCCGCCTTCGGCATCGTTCCAAGGCCCTTAGCGTCTTGGCCAATGTCATCGGTGATCGCTACGGCTTCGGGTTTCTTTTCAGTCTCGGACATGGAACCCTCCTCTTCGATATCCACCAAGGTTCAGCGCATGACCAGAAAGATGCGGGCCGCGCCTCGCTGAATGGTGAGGGCGAGCGCCCCATCGACCTGCGCCAGTTGCTGGCGCAAATCCGCAACCGAAGCGACCGACACGCGGTTGACAGCGAGGATGATGTCACCCGCTTCCAATCCCGAACGCGCCGCCCGGCTTCCCGGATCGAGCCGCGCAACCACGACGCCGGAAAGGTTGCCATAGAACGGGTCGCCCGGTTGAAGGTCGCGAAGCTCCGCTCCCGAAAGCCGGTCGAACGCGCGCTCGCCGGTTGCGGCGGCGACCAGCCCGCCTTCACGCAGGGTCGCACTTAAAGTCAGTTCCTCGCCGTCGCGAATGACCTGCAACTCGACATCGCTGTCGATCCGTTTCAGCCCGATCTGACTGCGAAGATCGGCGGAGCCCGCTACGGGGCGGCCATCGACGGCGACGATCAGGTCGCCGGGTTGCAAGTCGGCTTCCTCGGCCGCGCTGTCGGGCTCGACCTGTGTGACCACTGCGCCGACGCCCGCTTCGATGCCCAATGCGTCGGCAAGATCGGGCGTGAAATCCTGAATCATCACACCAAGCTGGCCTCTGCGCACTTCGCCATACTCGATCAGCTGATCCATGACCGCGCTGGCCATGTTGGCGGGCACAGCGAATCCTATTCCGACATTGCCGCCGGACGGCGCGATGATCGCGGTGTTGATGCCGACCAATCGCCCGTCGAGGGTGATCAGCGCGCCGCCCGAGTTTCCGGGGTTGATCGACGCGTCGGTCTGGATGAAATCCTCGTAGCCGTCGACATTGAGGCCGCTGCGCCCCAATGCACTGACGATACCGGAAGTCACCGTCTGTCCGAGGCCGAAAGGGTTTCCGATAGCGAGCACATAGTCCCCGACAAGCAGGCTGTCGCTGTCCCCAAGCTCCAGCGCGGAGATATCCTCGGCTTCGATCTGCAATAATGCGATGTCGGTTCCGGGGTCACTGCCGATGAGTTCAGCATCGAACTGTCGTCTATCCTTGAGCGTGACCACGATCCGGTCGCCGTTTTCGATCACGTGGTGATTGGTAAGGACATAGCCTTCTTCGGAATCGATGATCACACCCGACCCGGCGCTCATCTGCTGGCGCGGCGTGGGCTGCTGCGGCACGGGCGGCATATCGAAGAACCGCCGGAAGAACGGGTCGTTGAAGAGCGGGTTCATCTCCGCTGTCTGGCGGCTTTCGACGGATATATTGACCACGGCCGGAGTGACCTCGGCCAGAAGGGGTGCCAGAGTGGGCAGTCCGCTGTCGCTTCGAAATAGCGGACGGTCGGCCGTCTGCGACGCGACCGGCGCCGCGAATGTCAGCGAAACGATGCAAAGAGCCACCAGAATGTGGCCAAGACGAGAAACAAGTGCGGGCATCTTCGATCTCCTTCAAGCCGGTGGAAAAGGTGGCCGGAGGTATCCGGCCACCGGTGTTGCAAGGCAGTTGATTGTGGAAGGGCAGCGCATCATTCCGAATCCGTTCCGAACAGCCTCTGCTTGAGACGGATGAAGCTGTCGCCGATCTTGTCGAAGATGCCGCCGGTATCGTGCGCGGCGTCGATCTTCTCGTCGAGTTCATCGAGGTTTTCGTGCAGTTCCTCGAAATCGTCCTCGTTGCCGTAGCCGAGCGCTTCGGCAATCCTGAGTTGGTTACGCGCAGCCTCGACATATTCGCCGGGCGAAAGCGGTTCCGCATCGACGGCGGCGTCGGCATCCTCGGTCTCGGCCGCCGCGGATTCCCCGGCTTCGGTATCCGCAGTCATGCTTTCACCGTCGCCAAGCGCATTTTCCGCAGCGTCGATCAGGAGTTGCGCCCTCAGAACCGGAAGCGCGATCACTTCCTCGGTCACGACCACGGTTCCAAGCGCGGTCGCAAGCGTCTGTTTCGCGGTCTCCACATCGCCTGCATCAATCTGGGAGGTCGCGCGCAGAAGCGCGTCGGGGTAGGTGGCAAGCGGCAGATTGGTGGTCTCCACCACGATTTCGCTGGCAAAATCGCGCATCAGGGGGCGGGCCTCCTGGAGGTTGCCTTCGTCCACCAGATTTTCGATTGCCTCGCGGGCCGCGTCGATCGTTTCCACGTCACCCAACAAATCACGTTGGAGCAGCTGGACATCGACAGGCGCAAGAGCGAGGTCGGGATCGCGGGCGACGACGCTTTGAAGCTTGCCGGTTGCGACTGCCAGCGCTTCGAGCGCAGCCTCGCTGTCTCCTTCATCGAGAGCCTTGAGAGCGGTCTCCGTTTCCGCAAGTGCCCTAGTTGCGTCATTGAGAAGTTTCTTCCGTTTCTCGTCGACCTGTGCGGACGCTTCATCCTGCACCGCTTCGCTTACCGCCTCATTGGTCTGGGCGGTCGGGGGCTGCGATGTCTCCTGGGCAAAGGCTGGCGAAAGGGCCAGCATGGATGTCAGCGCCAGGGCACTGACGGACGAGGCGAGTGTCTTGCGAATGAACATGGGCATCTCCTTTCTCCTTTGCGGTTTCCTGTTGTCCGGTCCTTCATCGTGATGTGAACATGCGGCGGGCCGGTTTTCGCACGTCCAATACGTCAGCGGCCCCCCAGGGTCGTTCCCGTCCAGGCCGGCGGGTCGGAGGCCGGGAAGGATTCCAGCGCGGCCAGGGTCACTGGATCGGTCTCGTCCTCGGCGGGCGGTTTGCGGTCTTCGGTCCGGACGCGCGGTTGCGGCCCGTCCAACCTTTCAAGGGGCCGGAAGATCGGTTCCCGCCGGGGGCCGCGGCGGCGCTGGCTTTCGTCCCGCACAATGTAATCCCAGTTCTGCCGTTCGGCGTAGTCGATGGCGCTTTCACGATCCGGAAAGCTGAGCCGGATCGGCCGGTAGGGATCGCGCGTGGCGGTCCAGCCCATCAGCGGCTCGATCTCCGGGGATGCGGCGGGCTCGAACTCCAGTATCCAGTGCCGCGGGCGCGGCCCCGACTGGGTCGCGCTGCGCGACGGGCGATAGATGATCGCCGTGGGCACGTCCGGCGACGACAGGTCGGTTCCGGGGATCGTCGGCCGGGACATCGGCCGGTTATGACCTCTCATGCTGAACATCGTGACCTCCTTTCAGAACAGGTTGCTTTCAGATGTCTCAGGCCGTTTCCGCCGATGCGGTATGGTCGGCCCCGCCGCCGGATTTTCGCAGCTTCAAGCCCAGCAGAATGATCGTCACGCCGAAGATCGCGGCATAGATCGCCAGCAGCCAGCCGAGGGCCAGCAGGGTTTCAACGGGGCTTGTTGCCAGGAACCAGACGATCAGGACGCCCAGCAGGACCGACACGATGCCGCTCAGCCCGAGCCAGACCTCGCCCTCGATCTCCTTGCGCAGACGGATCGCAGTGACGATCTCGAGCAGACCCGAAAAGACCGACCAGAAGGCGATGCTGGCCCAGAGGAATACGGCCAGAACCAGAGTCGCCACGAAGGGCGAGACGATCACGACGATGCCGGTCAGGATGCCGAGGATGCCGCTGAAGGCGAGCCAGCCCCAGCGTTCGCCCTCGCGCATCTGGCGCACGGCCGCGATCAGGCCGAAGACGCCATCGGCAAAGGCGAAGGCACCGAAGACCAGCGTGAGCGTCAGCACCGCCTCGGCCGGCATGAACCAGGCCAGCACGGAGATGACAAGCGCCAGCACACCGCGCAGCACGAAGGCCCACCAGTTCTTCGACAGGGAACAGAAGCCGGGGATCGGGTTGGTTTCATGTGTCATCTTCAAAACCCTCCAGTTACTTCGCGGAAGCCTCCTCGGACGCATCGGACTCCCCTTTTGCGTCCGTGGCTTCACTGTCTTCATCGCCATCGGCGGTGCCGGACGTGTCAGCCGGTTTGTCTTCCGGTTCGGCGCTGTCCTCCTCCGCGACCTCCTGTTTCTCGAAGGTGATCTTCTGCTCCTCCGCCGACCAGGCGGCGCGGACCTTGTCGCCATCCTCGACCGAGCCGGAGAGCATTGCGCGGGCCAGTTCGGTTTCCAGTTCCGACCGGATCAGGCGGCGCAATTCGCGGGCACCGAATTCGGGCTGGAAGCCCACGGCGGCGAAATGATCGGTCACGCTTTCATCGAACGCCATCTCGACGCCCTGACCAAGCGCGGTGCGCGCCACGCGGTCGAGCTGCAACTCCACGATCCGGCGGATTTCCGGGCGGTTGAGCGAATGGAAGACGATGATCTCGTCGATCCGGTTGATGAACTCGGGGCGGAAATGCTGCCGTAGCACCTCCATCAACTCACCCCGTTGCTTGCCCTCGTCGAACTCCTTCGTGCCGCGCTTCTTGAGGTTGCGCTGGATGATGTCCGAGCCGAGGTTCGAGGTGGCGATGATGATGGTGTTGGTGAAATCCACCACCCGGCCCTTGCCGTCGGTCAGCCGCCCGTCGTCGAAGACCTGCAACAGGATGTTGTAGACATCCGCGTGGGCCTTTTCGATCTCGTCCAGCAGAACCACCGAATAGGGGCGGCGGCGCACGCGCTCGGTCAGCTGGCCGCCCTCGTCATAGCCCACGTAACCCGGCGGGGCGCCCACCAGCCGCGCGACGGCGTGGCGCTCGCCGTATTCCGACATGTCGATGCGGATCATCGCATCCTCGTCGCCATAGACGGTCTCGGCCAGCGCCTTGGCGAGTTCGGTCTTGCCGACGCCGGTGGGCCCGAGGAACATGAATGTCGCCGTGGGGGCGGACCCTTCGCGCAACCCCGCGCGCGCCAGCCGCACCGCGTCGGCCACCGCACCGATCGCCTGATCCTGGCCGATGACGCGCTCGTGCAACTGGTCCTCCAGCTTCAGCAGCTTCTCGCGCTCCTCGGTCGTCAGGTCGGTGACGGGGATGCCGGTCAGCTTGGAGACGATCTGCGCGATGTGGTCGGTGCGCACCTCGGCGCTGGCCGAGGCACGGTCGCGTTTCCAGGTTTCCAGCAGGGCATCCAGTTCGGTCTGCTTTTCCTCCAGTTCCTTCTTCAGTTCGCCTGCACGGTCGAATTGCTTGCGGGCGGCGGCGTAATCCTGTTCGCGCTGGATTTGCTTCGTCTCCGCTTCCAGCTCCTGCACGTCCACCGGCCGTGCGGTGGCGCTGATTTTCACGCGCGCAGCGGCCTGGTCGATCAGGTCGATGGCCTTGTCGGGCATGAAGCGGCCGGTGACATAGCGATCGGACAATTCGGCCGCGGCGACGATGGCCTCGTCGGTGATCGTCACCTTGTGGTGAGACTCCAGCGTGTCGCGCAGGCCGCGCAGGATCATGATGGTCTGCGCCACCGTGGGTTCATCGACATAGACCGGCTGGAAACGCCGCTCCAGTGCCGCGTCCTTCTCGATGTGCTTCTGGTATTCATTGAGTGTGGTGGCACCAATCAGGTTCAACTCGCCCCGTGCCAGCGCCGGCTTGAAGGTATTGGCCACATCGAGCCCGCCTTCGCCGCCGCCCTGGCCCGCGCCCATGATCGTGTGCAATTCGTCGATAAAGAGCACGAGATCGTCCTTGTTGGCCTCGATCTCCTTCAGCACTTTCTGGATGCGTTCCTCGAATTCGCCGCGATATTTCGATCCGGCGACCATCGAGTTGATGTTCAGCTCGACCAACCGCTTGTCGCGCAGAGCTTCGGGCACCTCGCCAGCCACGATCCGTTGTGCCAGGCCCTCGATGATCGCGGTCTTGCCGACGCCGGGCTCGCCGATCAGCACGGGGTTGTTCTTCTTGCGCCGCGCCAGAACCTCGATCGTGGTCTCGATCTCGCGGGCGCGGCCGATAACGGGGTCGAGCTTGCCGTCGCGAGCCAGTTTCGTGAGGTCGCGAGAAAATTCATCGAGGTCGGGCGTGTTCGAGGGCGTCTCGACCCGACCCTCCTCGGCCCCCTGGCCCACAACCTTCGTGACCTGCTGGCGCAGCGACTGCGGCGTCAGGCCGAGCTTGCGAAGGATGTCGGCGGCCAGGCCATCGCCTTCTTCGGCGAGTCCGATCAGCAGGTGTTCCGGGCCGACATAGGAATGGCCCAGCTCGTTCGAGGCGACGAAGGCGCGGTTCAGCGCATCCTTCAGACGCGGGCTGACGCCGATCTCGCCATCCTGTTTGTCTTCGCCGCGAGGGGCCTCTTTGTCGATCTGGCGGCGCAGGTCGTCCACGTCGATCTTGAATTGCTCCAGCAGCGTCCTGACCACATCGCTGTGACTCAGCGCGAAGAGCAGATGTTCGGTATCGACCTCGGAGCGGCCGAGTTCCCCTGCTTTCTGCGCGGCCTCCTGCAAGAGCTTGTTGCCCTGTTCGCTAAGACGATCGGCGATGCTCGCCCCGCCCTGGCCGCGCCGACTGCCACGATTTACGGGAATGCGCTGACCTTCGCTTTCGTCGCCGATACGCCGGTCCATCCCGCCAAGCGGGCTGTCACCGAAGAATTCGTCGAAGAGCGATCCGCCGCCGAAGAGCGATTCCAGCGGCGAGGACGACCGCCGCTGCTGGCGTGCGAGCTTGCGGTAATCATCGTCACAAAGCTCCATTACCTGGCGTTCGCCATTGACCGATACCTGCGCCCGGAACGAGGCCGGGCGGCGCTTGCAGATGTCACAGATTCCGTTTGCCATCCTGTCTTCCTCCTGACTATTTGCTATGGCGCAATTTTATTCAAAGTTGTGGAGCCTTGCCTTGACCGGCATCAAAATGTGGCGGTTAGCGACACGCCGAGCAGTGAAATGGGGCGAGTCAGGGCGCGGACAAATCCCCGCGCCCCTAGCCAAGTCAGCCGGACTTGACGTCGATCCGCTTGACGCGCGCCTTGGCCTCCTCGGTCTTGGGCAGGGTCACGGTCAGCACGCCGCGCTTGAACTCCGCCTCGGCCTTTTCGGCGTCCACGCCCGGCGGCACCGGGATCATCCGGTGGAAGCTGCGCCGGGACTGCGAGGTGAAGCCATCCTTCTCGGCCTTCTCCTCGCGCTCGCCGCGGATCGTAAGCATGTCGTCGGTGACGTTCACCTCGACATCCTTGTCGTCGAGGCCGGGCAGATCGACCGAGACCAGCATCGCCTCGTCGGTTTCCGAGATGTCGGTGCGCGGCCCATTGGTGGCCATGCTGCCGAATGGGCTGTCGAACCGGCTCCAGAAATCCTCGAACACGCGGTTGAGGTCGCGCTGGAGCGACATCAAGGGGTTGTCGTCTTCATTGCGTCGGCCGGACGGCTGGTTGCGGTCGCGGCCCCAGGGAATGAGATCGCTGAATGCCATTGTCATTTCCTCCTTTCCTGTTTCGGTCCGGGTCGCCTCAGGCGGCCTTGACCTTGATCTGTTTCGGCTTGGCGGCCTCGCTCTTCTTCAGGGTGAGCGTGAGGACGCCGTCACGATGGGTGGCGTCGATCTTGTCGGCGTCGATGGTGTCGGGCAGGCTGAAGGCCCGCTCGAAGGTGCCGGGCGCGTATTCTGCATAGATGCGCCGATAGCCTTCGGGCACGGGCGCCTCGATCGTGCCCCGCACCGTGAGCGAGCGGTTCTCGACCGAGACATCGACGCTGTCCGGGACAACGCCCGGCATGTCGATGGTCAGCGTCACCACATCGTCCTTCTCGAAGATGTCCGTGGCGGGACGGAAAGTCGGGCCGGTATCGCGGGTTTCTTCCGCTTCGGACCGGGCCACATCGCCGCCGGTTTTCTGCATTTCGTTTGCCATGGTTCTTTCCTCCTCTCGTTTCAGCTGTCAGCTTGCCTTGACCTTGATCTTGCGCGGCCGTTCCGCATCGGGGCGGCCCATCTCGATCTCCAGCACGCCGTTCTTCGCGCGTGCCTCGACCTTGTCGGGATCAACGCGCAGCGGCAGGCGGACGGAACGTGAGAACTCGCCATGCGGGCGCTCGCGACGATGCCATGCGGCATCTTCGTCATCGGTGGACGGATTGCGCTTGCCCGAAATGATCAGGGTGTTCTCGCGCACCGTCAGGTCGATGTCGTCCTTGCCCACACCGGGCATCTCGGCGGTGACGACCACGCTTTCGTCGCCCAGCCACATGTTGACCGGGGGCCAGTTGCCATCGCTTGCACGCTGGCTACGCCCGCCGCCTTCGAACATGCGGTTCATCTGCGATTGAAGCTGGCGCAGTTCCGCGAAGGGATCCCATTGCGCCTGGGACAGTCCGTAGTTCAGCATCGTATCCTCCTCTTCCTGGTCACAACATCGGGGGTCCGCAGCGGGCGGACCGCGTTTCACGTTGCGGGACTGTCGCGAAGGGAGGGGCCCGGTTGCGAGCCTGCACGAAGACGCATGGCGACCACGTGTTTCGATACGCAAGGCCAACAGATGCACCTCGCGGCCGATGACGGGACCGAAGCGTTGCATCATGCACACGCCTCGTATCTCACCAACATCTCCGGGACCCATTCAGCGGCATCCCGCACTCAAGCATTTGGGAAGGGTGTAAAATCTTGTCAAGAGGGTGTGTCAGGAATTATGTTTGGCAGCATCAAGAAAGGAGGATTGCCGCCAATGGACAAGAAAACACAGATCAATTTCTGGTATGTCCTGCTCGCGATCTTCGGGGTCGTTCTGCTTCGCGATCTCTGGGTGCAGTCCCAGACCATTGCCGCAATCCCCTACAGCCAGTTCGAGGATTATCTCGGTGAGGGTGTCATCGAGGAAGTCGTGATCGGCAGCGATACGATCCGCGGCACGTTCAGCGAGCCGCAGGACGGCAAGACCGGTTTTGTCGCCACCACCGTGCCCGCCGACATGATCGAGCGTCTTGAAGAGGCCGATATCACCTATACCGGGGCGGTCGAGAACACCTGGCTCACAACGCTGCTATCCTGGGTGCTGCCGGCGCTTGTCTTCGTCGGCATCTGGATTTTCTTCATCCGCAAGTTCGCCGAGCGGCAGGGGATGGGCGGCTTCATGTCGATCGGCAAGAGCAAGGCCAAGATCTATGTCGAGAGCGACACCAAGGTCGGTTTCGACGATGTGGCGGGCGTGGACGAGGCCAAGCAGGAACTTGAAGAGATCGTCGAGTTCCTGAAGGACCCCGAGCATTACGGCGGCCTGGGCGCGCGGATGCCCAAGGGCGTGCTTCTCGTCGGCCCGCCCGGCACCGGCAAGACGTTGCTGGCCAAGGCCGTTGCCGGCGAGGCGGGCGTGCCTTTCTACTCGATATCCGGCTCGGAATTCGTGGAGATGTTCGTGGGCGTCGGCGCCGCGCGGGTACGCGACCTCTTCGAGCAGGCGAGGAAGGCAGCGCCGGCCATCATTTTCGTGGACGAATTGGACGCGCTTGGCCGGTCCCGCGCCGCGGGCCAGCATCCCGGCGGGGGCCATGACGAACGCGAGCAGACGTTGAACCAGCTTCTGACCGAACTCGACGGTTTCGATCCGACCGAGGGCGTCGTTCTGCTGGCCGCAACGAACCGGCCCGAAATCCTCGACCCGGCGTTGCTGCGCGCGGGCCGTTTCGACCGGCAGGTGCTGGTGGACCGCCCCGACCGCGCCGGGCGGGTGCAGATTCTCGAAGTGCACATGAAGAAGATCAAGGTGGCCGATGGCGTCGACCCGGACCAGATCGCGGCGCTGACCACGGGGTTTTCCGGCGCGGACCTAGCAAACCTGGTGAACGAGGCCGCACTGATGGCGACACGGCGCCGGGCTACCCACGTCGAGATGCAGGATTTCACGCAAGCGGTAGAGCGCATCGTCGCCGGGCTGGAAAAGAAGAACCGTCGGCTGAATGAGAAGGAGCGCGAGATCGTCGCCCATCACGAGATGGGGCACGCCATCGTCGGCATGGCCCTGCCGGGCGTGGACGAAGTGCACAAGGTCTCCATCATCCCGCGCGGCATCGGCGCACTCGGCTACACGATCCAGCGGCCGACCGAGGACCGTTACCTGATGACCCGCGAGGAGCTGGAGAACAAGATCGCCGTCCTGCTGGGCGGCCGCGCGGCGGAAAAGATCATCTATGGCCACCTTTCGACCGGCGCCTCCGACGATCTCGCCCGCGCCACCGACATCGCGCGGTCGATGGTGGCGCGCTACGGCATGGACGACGAACTGGGCCACGTGGCCTACGACACCGAACGTGGCAATTTCCTGGGTCAGGGCGACCAGGGCTCGTGGCTGAATCGTCGCTACAGCGACGCCACTGCCGAACGCATGGATCAGGCGGTAAAGGACGTGATCGACAGCATTTTCGAGCGCACACTCGCGCTTCTGGACGAGAACCGCGCGTTGCTGGAAAGCTCTTCGGCCGAACTGCTGGAGCGCGAGACGCTGGAAGACGCGGATCTGAAGCGGATCGCCGACGGCGTCAAACAGCCGGCCGAGGCAGCGTGAAACAGATCACCGCGGCGCGGGTTCTCCTGTGGCCCGATCCTGCGCGTCCGGATGCAATGGCAATGCCGCGTGGCTGGTGCTGGGCGTGGCGACGTAGGGCTGCTTGTCCGCGATGACGGTCTTTTCCCGAAGCCGGATACGCAAGGTGCCGTAGGCTGCGAACAGGCCCAGGATCGCAACGATGAAGTAGAACAGGCCGGACGGTCCCACCCATCCCATCGTCACGCTTGCCGCGAACGGTCCGGCGGCGGAGCCGACCCCGTAAACCAACACAAAGCCGCTCGCCGCGGCAATCAGCTCACCCTCGTCGATCCGGTCGTTCACCTCGGCCAGACAGACCGAATAAAGCGGCAGAAGCGTGCCGCCTAGAACGAAGGACAATACAACCGCAACTATCTGCGCAGCACTCGACAGGAGCAGGCCGAGCAGAAGTGCGGCGAGAAGACCGGCGAGGCTGCTGCAGAGGATGATGAGACGGCGATCGGCCTTGTCCGACAGCCAGCCCAAAGGCCATTGCAAGACCAGAGCCCCGATCAGGGCCGCCGAGAGGATTGTGCCGGTCTGAGTATCTGTGAAGCCGGCCTGCTGGCTCGCCACCGGCGCCATCCCGAAAAAGGCCGCGACCGTTGCGCCCAATACAAAGGCCCCAGCAAGGGCCGTCGGCGAGATCGCGAAGAGGCGCTTCAGTTCCAGGCGCGTTGCAAGCACGACGCCCGGACCGCCCGCGCGGCTGAGCGTGATCGGGACCAGTGCCAGTGACATGCAGATCGACACGACGGCGAAAAGAACGAAGCCCGATGTCGGCGCCAGTCCGACCATCGGCTGGCTCGCCGCCCAGGCCGCGTACATCACGATGGAATAGATCGCGAGCACACGTCCGCGCCAACTGCGTTCCGCTGAGGCATTGAGCCAGCTTTCCACGATGATGATCAGCCCGGCCCAACAAGCACCCTGTGCAACCCTGAGCGCGATCCAGACCGGCGGCGAGACGAAGATCGCAAAGCAAAGCGCAAAGGCAGACGCGGCCGAAGCGAAAGCAGCGAAGGCGCGGATATGCCCGACCCGCTGGATCACCCGCGGCGCCTGAATCGAGGCGAATACAAACCCGACGAAATAGGCCGACATCATCACGCCGACCGTTTCTTCGGCATATCCTTCGATGCCCGCGCGCAGACCGACCAGCGTCTGTTGAAGGCCGTTACCGATAACCAGCAGGGCGACGCTGACGAGGATCGAGAGATATCTAAGAGGAATCCGAAGCATTTCCAATATCTATTTCACATAGCGGCAACTGTACGAAGACGAACGCATCTCGCTGTAGCTAGCATAGCCTGTTTGGTCTCCGCTTGTGGTCGCAAA
The DNA here is from genome assembly GCF_040365005.1 of Aquicoccus sp. SU-CL01552. Classification (NCBI taxonomy): domain Bacteria; kingdom Pseudomonadati; phylum Pseudomonadota; class Alphaproteobacteria; order Rhodobacterales; family Paracoccaceae; genus Aquicoccus; species Aquicoccus sp. SU-CL01552. The sequence goes on along the minus strand of NZ_BAABWV010000015.1, from coordinate 38,934 downwards.
AAATGAGCTGACATTCGTGCCGATCGCAGCATCGGTCGAAATGGGCTCGGAACCGCTATTCGCCGGGCCTTGCGCGAAGGTCCGCAGTTGAGAATTCACCCGTGCTCGGCAATTATCGCCCTCGTCGTCTGAACTGCCGAAGCAAGCGCCGTCCGGTCTGTGCTCGTGATACCCAATCCCTCGATATCAAGCGACAGCTGATCCTGGACACCGCCGCTCGCAGCAGCACGAGCCGCGCGGCCGCGGGCCTTCGTTGAACTAAAAGGATCAGTCTTCGATGGCTTCGCCGCGTTTGGGTCCGCGTCCGGCGCGACATTCAACGCCCGCACCTCCTGTAGCTCCAGCTTCAGCTTTTCTACAGTCTCGCGGGTTTCGGACATTTGCCGATCCCGCCGCAGTCTATCCTCGTCCGGATACGGGAAGCTCCCCGATTGACCCGCGTGCAGCACATTCAGGGCAGGGTCCTCGAAATACTTCACCCTTCTCGCGCGGATAGGCATCTGCGCGTCGATCACAAGGATGACCTCATCGAGATCCATGCGTCGGGCCTCATCCTCTGTCAGGAGCGGGGTATCCTCGGTTCGCTCTGAGACGCTGCGCCCTTCGAACGGATTGCGGCCAACAGCGCGGGAGCGGGTCACCACACGCTTGGTGGTCTTGCCGACGGCCTGGCTCAACTCCTCGATCGTCTTCTGCTCTGACGGGGTGAGGTAGAGCTTCACACCCGCGCCGCCTTGAAGCGACCTGCGGGTATTCTCGCCATAGATTTCGTCCAGCGCAGGGATGGTCTGGGTGACGATGGCGAGGTTTCCGCCGAAGGAGCGCAGCGTCTTGATGCTTTCGGCGATGATCGGCATTTTCCCCAGCCGGTCGAACTCGTCGAGCATGATCATCACGGGCCAGGGTTCATCGTCCGCGGGCTCCTGTGCCTGCAGCGAGGCGATCAGGTCTGAGAAAAAGAGACGGATCAGCGGAGCCAACGGGCGGATCATCTCTGACTCGACCACAAGATAGATCGCATGTGGGCTGCGGCGGATTTCCCGGAATGAGAAGTCAGAGGTCGCGGTGGCGGCGTCGATCGCGCGGTTGTCCCAGGTGTCGAGGCCCGATGTCATCAGGAGGGAGAGGTAGGAAGTGAGGGTGTCATTGTTGGTCGATGCCATACGCTCGAAGATCAGTTTGGCCGACTTGTTCTTCACCTCCTGCGAACGCTTCAAGTATTCCTTCTGCTTGTCGCCCCCCGAGGCTGTGATGCGATAGATCTCGCCGATGGTCGGCACGCCGCGCTCGAAGGCGAGAAGGCCCGCTGCCACAAAAAGGTCGATGCCCCCGGCCAAAAGCCCGCTCAGCTTTTCGTTGTCGGTTTGCAGGAAGAGCTTGGCGGTGAGTTTTAGCTCCATCTGCTGCCGGTCAGGGTTGGTCATGGCCGCGATGCGCGCCAGCGGGTTGTAACGGTGGGTCGGTCGATCCCAGTCGGTCGGTGCGAAGCGGAAGACCTTGTCCCCCATGCTGGCGCGGAAGCGCGAGGTCTCGCGGAAGTTCTCGCCTTTCACGTCGAGTACCACGGCAGAGCCTTTGTAGGTGAGCAGATTCGGGATCACAAATCCCACGCCCTTGCCGCGGCCCGTGGGCGCCACGATCAGTGCGTGGGGGAAGGTTTTTGAGACAAGGAACGGGCGCTTGGACTTCGGGGAGCCAAGCTTGCCCAGAAGGAAGCCGCCACCGGGCTTGGCAAAGAAACCGTTCCTCTTCATCTCGCTGCGGGTCTGCCAATGCGTCGTCCCGAAGCGGGTCAATGCATCCCCCAGAAGCGTGACGCTCAGCATCAGCGATGCCAGGCCGAAGCCGCCAAGGATGAGGTTCACCCAGAGGAAGTCCTTCGGCGCAGACTGAGACAGACCCCGATATTCGCGGGCAAGCAGGGTGACGTCGAAACGCGTGGGTGAGAGCCCATATCGGAACATGACAAAGTCGGTCGCCACGACATAGCCCATGGCGAGACCGACCAGCACGAGGCTCAACACTCCGAGGGCAATCTTGCCTTTATCCATGGGTGATTCCCTTCTCACCATGTGCCGCGGCGTGGCGCGCGCGCTGCGCCTCGATCTGCTCTTCGGCCAATGCATCGAGAACGCGCTCCATCGCCGGACCGTGCGCAGTGACCTCGCTGCTTTGAAGATAGGTCCTGGCGAGTTCTAGCTGGCGCAGCGGATCCTCAGTGAACTTGTCGAGGACTTCTGCGTTGCCGGCCCGCAGCGCGTCGATTGCGTCTGGGCTTAGTCGCGCGTTTATCTGCCGGACGATGCCCTGCTGCTCTGACTCGGAGAGCGGGCCCTCGACGTCGGCGTTTCGCACAAAGGCCATGACGGTTGGGGCGGTCTCTTCCATATACCGGCGCTCGGCGTAGTCTTGTCGCGCCTGGTCCTCGATCTCGAAACTGCGCTCGCTGATATAGGCACGCGACGCGCCGAGCGAACGAAGGTGGTTGATTTCGTCCTGAACGGCCGCACCGAATTCATCATCCGGCATCTCCGTGCGATAGCGAGCGAGGGTGCGGAGCTCTTCGGTGATCGGACCGAGATGATCCGAAGGATCCCGCAAGGCGAGGTCCATGTCGCCAGCATGAAGCGTGCGGTCCTGTTTCGATACCGCGTATTGCGGCGGCTTTCGGCTGTCAGTCATCTGGTCCCAGGCCATCGACGCCAGTTCGGCATGTTGCGGCGATTTCTGCGCGTAGGCATCGAACGCGGCGCGGGCCTCTTCCACCTCCACAGCGCCTGCCCGCCGTACAGAGGGGTCGTCGGAAAACGGATGATCGAAATCCGTCCGACGGAACTGCGCCACCAGCGCCCTGAACGCCTGCCGCTCCGATGGGGCAAAAATGTCGGGCCCGTCATTCTCGAGATCACCCTCTGGTACCGCCAACCGCTCGCCGAGCGCTGGCTCAGCGTTGTCCACCTCGTCGATCTCGGTTGGCGCGCGAAGGACGCTTACGTCGGTCAGGACATCGCCCAACCGAACATGCACGGCTTCCAGCCGGTCGAGCGCTTCTTCCCGGTCCGCAGGTTTCTCCAGATCGAGGTCGCTTGCTTTGGCAATCCCTTGCAGATCCTGTGCCAGCCACTGGCGCTCCAATGCGGCATTGCCTGCCCCCTCCCGCAGGCGCGCGGCCACAGCCTCGGCATCGATGCCCGTGCCTTGCAACGCCTCGGCCAGCTTTGGTGCCACCTCTCCATCGTCAAGACGCGCGAGGTGTTCTTCACTTAAGTTCGGCCTTGCATAGATGCCGTCCCGGGATGGGGCATCGACCAGGGCGGCGGAGCGATCCCCAAGCGGGTTCAGATGCGCGACCGAGGCCAGAACGTCGGTCAGCTTGCGCTCGATCACCGGCTTCTCGGCCGCCGGCGCCCTGTCGATCGCCGCCTCGATCTGGCGAATATTCTGAGAAAACTCGGTGATCAGTGTGTCGAACGCTGCTTCGTCTTGGGACATATAGATGGCTCCGTCAGATTGAATCTGACCGCCACTGGCAAGGATGGTGCTGGCCCTCTCGAGCGCCTCGGCCACGTCTTCGAAATTCGAACGTGACGCTTCCGCCGCGAGCCCGCGATAGATCAGGGCATTCTGTCGGACGGTTTCCAGAGCGGCCGCCAGGTCAGCGCCGGTTCTCTGGCGCTCGACAGGGGGACGGCCTTCGTCGCGGGCCTTGTAGATTTCATCGATCTCGGCGCGGTAGGTCGTGACGCCGCGATCCAGACGACGCGTCGCCTCAAGGCGGATCCCATGTCCTCTAGCCGCTTCGACCATCGCCTCGCGAAAGGCGTCGTAGTTGAAGTGATGATCCTTCCCGAGAAAGAACATTTCGCCATCCTTGCTGCGGCGGTTCAGAACGATATGCGCATGTGGATGCGCGCGATCTTGGTGTATTGCAGCAATATAGTCGAATTGCGACCCCTCACCTTGAAAGAACTTCTCGCAGACCGCCTGGGTGATATCGCGCACCTCTTCACCCCTGGTCCCAACCGGGAATGCCATCAGCAGATGCGACGTATGGCCAAGCTTGGGGCTGTAGCGCTCGTTCCACTGGTTCTCGAACCGCCGCGCCACGCGGTTGATCTCGGCTTCCGAGAGCTGCTTCTTCCCGTCATGGGTGCCGCGGCTGTCGAGGATATGGGTCGACTTCGTCGTGAGATATGTGAGCTGCGCCCGTAACTGCACCCCGGTGTGGCAGCCCCCTTTCGAGATAGCCTTGAAGATCGCTGGCGAATAGCCGCGCGCGGCCCGAACCATCTGCGCGCCCTTGGAAAGCCCCTGCCAGGATCCCGAAACCCGGCTCCAGCCGCGGTCAAATAGCGCCGGGTCGATGCCACGGACCCGGTCACTCCGCGCCATTCTCATTCCTCTCGGCGAGGCCCGCCAGGGCAGAGCTGATCTCAAGGTCCAGCACGCTGCGCCGCGCACGCGACATCTCCTGGACCTGGTCGGCCAGATCGAAGACCAGACCTGCAAGGGCGCGGACGTCACGGTGACTTGAGGCCGGGTAGGACAATCTCTCGCCCCGCACCTTGGCCTCGTTCAGACGTCGCGCGATCTGGTTCACGTTGTTGCCGATCCGGTTGAGCGCGGCGCCGAGGCTGCGCAACTCGTCGCACATCTCGTCGTCGGGCAGGAAGACACCTTCGGCCGCCAGCATCAGGCGGCGCATTGCATCCGAGCGGTGCGCAATCCCGCGCCGCGACAGCGCCGCGTCGAACCGGCGCAGGTCGTCGTCCGAGACCCGGATCCCCACAACCCGCGATCGGCTGCCGTTCGCTGTCTGACGCTCATCCCGGTGGTTCACCACGTTGTAGATCGTCTTAAGGCTGACATCGTAGTGGGCTGCCAACGACGCCGCAGAGACGCCGTTCCGGCGGTCCTGGGCGATGGTCGATCGCTCGATCTCTGATAGTCTACGACGGCGGGGCATTTTGAAGTTAACGTTCCTATTTCTTGCCAACTTCGTACAAGCCCGCCGACTCCCAACGCAAGTGGGGTCGGCTATAAGGGCTTGTACTCAATGTAGAAAATCGCCCTACAAGGGCGATTTCCCGTCCTTTGTCAAATGGATCGCGCTTCGCGCTCATTGCACCACGCGATGCGGTCTCCGCATCGCGCATCGCGTCTTTTGCGCCCCGTCTCTTGCACCCCGCAAGACGGGTTTTGCCGCGTGCTAACCGTCTCGCGTCACCCGCGGAACGACATACGCGAGACTGCCTCCCGTCGTCTGGAGCGCGCTATCCGTCACCTGCATTCCGTCCGCTGTACATCGCCGAGCGCATCCCGACATTTGGAGGGTGTGTGGTGCCCCGCGACGAATGCTGAAGGCGCCACGGCAGACGTCGCACGGTCATCGCACAACGCCGCCCGCTGCATGCCAAACGCGGGTCGCATCCCGACTTCTGCTTGACCCCTCAGTCTCATGCGTTTAGCGACATTTTGGTATTATCGTTGCGATTCACTATTTTTGCGGAGGATCAGAATGCCGAACGAAAATCTTGTGGTGATCGCAGCGATGGCCCGGAAAGGGGGCAGTGGAAAAACGACGCTTTCGCGCGCCTTGATCAGCGCCGCGATCGCCGCCGGACGCAGAGTGATGTTGATCGACACGGACAGCACGAGAGTACTCGGGGCCTGGCATGCTCGGGCGCAAGCCGGTGGGTTGAGTTCGCCGCTTCTCTGCTCGGCCACCGTCGAAAGCGTGGCGGGTGTCGAGGATCAGATCGATCAGGTCTACATGGCAGGCACGGCAGACTTCATCTTCATCGATACCGCAGGGGTCGGTGCCGAATGGTCAGACGGCATTGCGGTGCTTGCGGACCACATTGTGACGCCCGTCATGCTGTCGACGTCTGATTTCGATGTCGGCGCGCAGACGGCTGATTGGTTTGAGAAGCTGAAATCCCGTGTTGACGACCCCTCCAGCCTTCCGCGCCACCACGTCGTCCTCAACATGGTCGACCCGAAAACAACCCGTGCTGACGCCGCCCTGATTGAAGAAGCGCTCACCCGTTTTCCGGTGATTGAGACCGTCATGATGCGACGAAACACTTACAAGGAGATGGACCAGAAGGGGCTTCTCCACGCCTTGGCGCTGGAAAAGCAATCTGATCCAAACCCTCTGATGCGTCCACATGTACGTCATGTTGTCGAGGCGCTCGAGGAGGCGACGGACATCCTCAACAACATTCTTGCTGCGTGAGGGCAGTCGATTGCGCAAGAAGATCCCGACCATCACTAGGCCCGACCCAGCCTACGCCGCCACCCTGCGACAGGGTGACCGCGAGATTCCCGGGAAGGAAGATGAGGCACAGGTCACAGCAACAAATACAGGCACCCCAGCCGCTGACGTTGACGCTGATCGGCACGAGTCAGAGCGTACGCCGGAAGGTGCCGTGGCGCCGCACCAAGTCACCGCGGAAAGCTCTGCCCTGCATACCAGCCTGAGAGCTCCCGTATCGGCGCGAGCTTTGAACCCGACCCGGAAGATCGACATCAGGGTCAACGCACTCGAACGACAGGAAGCAGCGCTGGAGACTTGTGGTGTTGAGCCAGCACATGTGGTGCGTGCCGCCCTGCGCCGTGCAGTCAAAGGCTGGCAACTGTCGCCGGTCTTCGCCCCAGTCGCGGAGGAGCGACGCACTCGAAACACGCAGTGGCAGGCCCGTACATCTCTGGCAGTAGATGCGGCCAGCCTGGGTGTCCTCCTACGGGACCACGACCCCCTCGACGTCTTGAGTAAATGGGCTCTGATCCGCGGCCAGGTGGAACCACGCATATGGGGCGAGATCGATGCGATCCTTGAAGAAATTGCCATTCGTGCTGCATCGCCGCATGAACCGAACGCGCCGTAAGATACCTATCTGAAAAGACAACTTGCATTTCACCGGTGGATTTCTGCCCACATAGAACAGTTCATCTTGCAGTTGCAGAAACCTAGTCCTAACACCAGCTAACAGGAATTTCAGACCTCAGTGGTGACGAGTTACGAGGTCCATTTAGGAGGAACGCATTATGAATACGAAGCCCCGCCTGACTGGCGAACCGATCATGCGCATCCTCTGCAAGACATCTGAAAATCTGGTTGGCTACCTTTACCAATGGAACAATGGTGACGTGCAGCCTGCCTGGTTCGACCGCCCCATGGCGAACGTTCGCTATGAACCATTCATTCAAGCGCCGGAACAGAACCCTGTCGATCCGAAGACCCCCAGACCGCGTCAGCAAGATCTGACGCACCTTGAAAAGGCCTAGCTCAAAGTCTCGCGTCGGTTTGTGGGTCATCCCATCCCGTAGGTCCTTTGAGCGATAGAGTTGACTTCTATACCTCATTAGTGATCTAGATATGAGTTATAGAAAGGATATCTATAACTCATGGCTTGGAACTGGACGCTGCCCGATTGGCCGGATTTCCGATATGACGCCTCCGCTCTGGAGCCGTTTGAGCAGACGTTCCTGCTGTCGTCCGGGGAAATCCTCGGCGCGGTCCATCATGTCAGTCAGCCGGAACGCGAGCAACTCCGCATCGAACTGCTCAGCGAGGAAGCGATGCAGACGAGCGCCATCGAGGGTGAAATCCTCGATCGGCTCAGTGTCCAGTCTTCGCTGCGCCGCCATCTGGGCCTCGATCCGGACAGCTACCCTGCCAAACCGCGCGAACAGGGCGTCGCGGAAATGATGGTGGACGTCTATTCCAGTTTTGCAGAGCCGCTGACCCATGAGACACTGTACCGCTGGCATCGGATGCTCCTGTCCCATGACCGTCGGCTGGAAACCATCGGGGCCTACCGACGCCACGCCGAGGCGATGCAAATCGTTTCCGGCCGCCTCGACCGCCCCACGATCCATTTCGAAGCGCCGCCTTCAGAGCGGGTCATGCCCGAGATGGAGCGATACGCGGAATGGTTCAACAAGACCGGGCCGGGGGGAGCAGAGCCGCTTCCAGCGCTGACGCGCGCAGGGCTAAGCCACCTCTATTTCGAGAGCATTCACCCATTCGAAGACGGCAACGGTCGCCTGGGTCGCGCCCTCGCTGAAAAGTCGCTGGCGCAGAACATTGGCCAGCCCACCCTCATCTCGCTCGCCTTCACCATCGAGAAGGAGCGCAAGGGATACTACGATCAGCTCGAGCAGCATCAAAAAACGCTCGACGTGACCGATTGGCTCGTCTGGTTCGCAGAAGTTGTCTTAAAGGCCCAACAGGTCACACTCGACCGCGTCGGCTTTTTCATCAGCAAGGCACACTTCTACGATCGGCACAGAGACCACTTGAACGAACGCCAGGCCAAGGCCATCGCTCGAATGTTTCGGGAAGGCCCTGGCGGTTTCAAAGGCGGCCTCAGCGCCGACAACTATCTCAAGATCACCGGAACTTCACGCGCAACCGCAACCCGCGATCTGCAGGATCTAGTCGAGAAAGGTGCGCTCAGCCGAACCGGTGAGAGACGCCATACGAGGTACTGGTTGAACCTAGATGGGAGAGCGTGAATGGTTGGTAGAAAGCCCGAGATCTTTACTATTGGCACATACGGCACGACGCGCAGTGCCCAGATTGGATGTTCCCTCTTTGTGCCAACCGGCGTAGAGTGGCCGTCAAAAAGGATTGAGCAGGATGGCACAAAAATCTGAAATCGAGTGGACAGACGCGACGTGGAATCCCGTTACCGGCTGTACAAAAATCGGTCCGGGCTGCGACAACTGCTATGCGGAACGCTTTGCGGAGCGGTGGCGTGGTATAGAAGGGCATCCTTACGAACAAGGATTTGATCTGCGTCTCTGGCCGTCACGACTTGACCAACCGGCTCGTTGGAAGAAGCCGCGTATGATTTTTGTCAATTCAATGAGCGATCTATTTCACAAGGATATTCCAATTAGTCACATCGACGCCGTTTTTGACGCGATGGAGAGGGCCAATTGGCATGTGTATCAGGTTCTTACCAAACGCTCTTCGCTAATGCGAAACTATGTGAAGAAGAGGTACTCTGGAGAAAAAGTCCCTTCGCACATTTGGCTCGGCGTGTCCGTCGAGGACAGCGCACACAAGAGCCGAATCGAACACCTGCGCCAAATCAACTCAGAAGCGCGATTTATTTCGTTTGAGCCATTGCTTGGCAGGATCGGGAACGTGGATCTGAGTGGCATAGCCTGGGCAATCGTCGGGGGGGAAAGTGGACCAAAGGCGAGGCCGATGGAACCGTCATGGGCAACAGAATTACGCCTTGCATGTGAAAAATACGACGTTGCATTCTTTTTCAAGCAGTGGGGGGGAGCCCGTCCAAAGTCTGGCGGACGGCTTCTAGAGGGAGCTGAGTGGAACGGCTTTCCATGGCAGATTGTTCCCAAAGAAATAATGGCAGAGCTGACGAGTTAGGAACGCGATGGCGACGAACTTCATCTGGGGACCTGATGGCAATCTCCCGCGAATTGAGGAACATACCAAGCGTAAGCTCGATGTCCTCAAGAACTATCTTGATGTCTATTTCGACACAGTGGTTCGCAACCCAGCACAAGATCGTTTGAATATTACTCTCGTGGATGGATTCAGTGGAGGCGGCGCATATTCCGATGGAAACGACACACGAGCCGGGAGCCCGCTTGTTCTCCTCAATGCTGTTGAAGAGGCGACCGTAAGACTGAACGAAGGTCGCGCAAAGCCTCTGGAAATCAATGCACGCTTTATCTTTGTGGATGACGAACGCGAGCATGTGGCCGCCCTGAAGAGGGAGCTGCGCGGGAGAGGGTACAAAGAGAACGACCCGCAGATCTCTGTATTAGAAGGAAAGTTTGTAGAACACTTGCCGACAATCATGGCTGAGATCACGCAGACTCAGCGCAAAGGCCGATCCATTTTCTTTTTGGATCAGTTTGGCTACTCCGACGTGCCAATGTCAGCGATACAGACGATCTTCACTGCCCTTGATAGAGCAGAGGTCGTCCTCAATTTCGCCATAGATAGCCTCTTGAACTACCTACAGGACGCTTCGGCAGAGCTTCCTCTATACCAACAATTTGGCATCGATTCCCGCTTCATCGCTGATTGGAGACAGCGAAAAGATGAGAATATGGGCCGCGCCCTTACACAGCGTGCGCTCATGGCACACATTCATGCAAAAAGCGGAGCCAAGTTTTTCACGCCATTCATGCTGTGGTCGCGCACGGATAACCGATGGATGATGCTTGCACACCTATCGCAACACCAAGCTGCCCGCGACAAGATGCTCAGCGTGCACTGGCAGGAACAGAACAGCTTCACTCACATTGGTTCTGGCAGCTTATTTTCTTTGGGGTATGACACGCGGTTGATCGAAAGTTGCGACTCGCTCTTCAATTTTTCAGAGATCGATCGAACCAAATTGAGTACGGAGCTCGTGAACGCCCTGCCAGCCGAAGTCCACCAAATGATGGAAAATGGGCAGTTGGACGTCGCACGCCTGTTGGATGAGATTGGCAATCGAACAGCGGGCACCAACGACGACATTTTTCAGGTACTATCCGACTTGGCACAAGCGCGTGAATTAGAGGTTTTATCGGCCAACGGAACGCCGAAAAGGGCAGGAACGCGTATTTCTATCAAAGATCGACTTATCAGACCTAGCCAACCAACATTATTTTTTCCGTCGCGCTGGTAGCCCGCCGCGCCTTTTCCTGGTCAAACCTTCGCAACGATTTCTTGGGATTGAACGTCGTACTCGAACAAATGAAGGCGCCCCTCTTCAATCAGTTTCGCCGCACGGCCGACATGGTCCGGCAAAACGTAAAACCATTCCTTTGGAAAGACCTTCTTCCCGAAGCGGTCCGTCACAAAGAGCTCTGCCGGCCTGGCCGCCGCGAAAAAGCGGTGGAGAAGGTTCTCAACTTTGCGGCGGGACAGGTTTTGAAGCTCGTAAGTCGCGACGATGTCCACTGGTGCTAGCAAAAAAGTTGGATCGTTGCGAGCATCTGCAACCCGGCGCGAAACATCCTGACTGGTGACACCGATCTTGTGCAGGATCATTCGCTGAGTTCTGATCGAAGGATCATCCGAGCGCGACCGAGCGACGTAAATTGTCCCAGACAATTCGAGTTGATCAGATTCCCAGTCCGGATCGAGGGGACCAAGCCCGACCTTCTGAACCATTCGGGCCGTCTTATCGTCATTGAGCGACTTGCGGAACGAAGACATGAGAGGATCACTCTCCATGCCGTTGGAAAAGATGACCCGAAGTCTGTGGTCACGCGAGCCCCCTCGCGCGGACATTTCGGATTTCTCAGCGATCATCGCGAGAAGGCCGTTGCGGATGAAGAAGTCGCCTTCTATGGGCTCAATCACGGACCATTTCTTTACAGGCAGTGCTTGGCGGTCGCCAGCTTCCAAAGCCTGTTGCACCGCTTCAAAACGCTCTGCGAACTGGTCGAAATCGCGACAGGGAACAAATTCAGCCCGATGATCGGGCAAGTGTCGCTCTGCGGCAGGCGTCGTATGTTTCAAATCGATCAGAGACGCATCGACGGAAAGCTCTTCATCGTCGAAAATATCATCTAGGCTGTCAGGCACGTCAGAAACTAGCGGCTCATCTCGCCATGATTTCAATGCCTGCGCTGTCTCGTCGTCCAAGAGTCCAAGCCGGTCCTCCAGACGCATCTGGTCTGTCGGCGCAGACTTGATCGATGCCCAGATCGAACCGAGCCGCATCTCGTCATGGTCCACCGCATCAGGATCGGGAACGCGCCCGTGTTTCTCAAAGAACGCTGAGACTTCTCGCAGCGCGCCAGCCCCTTGGTCGGAAGCTACAGTGGCGCGGCTGCCGCGCAGCCTAACGTCCAACAGTCCGAATTCATCGTCTTCCGCAAATATGTCATCCAAGCTCGGCCGCGTCATTACATCGCTCCCTCGCGCAGCCGCTTCGCCTTCTCAGCTTTCAGCCAGGCCAGTGCCTCTGCCATCCGCTTCTCCAGGGGATCGGCAGAGTGAACGTTCGGCTCACGTCCCTCACTGGCCCGGAACGCCTTGATCCTCGGCCAAAGTGTTCGAGCCTCGTCGCCGGTCATATTGACCCGCAATGCAACCATCGCCGATTGTACATGTGCCAAGAGCTCCGAGTTCAAAGACTTCGATGCGACCTCGAACCGTTCACGAAACGTGTTCACGCTATCGATGAGCTCAACATCGATGTCGCGGACGTTGATGAATTTCTTGACCATCTGCAGCAGCGTATTGGGGGCGCTGTCTCCGGCTTCATCCCCATCGTCGTCAGAAGCGTCCGCCTTGCCGGGGCTGCCGGTCAAAGGTGACTGCCCTTCAGCGAAGCCACGCTCAGCTTCTCGCCGCGCCAAAGTTAGCACGTTCATATGCGCCGCAAGGTGTTGCCGAACAGACTCGGCCTCTTCTGAATCCAGAGTTTCGTATCTGCGCTCGATGATGTCCGTCAGAACCATTTGCGTGGCAACCTCAGGCGCCGTGTCGGGAGAAAGGACCCGTCTATCCATTTCCTGGTAGGCGGTAGCCATCAAGTCGTGCATGTCCTTCTCGCAGATTTCCCGAGCTCGATCAGTGGGTGGCTCAATCAGTCCCTTGATACCGATTGTAACGTTGCCTTCGGCGTCAGTCCCGACCGGGGCACGCACGTCGCCATCCTCGCGCCGATAGAATTTGAAGTTGGGTGCCAACACCTGCTCCATAAGCAGAGAACCAGAAATGGCCTTCAGCATGTCGTTGACCGCGTCCGTCACAACGCCGGTTTCCACACCCGGCTCGGCAACCAGGTTGGTGAAGAGCGCACGCGGCTTACCCGGCGCATCGCGAGTGGCTCTCCCGATAATCTGCACGATTTCTGTAAGCGATGACCGGTAGCCGATCGTCAGGGCATGTTCACACCAGACCCAGTCGAACCCTTCTTTCGCCATACCAAGCGCAATTATGATGTCGACCTTCTCGCGGTCCGCCGTATCGTCTCGACGACCATCAGCGCCTTTGATCTCTCGCGAAAGCGCAGATTTAACGATGTCCCGGCCTGGTCCGTCATCAACCAGATCGGCGATTTTCAGAATCTGCCCATCTGGCCTGCGGACCAGATCAAATCCGGTCTCAGGATCGCGACCTTCATGGACACCCAAGAGGTCGAGAATCTTCCCGACTTCGTTGTACTTGTCGTCGAATGCCTCGGACGACCCCCGGTGAGGAATATGGATGATCGTCTTTTGGTCAGGGTTCAGCACCCCTGGCAATCCGTTGACGTAATTGCCCTTGTAGAATTCGTAGTTGATCCCGAGTGCCTTGAGAAATTCGTAGCCTTCCAGCTGCTCGTAGTAGCTGTAGGTGATCTTGGTGAACCGGTCCTCATCCTCTGGCCGCAACACTGGATCCGCATCCCCGCGGAAATAGCTGCCGGTCATTGCCATCACATGGCATTCCGCTCGGGAAATCAAACTGCGCAGGATCACGCCCAGCCGGTTGTTGTCGGAGGCAGAGACATGGTGGAATTCGTCAATGGCAATGAAGCAATTGTCAAAAGCCTCGATACCCGCAGTTCTTGCCACCTCATCGAAACCGAAGCGGAATGTGGCATGGGTGCAGACCAGCACCTTGGCATCGCTCTCCAGGAACGCCTGAAATGCCTTGACCTTTTGCTTGTCTGCGTCCTCGCCCGTCAAACAGAGGTTCCAGCGATCATCGACGTCCCAGTCCGCCTCAAACCCGTAGCGGGTCAGATCCGTCGAGCGGAATGACCCGCCAATCGATGTCTCGGGCACGCAAACGATCGTCTTTTCCAGCCCCTGATGAAGCATCTTGTCGAGAGCGACGAACATGAGCGCGCGGCTTTTACCAGCTGCGGGCGGCGCTTTGAGCAAAAGGAACTGCGCCGCTCGGGCGGCATAGGCACGGGCCTGCATCGGGCGTTGGCCCAACTTGTTGGTTGTCGAGTTGGAGCGCCCATAGGTCACGTTCACCATTTCAACCATGTCATTCTCCCTTCGGGCGCGCGTTGATAATCTGGTTCACACGGCATCGGGTTGCTACCCATGCCTCCAGGTCCGGAGAGGACCACGCGATCAGCTTTAACGCGTCTTGGTACTTCGATGATGGGCCTTTGTCGAAGATCGCATTGTGGTGCGCGATGCGGTTACGCCAGCGGCGAACGCTTTCGATCAAGTCGTGCAAGTCTTCCAGCTTGGCATCCCATGGAGCGTGCTTGAACACTCGCTGAAACCCTTTCGGGAACAGATAACGCTGGAATCGCTTGGTCGTCAGATGCTCCCAAAACCCGAAAGACAAAGCCGAAACCATGTGGTGGGCATCCATAACGTCACCGTGTTGATCGGTCTCATCAGCGATAGCGTTGTCGAGGTCCTTCCTGCGAACAGGGTCCAGGATTCTCAGGAAAGTTGCGTTTTCAAACCATCGCGGGTCGCGGTACGTCAGGGCGTTGTGGACGCTATTCCGGCAGGTCACTTCCGCCATATGCAAAGCAAAGTGGAAGGCCTCGGACAGGTCGCAGTTCCAGAGGTAGATGTCCTCGCGCGCTACCCCGGCATCACCGGCCGCAGGGGCATATCGCTTCAGTCTTCGGTCGCTCAGGCAGTCGGTTAACAGCTTCTGAACCCTAAGATCGGTCAGAGTTTGAACTTGATCCGTGGCCACATCGGCGCTATCTATTGCTTCGTGAGACGCGGTGAGGTTGCCTTTAGGTGCTTCGGCAGGCTTCTGGCCCCTCCCGTGGACAAGATCATGAGGCGGGCCTTCGGGCGCCGCCTCGCTTGTTTTTTGGGGCGTGTTCTGATCGGTCATTTCGCACCCGCCTTTTGAGCACGATCTTTCAGTATCGCCTTCTCGAACCAAGCCGGCACGCTAGCAACGTCAGCCTCAGAAATGTTCTCGGGCACGTCCTTCCAGAAAGACACGATGGCATCAGAGAACGCCTGAAACTGGGCATCGCTGACTTTCAGATCAGTATGGTCCAGAACATCGATCGAAGACCACGCAAGGCGCGTCCCTGAATTCGGGTCAGGAAGATATTCGGGGAAATGCTGTTTCAGATCGTCCAGCGACGTCCCTTTGCCATGCTTGTAGACGTTGACGACTAGGCGGCAAGCATCCAGCAGCTTGAAGTATCCGGTACTACGGATCTTCCACCCGAGGCCTTCGAGCAGGTCAGCGAGGTCTGGAAAGTTCGCCTTCCAGATCTTTTCGGCGGCCAGATCCCCCCGGTGCCAGTGCCTGACCTCGGCAACCAGCCAGTCGCGAAGCTGCTTGTCCCATTCATGAAACATGCCCGCGACCACACTCAGCTGGGTCTGATCACGCATATCGGTGAGCAAGCGGTAGAACTCTATGCCAACCTCTCCTGCCGCCTCATAGAAGCTCCCCGGATCGTCTCGGTCAGGATCGAAACGGTGGCTGTTGTTCTCGAGCCAGTCTTCCGAGGCCTTGTCCGCCTCGGCTTCGATGTTCTCAAACTGCGTGAGCAGCCGCTTCCGCGCTTGTTCGACATAGAAGAGGTGCCCGTAGATCAGCGACTGGCGAAACGGTCCCCACATCTGGAACAGTACATAGGTCCCCGTCATGCCCCCGCCCCCTTCTTGTCTTGCGATTTCACCTTGGCGGCATAGAGCTTGAAGAGCTTCTCCAACCGCTCGGTGTCATTCCGGAAGGGGCGACCGATATACATCGTCTCCAAGAGATCATCGTTTTCACGGTGCACGGCGCGCAGGTCGTCCGGCATTTCTTTAGGATCGTAGAGTTCAGAGATTGTCTTCGGAAAATGCGAGTAACGGCATTTGAGTATCCGGCGAGCCGAGGTAGAAAGCTGCAATCTTTGCTCATCAGAAAATTTCGGCACTGGGAAAGTATTGTAGACGACTCGAACGGAATATCTAAATCCGTTTCCAATGCGACCGCCGACCGTGGCCAACCAAAGCCGGTGTAGTGACGAAGAAATTACTGCAAAAAGGTAATCCTCCTGATCGTAAATTGCAAAGGCCTCCTTGCTCAATACATTGCCAGCGGACAGCATAGTGGCGGGGACGTACTCACGATCCGAGGACTGAGAGTTTGGCACCGCAATGCAGGGCCTGTCTTGAAAAGTAGAGTAGCAGAACCGATGAGGCACGTGCGCGACCTTCCTTGCATCGCGCCCTGCGCTTGATCTGTATTTCGCACATGCCTCTATCCGTTCTCGAATTGGTTTTACGTCCAATGCCTCAGCCAACCCTTCATCGGAGACCCAGACGCAATATCTCTGCTTTCCCTCGATCAACTCATCCCCGCCGATGTAGGGCAACAAAAATGACTGAGAGCGCGCATCCGCTGAGATCATTTCTTCCCGCTCCGAAACTGAGACAGAAAGGCGCTTGCCGTCCACAGGATTGCTGCCCATTACCATCTCAGACAGATCAAAGATCTGCTTATTGGAGGCTACAATCGGAATGAATCGGAAGGGGATCAAATAAGGACTTATCTCTTTTGCGGTAGTAACAACATCACCATCAAACAAACGCGCTTCCGTGGGCGTGCCTGCTTGCATTCCAATAATGGTAACCCACACGCCTGCATTGTCTGCCGCCGAATTGCGCCACATGAACGGCCGATAGGCAAATTTTATTCTATGCGAATATTCAAAAAGTGCCCCCCACATGGGGGCCACTTGTTCGCCTTGGCAAATAGAGCTAGTGGCAACGAGTGCAAACGGGCTTGATCCGCCCCCATATCTTGCCGCCTTGAAGAACCAGGTCGCGACGTAGTCGAGAAGCAGCAACTCACTAAGTCCGTTGCAGACCATATCCTCCGTTTGCCAATCCTCTCTCTTTTTCGCGCCATAGTAAGGCGGGTTCCCGGCAATGAATACCTCATGATCATCGCTAGATGGTGGGCAAATCGTCTCCCAGTCTTCCCGAAGCGAGTTTCCAACTTGAATGTTCGCGGAATCTTTCAAAGGCAGCGCAGCGGGACGACGACCAAAAACCTCGGCAAAGCTAGCGTTGGCCTGGTATTCGGCGATAAACAGCGCGAGCTTTGCCGTCTCTGCCGCGAAATCCGCGATCTCGATGCCATAGAAATTGCTGATTGGGATGGCCGAGAACATCTGCATCGAGCCAGGGCCGTTGAGTTCCTCCAGCCGCTGCAGGATGCGCGTCTCGCGCGCCCTGAGTTCGCGGTAAGACACGACCAGAAAGTTGCCCGAGCCACAGGCGGGGTCAAAAACTCGGATGCGCGACATTCGATCCAGCACCTGCTGCAACGCTTTGGCGCGGTCCCAGGCCTTGTGAATCTCGGCATCCAGATCATCAAGGAACAACGGCCCGATCACCTTCATGATGTTCGGCACCGAGGTGTAGTGCATCCCCAGTTCCGAGCGTTGCTTGGGGTCAGCCACGGACTGGATCATCGACCCAAAGATGTCTGGATTGATCTCGCGCCAGTTCAGATCGCAGGCATCGCGCAAATAGCGAAACGCAATTGTGTCAAAGCGTGGTGCGTCGATGGTGCCCGCGAACAGCCCGCCGTTTACGTATTCCAGCTCTGCCGTCCATGCCGGCAGGGCGCCGCGCTTGTCCTTGGGCAAGTTCATGGCATTGAAGGCGGCGATGATGGTTTCACGCGCCTCTTCGCCCTTGTCGCCCGCATGGGTGAACAAAAGGCGCGAGAACTGGTTGTCCGGGAAGATGCCCACGTCCTCGGCGAACATGCAGAAGATGAGCCGCATCATTAGCTGGTTCATCTCGTGCCGCCGATCGTCGCTACCCCAATCGGGATTGGCCTTGGTCAGCGCATCATAGAGGCGTGCGAGCTTGCCGGTCGCTTTGACGTCGACAGGGTTCTCTTCGACCGCGCGATAGCGTTCCTTGCCCGCGGCGGGCAGGAAGAAGCCGAAATGATCACCTAACTCGCTGAAGGTGCAATGCAGTGTATCGCCTGAAGCTGGATGTTCAGCCGCAATGGTTTCGCCATCGGACGCGATCAGGATCGCGGGCTTGGACGCCTTGGTCTTCTTTGAAGCGCGCAGCTGATCGAGCGTGACATCGGTCAGACCCTTTAGCGCAGGCGCGTAGTGGAACTTCTTGTTGAACAGAACGCCGCCAGGAAGATCCGACTTGTTGGTCGAGCCGTTTCGCAGTTTCGAAATCGCAGCCTTGGCCGCGTCCGTCGCCTCAGCAAATGCAAAGGGGAATTCATTCGGATCAAATGGCTTGGCCGCAATCTCTGCAAGGGCATCGTAAATTTCAGTCGGGTTCATCAACAGGCCTCGGAATTCGTTACACTATTCGTAGTCAAAGAAGCCGCCGGAAACTACCGAAAATAAACGCGAAATACACGCTTGGCGAAATCTCATTTACCGCTTTTCAATCCATCTTCTGCTCTGCGACTGCTCGATACCCTCGCCGCGTCTTGTTCGCTGCAAGCTTCATGAGCGCCGTGACCGCTCTACCCTCGTCCGGGTGCTGTTCGATCAGCATCTGCCCTCGAAACCCGATACGGCCCCATTCCCGCACGAGGCATGCGCCGCCAAACAGGTCCGGCTGAACGCTCATTCGATAGAAGCGCCGCATGTTGAGAGACGGGTCGATCCGCTTGAGATCGACCGTCGTCGGGAACACTTCCATTTGCTGCGATGTGTCGAACATGTTGTTGATGCCTCTCTCCAGACCACAATATCAAGCGCTCTTCGACGTTTCCACAATGTTCTGTCCCGGATTGAAGTCGGGGGCTCACGCCCCCTTCTCGAACTTCATGACCGGGATGCCGAGCTTCTTGGCCTTGTCGGCGAGGTTTTCCTGGATACCGGTTCCGGGGAAGACAAGGACCCCGACCGGGAGCACATCCAGCATCGCGTCGTTGCGCTTGAAGGGCGCGGCCTTGGCGTGCTTGGTCCAGTCGGGCTTGAAGGCCACCTGCGTCACGCCCCGGGCTTCGGCCCATTTGGCGGCGATGAGCTCTGCGCCCTTCGGGCTGCCACCGTGCAGGAGGACCATGTCGGGATACTTAGTCCGGACCTGGTCGAGCTTGCCCCAGATCAGGCGGTGATCGTTGAAATCGGTCCCGCCGGTGAGGGCGACCTTGGGGCCTGCGGGAAGCATTATCTCGGTCTCGGCGCGGCGCTTGGCGGCCAGGAAGTCGCGGCTGTCGATGAGCGCTGCGGTCATGTGCTGGCGGTTCACCATCGATCCGGTGCGGGGTCGCCAGGTCGATCCCGTGTGATGGACAAACTCGGATGCGGCGTGATCGCGCATCATGTCCATGCAGTTGCGACGTTCGACGAGGGTCAGGCCTTCGGCCGTCAGGCGCTCAAGCTCGGTGGATTTCACCTCGGAGCCGTCCTGCTCGCGCTGGAGGCGGCGCTGCGCCTGCTCGTTCTCATCGAGTGACCGCTCGATCCGTGCCGTGGCGCGGTGGAAGAGGTTGACCTGGCCCCAGAGCACCTCTTCGAGGTCGGGTTCCATACGGGTGTCTTCCAGGGTCGCAACGAGGGCGTCGAAGATGTCCGCGACGGCGACGGCGAGGCGCTGCCCATCGGGCATCGGGCGCGGATCGGGCTCGTCAAAGGGGCGATAGCCATAGAGCTGGAGCTCGTCGAGCGCATGGGCGGTCTGGGATGCGCTATGGGCGGGTTCATACGCGTCGTCGTGGGTGTGGATCGTCATCGGTTTCTTGCCTCCGGGCCTGTCTCGTCCGCGCGTCATCCCGCGCGGCCTTCATGGGCAGACCCGAGCCGTCGGAGCGGTTGCCCCTTCACCCCGGCTTCACCGGGGCCGGAACAGCGTGGAGGAGGTCGACAGGGAAGCTATTTGTCTCGCGATGCAAAGGCGGCAGATCGGGGTCCCCACGCGACCTGTCGCGTGGGGTGGTCTCACCGCCGGCGGAAATAGGTTCCCTGCCGACCTTGCAGGGGCAACCGCTTTGACGGCCTGCCCATCTCTTGAAGGCCGCGCAGGGCTGACGGGTGGATGCGCAAGGCCCGGGATGGGGTGAGGACGACGATCCAGAGCCACGACTGGGATGCTGCCCCCTGCCCCGCACTCCCAGCCCCCCCCTGCGCGATGCAGCTCAGCTGGGCAGGCGATGCCGATCCTCTGGCCCGATCTGACCTGCCAGATGCTGGCGCAGTGCGTCCTTGCCGTTCGCCCGAAGATCATCGTTGAAATCCCCGAGCCGCGGTTCCAGCACATGGCAACCAATCCCGACCTCGGAGGCTCTGGCGCTCAACTTCTCTGCCGCGCGCTGCCCGGCCGGATCGCGATCGATCGCGATGTAGAGGCGCTTCAGCCCCTCTGGCAGCAGGACCGCCCCGAGGTGACCCGAAGAGAGCGCCGCCCAGACGGACAGACCTGGGATTGCCTCGGACAGGGACAGCATGGTCTCGATGCCTTCGCCAACGACGAGGATGTCATCCTGCGGGGTCAGCCTGACAGCATTGCCGAGGAGGTGACCCATAGCCCGACGCTCTGGATTCACTGCCGCCTTCCCCTGTCCGTCAGGCGCCAACCAGGTGCGATGCACGCCCTGCACGGCCCCTGCCCCATCGGTAGCCGCCGCGATCATCGCCGGTCTGGGGATGCTCCGGGTCTGCCCCTCTTCCCGATGCCAGCACTTCGGGTGGAAGCGTAAGGCGCCTTTCGCCCCGAATTGGGTGATGCCTCGGGAACGGAGGTAGGTCTCGGCAAGCGTGCCTTTGATCGGGTTCGAGGCAGCAAACAAGCGCGCCGCCGCCGCAGGAGTGCCACCGGGCGCCTTGGCCTTCCTCGGCTCTTGCCTATCCGGGACGACCGGCTGCGGACGGCCAAGATGCGCTCGGGCCTCGGCGAGAAGGTCGGGGAAGCGCGTGATCCCCGTCCGGGCGCGGATGATGTCCAGAAGATCGCCATGCTCGCCTGTGGCCCCATCCGTAAACTTGCCCGCTGCCCCCGGCCCCGACACAGGGCCGGTCAACCGCACGAAGAGCGAGCGGCCAGGATTGTTTTGCAGGTCACCCACGATCCAGTAGGATCCTTCCCGCCGTCCGGCGGGAAGGTAGGCGCGACAGACGCCTTCGGCATTTTCTGCCAGATCGCGCACGAGGTCTTCGGTCTCGGAATACATGGGTCAACAACCTCCGCGATCATGTAGCCTTGCGACAGGACAACGTGCAAGCAGACGATCCAGTATCGCGACACCATCGGCGTCGGTCGGGCAGAACAGCCGAAGCTTCCAACTGATGATCTCCGAGAAGAAGCCATCGGCCTTGAGCCGATCCTTGGCTGCCTCCGAGAAGCCCGACAGTTCGATCCGGTTCGCGCCCATGACGCGCGAGCGGTGCAATTCCATCCCTTCCGACAGGCGCACCACGGTCTTGCCCTCCAGAACGAGGGCATGGACCTGCGCGGCCGAGAGCTTGGGCGCATCGGCGGCCAGCGTGGTCGCGACCCAGGCAGGCGAGACGCGGCGGCCGATGATGCGCTGCCCGTCATCGGTCTGCAGGCGGTAGACGCGGGTTTCATCCTGGGGGAGCTGCTTCCAGATCGGCAGCAGCAGGCCTGCCACGATGTGCAGCGTGGCTTCGGAGAACTCCGGCACCTCGGCCAGTTCCGCGGTCCAGGCGGCGGAGAAGGCCGCGCGGTCGGCCTCGAGCCAGTGGGTGTCCTCCATGATCTTTGCCGGGACTGTGCTGGCATCGGTCGGGCGGATCAGGCGCAGGCGCGGCTCGATGGTCCCGTCGTCCAGCATGTGACTGGTGGCGGGCACCTGCACCGCGGCCCGGCCCGAGCGGCTGTTGACCAGAAGCCGCGCCTTCGGGTCATCGAGCCAGTCGAGCGCATCTGCGAGGGACGTCGGCTTGTTCCGCCGCTTCTCCGCGATGGTCAGCAGCTGGGTTTCCGCGCCAGAGCCGGGATGGGTGTAGATCACCCGCGCATCCGTGACGCGAAAGCTTTCGGCGCGCAGCGTCTCAAGCCCGAGGTCATAGACCCCGGCAACGATAGCGCCCTCGATCCGTTGATCGAGGAGTTCTTCGAAGGCCAAGAACAGCACAGCCTGCATGTCGATCGTCAGCGCGAGCAGACGATTGAGGAAGGTCGTGATCGGCGGCAGATCGTCCTTCAGCCCGTTGTCATCGGTCAGGCTGAGGCCAGTGGCATCCTCGAAGGCCCCGAGCGAGCAGCCCGCCAGATCGCCGCGATAGATGCGGCGGTAAAGCTGGCGCAGGGCGTCGCGGGCGTAGGGCGACTCGAGGTTATCTTCGGGGCGGAACAACCCCTGGCCTCCGGTCTGGCGCTGGCCGCGCGTGATCGCGCCAAGCGTGTCGAGGCGGCGCGCAATGGTCGACAGAAACCGCTTCTCCGCCTTCACATCGGTGGCCACCGGTCGGAAGAGCGGCGGTTGCGCCTGATTGGTGCGGTTGGTGCGCCCGAGGCCCTGGATCGCCGCATCTGCCTTCCAGCCGGGCTCCAGGAGGTAGTGGACCCGCAGGCGCTGGTTCTTCGCCCCGAGATCGGCGTGATAGCTGCGCCCGGTGCCGCCGGCATCCGAGAAGATCAGGATGCGCTTCTCGCCATCCATGAAGGCTTGGGTTTCCGCGAGGTTCGCGGCACCGGCCCGGTTCTCCACCACGAGCCGTGCCGAATGCCCTTCGCCCGTCCGCACGATGCGCCGCGAGCGTCCGGTAACCTCGGCCACGAGATCCGTGCCGAAGCGCTGGACAATCTGGTCGAGCGCACCAGGGACCGGCGGCAGCGAGGCCAGCCTTTCGATCAGCGCGTCACGACGGCGGACGGCTTCGCGGCACTCCACTGGTTGGCCGTCTCGCGTGACGGGGCGCGACGAGAGATTGCCATCGCTGTCGGTGAAAGGCTCGTAGAGCTGCACCGGGAAGGAATGGGCGAGGTAGTCAAGGACATATTCCCTGGGCGTGATGTCACAGCGGATATCGTTCCATTCGTCGGTCGGGATCTCCGACAGGCGGCGCTCCATCAGCGCCTCACCCGTCGAGACGATCTGGATGACCGCAGCATGATCCGCAGCCAGATCGGCCTCAATGCTGGAAATTAGCGTGGGGGTCTTCATCGAGGTGAGCAAATGGCCGAAGAAGCGCTGCTTGGCGCTCTCGAAGGCTGACCGCGCGGCGGATTTGGCCTGACGGTTCAGCGTACCGCTGTCGCCCATGATGTTCGCGGCTTCCATCGCCGCGGTCAGGTTGTTGTGGATGATGGCGAAGGCCCCGGCATAGGCATCGTAGATGCCGCGCTGCTCAGGGGTCAGCGCGTGTTCGAGCATCTCGTACTCGACCCCGGCATAGGACAGCGAGCGCGCCGTGTAGAGGCCGAGCGCTCGGAGGTCGCGGGCCAGAACCTCCATCGCCGCAACACCGCCCGCCTCGATGGCTTCGACGAATTCCGCCCGGGTCTGAAAGGGGAAATCCTCCCCACCCCAGAGGCCGAGGCGTTGCGCATACGCGAGGTTGTGGACCGTCGTCGCGCCCGTGGCCGAGACATAGACTACGCGGGCATTCGGCAGCTTGTGCTGCAGGCGCAGACCCGCCCTGCCCTGCTGCGAGGCCATGGTATCGCCCCGCTCGCCTTTGCCCCCGGCAGCATTCGCCATGGCATGGCTTTCGTCGAAGAGGATCACCCCGTCGAAATCCGCCCCGAGCCAGTCGACGATCTGGTCGACGCGGGATTTCTTGGCACCCCGTTCTTCCGAGCGCAGCGTCGCATAGGTGGTGAAGAGAATGCCCTCGGTCAGCGGGATGTCGCGGCCTTGGGCAAAGCGCGAGAGCGGCGTGACCAGCAGGCGCTCCTGCCCGAGCGCCGACCAGTCCCGCTGCGCATCTTCCAGCAGCTTGTCGCTCTTCGAGATCCAGAGCGCCTTGCGTCTTCCTCGGGCCCAGTTGTCGAGCAGGATCCCGGCCGACTGACGACCCTTGCCCGCCCCGGTGCCATCACCGAGGAAGAAACCCCGGCGAAAGCGGACGGCGTCAGGGTCATCGTCCTGTGCGGCGGACACCATGTCACCGGTCTCATCGACGGTCCAAGACCCAGTGAGATGCGCGCCATGCGCCTCCCCCGCGTAGATGACGGTCTCGAGCTGCGCGTCGGACAGCAGGCCTTCGCGCAGGACGGCCGGGGGCAGCTTGGGGCGGTACGTGGGTTTCGGAGGTGCGACAGAGGCCATGGCCGCCGATTGCACAAGCTTGGTCGGGTGCGATGCGGCGTCTGGGATGTCGATAGCCTGCAGACGGAAGGTCTCGTAGATCGCGTCGGACAGCCGTGCGGCATCTTCGTCCCCGGCGGCGTCGCGGAGATCGTAGTACAGTTCTTCGGCCTCAATCGGCGTTTCGGGTTTCGCCATTTTAGCCGTAGAGGTCGCGCGCGATCGGCTGGTGGTTGTGTGTGTGGCGCGGGCAGAACTTCCTGGGAAGAGGGAAGAATGGAACAGACCTGCATTTGCGGCCTGTTCCAGTTCGAGGCGCGGCGGAACCTCTGCAGTGACCCGGGACATCAGATGCGCCACGTCCCTAGACATGGGTTGGCGCAGGTCTGCGGTGGTGCCGCCCGGCTCGCCGCCGCGGCATTTGTCGAAGACAGAAATCCGCGTCTCGAAGCTGGTGCCGTGCTTGGCGAAAGCGGCGCCCGACACCGCGCTGGTGAAGACGAGATGGGCGGTCTCGGTCAGACGGCCGAAGGTCTCGGCCGAGGCCGGCGCATCCGGCGCGAAACCGGCCCCTGTGATGGCGACGAGCCGCCCGCCGGGGGCCAGGCGCGCGAGCGACGAGCGCAGATGCCGGGCCGTCGCCTCGGTCGACCGACCATCGACATTGGCTTGGGCCGAGAAGGGCGGGTTCATCAGGATGACGCTCGGGCTTGAGGAGGCGTCGAGATGATCATCGATCTGCGCGGCATCGAACCGGGTGACCGGTCGGCCCGGGAAAAGCAGCCGAAGGAGATCGACGCGGGTTTCGGCCAGCTCGTTCAGCGAAAGATTGCCGCCCGCGATCTCGGCAAGGATCGCCAGGAGCCCGGTCCCGGCAGACGGCTCGAGGACCAGGTCGCGGGGCGTGATCTGTGCTGCCGCCAGTGCCGCCAGTCCCATGGGCAAGGGCGTGCTGAATTGCTGAAACCGCTCCATCTCTTCCGACCGCCGGGTGTGCGTGGGCAAGAGACCTGCCACCTTGGCGAGGATCGGCAACAGCGCCGCAGGCGAGCCGGCACGCGCAAGCAGCGCCCGACCGAACTTTCGCAGGAAGAGGATCAGCGCCACCTCGCCCGCCTCATAGGCGAGCTTCCAGTCCCAGGCACCGGTCGCATCGGAACCGCCAAAGGCGCGCTCCATCTCGAAGCGCAGGCGCAGCGCGTCGATCTGAAGCCCTTGCGCCAGATCGGGCTGCAGCGCTTCGGCAACAGCAACGATCGCAGAGGCAGGATTTGCTGCCAACGAGACAATGGGCGCAGGCAAGGACGCCTGCGCAACAGGGGCAAGATGGGTCATCGGGAAACTCCGGAATGAAGGACAGGATCAGGCCCGGACACCCTCTCTCGGGCAGCCTCGGACCCGATCTTTCCCGGCCTCTCTCTCCCTCTCGCACCAAGGTGTTCCCGACGCTTGGCTTGATTTTGTTCTTGCTATGTTCTATTTAGAACCAAGCCAGAAAGGGGGGGGGTTCCACCATGGAAAGCACCAAGCACGCTCTGCCCGTAACGCCCAAGCAGATTGCCTATGCGCGGTCGCTCGCCCTGCGCAACCGGACGCTCCTGCCCTGGGAGGTTCAGCAAGACCGGCGATCTTTGAGCGCTTGGATCGAGGCTCAGGCCCGGCTGAAGCCTGTATCGGACATGGACCGGCTGCCCACGTCCAAGCAAGTAGCCTTCGCGGAGAAACTCGCCCGGATCAAACGGCGCGCCGTTCCGGACGAATGCTTCCGCGACAAGGGGCTCATGTCGAAGTGGATCGACGGGAATAAGTGATGGGTGTCAGTTGGTGGATGGCGAGTCGGCGCACGAATCCACCAAGGCTTCCTTCCGCCTACGAAACGCTGCTCGTAGTGCGTCGGTCGGTGGGGGCGGACAGTCCAACGCCTCAAAGAACGGCTGATGGTCACATGGCTTCAAGTTCGTGACGTCCGCGCTGTTGTCGTTTGCCTGTTTCATTTTTCGGACCCCCAAAGGCGCATGCGCTGTAACTTGTCAGCCGACAGCCGCAATCGAGTAGTGCGGTGTCCCATCCCACACAAGATCCCAAGACGCGCCCGGACGAACGTTCTGAATTGCGTGGGGTTCGAAGCAGACCAGGCAATTCCCGCCCGGTGCAGGAGCCCGGACCGAAGGGTAAATCAGGCCCTTGGATCCGCCCCGACGCAGATGCTGTGCCAGGCTTTGGCCCTCGGGATACCCGACAGCCGGATCCGGATGCAGCGCCGGATGATCTGCCTCACCGGTCATGTCATCGAAGACGCCGATGAAGTCGGCCAGCAATTCCACATAGCGGGCGCTATCGTGGAAGCTGCCGGTAAAGCCGAGTTCGCGTGTGCGGTGCCAGGCCACTTCGCTGACAGAAACCCTCACATCCCATGCGCAGTACCACGCGCCGCGCTCCTCGGCGTTGAAGCGGTTTCCGCCGACGCGGGTGTAAGTGAAGGCTGCGTTGACGTGACTGTCCCCATAGATGCGCAGATCGCGGCTGCGGCGTTGCCAAGCGAGTTCGCGCGGGTCCAGATGCGGGTTGCGCCCGCGTTCGGCCTGTAGACGCCCACTGGTCAGGCCCTCGATCTCTGCCAAGATCTCCATCTCGTCATCGGTATCGACGAGACCGCGCAGCGATGGTGGCTTGTGGTAGGTGGCGGGCAGGAGACGAACGAGACCGCGATCGGAAATCTCAGTCTGCTTCATGCCCCACCACGCAACGCATCAAGATAGGTCCGAACCGCGAGGATCTGCGGCAAACCCCCGTCGATGGCGGTGTCGACTGGTCGGCTTCCACCAAAGAGCGGCCCCTTGTTCGGTCGGGTGAACCAGCTTTTTGCCAGCGGCTCCGAGAAGTAGAGTTCGAGCGACTTGAAGATGCCAATTACAGCGCTGAGCCGCAGCAGTTGGTCCTTGGTGAGCTCTCCGGCGAAATCCGGCTTCTTGGCGCGCTTCCATGTGCTCTCTGACATGTCGGCAAGGCCAGCCGCTTCCTTGAGACTGAGACCCCAAGCATCGGCCACGCGTGCATAAGCTTTCAACGCGACGGTGTTGATCTGTGCGGGTTCCCGGATTTTCTCTGCAACGTACATGGCGTCCTCCATTGGCTTTAATATAGTCCATATGGACTTACTGTAAAGATCAAATGAACCTTGCGCTTTGATCACTGTTACCCGAACCGCCGCCCTCCTTCCGTGAACGTATACTCGTTGACGATGATCCCCTCCTCGATGGCCTCGTCCGAGGTGAGGTGGTCGTATTCGGCTTCGAGCTGGCGGTAGAGCCAGCGGGCCAGATCGCGCAGCGCCTCGGTCACGAGCTCCTCGGCGTCCTCGGTCGGCGGCTGCCACCTCGGACTGTCCCGCGTGACGTCGATCGACATGGTGTATTCATGGTAGTAGCGGCCACGGTGGCTGGCCTCGGCGGCGAGTTGGTAGAAGTTTCGCCGCTGGATGGCCTGCAGACGGTCGGCGATGCCATGCAGCGTCGCGTCGGTCGGGGCGTAGTCCCGGATGCGCGTGGCCGCGCCCTTGGCGTGGGACCAGTAGCCCTCGAAGCAGGCGCCGTCGCCCTGGCTCCAGAAACCGGAAAACCAGATGCAAGGCTTGGCCCGCGCCCCGCCACCCATCAGGCGGACGGCGGTGGTCTTCAGGCAGATGCCGAGGATTTCGCAGACCCGCTCGAAATCCTCGTAGACCGCATCCCACCAGTCGTCGTGGGGTCCAAGGTCGCGATACCAGTTGCGGGCCTTCTCCTTGGCGGCCTCCGAGAGTTCGGGGAACTGGTAGACCGTGGTGCAGATCACCTCAGGCATCGACGTCCTCCCCGTTCAGGGCGGCGGCCAGCCACTCTTGCGTGCTGATCCAGCCGATGGATTTGCGGGCACCGAGATCGATGACATGCGCGCCGCCGCCGAAGGCATCGAGGCGGGGCCGGGAGCAGGTCAGGGCGTATTGGAAGCCCCAGAGGCCGATGAGGTCGAGCTCGTCCGCCAGGCGCAGCACGAAGCGGATGACGGCTTCGACATCGCCGTGGTCGTCGTCATGGATCCAGAGGGCGCTGCCCTCGGGCGCGTCCTGGCGCACGAGGTCGAAGCCCGCGACCTCCGGGTCGTCGGCGTCCTGATCCGCAGCGCGGAGTTCCTGAAACAGGGCGAGTGCGCGGGCGGCGTTGTCGGGGGTGCCGACGTCGAGCAGGCATGAGAAATGGGTGAAGTAATCCGCCATGGGAACCTCCTGAATGGGGAAGACCCGGCAGAGCGGCCGGGCGTTGTGTCGGGATGAAGGGGTGGTTGGGGCGATCAGCCGGTTGGTGTGTCGCCCGCCGCCTGTCGCGCGGTATGCTCGCAGAGCATCTGCCGGTAGAAGCGCTTGCGCGCGGCCCGGAAGCCGCGAACCGCGCGCGTGTCGGGATGCAGCGCCCGGACCGCTGCCCGCAGGACCGTATAGGGCGACGCCGTCGCCGGCAGGCCGAGGCGCTGATAGGCCGGATCGGTCATCTCAGCTGACCTCGACCACGGGCGAGGCGAGATGCGGATCGACCAGGGCCTCGATCCGCGCGGTCCGGCCCATCCACGGCTCTGGCCGGATGGCCTTCACCCAGTCGGCAAAACTCGGGATGAAGCCGAGGTCCTCCTTCACATGCTGCTCGCCGACCCAGCGGGTCGGGATGATGCGTCCGGTCGAGAGCGTGAGGGTCGGGCCGAAAATCGTCTCAGCCATGAAGATGCCCTCCGCATGGTGACGCAGCGCCCGGTGCCGGAAGTCGGCGGTGATCTCCTTGCTCTGGTCGAACCAGGCATGCACCGCCATGAAATCGTCGACCGTGCCGCCCCATTTCTTCACCGAGGAGAGGGCGTGGTGATAGGGATGTGCCATCGCCGCCCCTCAGAAATCGTGAGTGTAGAGTTCAGACGAGGTGAAGCGCTCGTTGAACTCAAGGTGGATGCAGCGGGCGGCCGCGTCGAAGCAGAACTCGCCCCAGGCACCGTCGTTGTTCTCCCAGCCACCATGGGTGTCGGAGAGGAAGTCGTAGGCCAGTTGCTCGACGACATCTTCGAGCGAGAGCTGCCGCATCTCGACCTCGGGGTCGTCCGAGGTCAGCGCGGCGTAGTCGATCTCGGTCGCGGGGAAATCGACGGCGGTCTCCCCGGACCACGCGCCGATGCTTTCGATCTGGCCGCTGTCCCCGGCCCCGTCGAAGGTCACGGTGACATGGGTGATGCCGGCGGCCGTGAGGCCGTCGAAGAGGCGATCCTTGTTGCCGGGGCGCAGCGCTTCGATCCGGGCGTTGCGTTCGGCATGCGCCGCGAAGATCTGCGCCATGTCGACGGACGAGAGTGCCATCGGCGGCGTGAGGGTGGGTTCAGTCAGGGTCATCTTGTGTCTCCGGTAAGGGGAAGAGATCGGAGCAGGCTGAGGCGATCTCTCTCCCCCGGACGAACTCCAAATTCCCCCTGCCCTCCTCTGTCTCTCGGGCGTCACGCAGCGATCTGCAGCGCCCGGGCGGCGAAGGCGCGCCAGAGCGGGTCGACGAGCCGCGCATCCAGAAGATCGGCGCGGTGGCGCAGCCGAACTGCCAGATCGGGCTCACCCCAGGCGGCCGCACGGCCTGCTTGCGCGCGCAGCTGGCTTGCCTCGGTCACGACGTCCCGCGCCTCGGTCGCGCTCGTCACCGGGTGGCACCAGGCGACAGCGTGGTCGCTGGCGGCCCCGGCCAGCACAAGGCGTTCGTCGCGGTCGAGGATGGCCAGAAGCTGGGGCGGAGCATCCGGGACGATGCCCTCGGCATGGTCGATCGCGCCCTGCATGGCCTCGGCCAGAGTCGCAAAGCGGGAAAGGATCAGCGGCGCGGCCCGGCCCGACATGAGATCGGCCGGCGCGCGGCGCGACAGGGTCAGGGC
Source organism: Aquicoccus sp. SU-CL01552 (assembly GCF_040365005.1). Classification (NCBI taxonomy): domain Bacteria; kingdom Pseudomonadati; phylum Pseudomonadota; class Alphaproteobacteria; order Rhodobacterales; family Paracoccaceae; genus Aquicoccus; species Aquicoccus sp. SU-CL01552. The sequence goes on along the minus strand of NZ_BAABWV010000015.1, from coordinate 8,876 downwards.
AAAGGGGCGGTTGGGGTCTGTCTCGCCTGAAGGAAAATGCGGCGGAACGCCCCGTGCTTGGGCGGTCGGCTGGATTGGCAAGGGCAGGTCAAACATGGGAAGATCTCCGACGGCGCGGGAAGCCGCTCTCCCCGCTTCATCCGTCAAAGACCAAACCGCCGCCCTCTTCCTCGAAGGGGCGACGGTGATATATCTGGCCGCAGCGTCAGAGCTTGCCGAGGGCCCGCAAGCTCAGCTCGGTCCCGGCGCCGACGATGATGTGGTCGTGCAGCGTCAGGCCGAGATACTTGCACCCCTTCTGGATCTCCTTGGTCATGCTGAGATCAGCCTCCGACGGCGTCGGATCGCCCGAGGGGTGGTTGTGGATCAGGATCAGGGCGCTTGCGTTCAGCATCAGCGCCCGCTTGATCACCTCGCGCGGATAGACCGGGACATGGTCGACCGTGCCGGTCGAGAGAAGCTCATCGGAGATGATGCGGTTCTTGCGGTCGAGGTAGAGCACGTGGAAGCGCTCGACCGGTCCGCGGACGGTGAGCGCGCAATAGTCCAGCAGCGCCTGCCAGCTGCCGATGACCGGGTTCTGGCTTAGGTATCGGCCGAGGATGTCACGGGCCTCGAGGATGACAGTTTCTTCCTGGGGGGTCATGGAGGTTCTCGCTGATTGCGCAGGCCGAAGCCCCTTGCCCTCTCGGGGCGGGGCCAGTGGCGTGCCTGTGGAAGGGGAAAGTGCGACCGCCGCCGCGCGCGAGGCGGTCGCGTTGTCGGGCCCGGCGTCAGCCGACCCGGTCGAGGAGCTTCTTGGCGCGCCCTTCCATGTCGAGGCGCGCATCCTGCTGGGTCTTGTCGCGCGCAAGCCGCGTGATGCCCTGCACGAAATCGAAGATGCTCTCGGGCGGGCGGCCCTCTTCCATCAGCACCTTCTCGATGATCTTGCCGGACTCGGCTTTCGAGAAGCCGCGCTTCCTCAGGAAATCCGCACGATCTTCGTCGCTGCGCGCCACGATCTGCTGCCGCGCCGCCTTGATGCCATTCACGAAGCCCTGCGGCGAGGAATTGGCAAATCGCGTCAGCGCCGGGGCCGCCTCATGGGCGAAGCGCGAGGCGGCGTATTTCGAGTGCCGGATCTTGATCTCCTGGAAATCCTCGACGCCCCACAGGTTGCGGTTCTGACACACTGCCCGCAGGTAGAAGCTCGCCATGCCGAGGGTCTTGGCCCCCACCTCGGAATTCCAGCAATAGAATCCTCGGAAGTAGAGGTCGGGGGAGCCGTCCGGCAGACGGCCTGCCTCGATCGGGTTGCGGTCGTCGACAAGAAACAGGAAGACGTCGCGGTCCGAGGCATAGAGCGTGGTTGTGTCGCGGCTGATCTCGACATCGGGGTTGTAGACCCCGGTCGACCAGTCGAGCACGCCCGGCACCTTCCAGCGCGTGTCGCCCGTGCCATTGCCCGCGATGCGCTGCACCGACTCGACCAGTTCATGGTCATGGATACGGCCATAGTCGGGGCCGGTCACCGCACGCAGTTCGATCCGGCCGTCTTCCGTCTCGAAGGTCTTCACCTGCTCGGCGCGGTGGTTGGTCAGGCCGTATTGCAGGTTGATCCCTGCCAGCGGCGCGGGCAGCTGGCGCAGGTAGGAGGCAGGAGCGCCGACGATGCTGGCCAGTTGGCCGAAGGCCCAATGGGTGGGCGCGACAGGCTCTTGCGCTTTCGGCAGCATCAGGTGCAGCCGCTCGGGGTTGTCGCGCGCGGCCTCGACGCGGATGTCAGCCGTCTGCACCACGCGGCTGCGGCTGCGATCGGAGCGGCCCTTCACATTGGCCCAGAGGTCATCGAGCGACAGATACCGCTCGTCATCCGGCCGGTTGAACCATTCGGACGACACCCGCCCGTTCCGCTCACCCCGGCTCACATCCACTTTCCAGCCACCTGCCCGCGTCGGTGCGACCGGTTCCAGAACTTCCACAACGCCCATCGGCTATCTCCCGCGACGGGCGCCGGAAGCCACTCTCCCAGCCCTCAACCCGTCACCGGGAAACCGGCACTCCTTTCACTCTCAAAAGGTCACCGCCGCGAAGCAAATAGTAGTGCTCGCTCCGCGAAATCAGTCAATTCGGCATCATTGATCGCGGCCGTTTGCCAGGCGGGGTTCGTATCGTGGTGGAAAAGGTTCGCATACCCGAGCAACGCTCTTAGTTCCACAATGTCGCCAGCCGACAATATCTCGTTGTTCCCGCCTACGCGCTGTTCGCACAATCCGAGGAAGGGACCAAGAAGCGTTCCCGGCGGAAAATACTCGGGATACGCAACACGCATAAAGGCTTCCAGAATTGGTCGAAGCGCCGCAGCAATCTGACGTTCTTTGTCGGGATCAGCTGCCTGTAAATAACCTCTGACGAGTTCATGGCGCTTGTCATGTTCCGAGATACTATCGTTACGAACATCCCAAACAGTAATCTCCGAACCGACAGCAGCCCGGTTGATGCGCAGTGCCGTCGAAACGTTCCGGTCAGACTGTTCCCACAGGTTGCACAAAAAAGACTTCGAATGGGACAGCATGATCACTTGCTGCACTCTTGCAGTCAGCGCCATGATTTCTTCGCGTGTCCGCAGGGTGCGGTGTTCGTCTAGACTGGTCATTGGATCATCGATGACTACGATCTTGTTCGCGAGGTCGGGGTCCTGATCCAGCGATGCAAAGAAGAAAGCCAGAGCAAGCGTGTTCCTGTCTCCCGCGCTCAACGTATTTCGGAAAGACGGCCCCTGGTCTGCCGTAACGTTGACGTTTTGCTGGTTGATGACGACGCAGTAAGACGCGGATGAGCCGGAGCGATTGTTGACGGACTGGACGTCCCCCAAACGAAAGGATGCCGCAAAGCGCCGCAGGTATTCGTTGATCGCGGTCTCGTAGGCAGGAAAAATCTGTTCCCGATACTGGTCGAGCGCCGCGCGAGCTTGGGTGCGGAGAGTTTCCGTTGCCGCCTTGGCGGTCTTTTCTGCCGTGTAGGCATCGCAGTGCGGCATGACGGTGGGATCGAAGCGGGCCTGCTGCGCCTTCAACTTCGCCAGGTCATTGGTCAGAGCCGCGAGATCATCGGCTTGCGCCTGTTCCTTCACAATATCAAGCCGCGCGTTGACGGCACCGAGACGCTGGGACAGAGCAGCTACTTCTGCAATGCGCGCGCGAAAGTCCATTACGGCCTGACGAACCTCGGGCGAAAGTGCCATGCGATCCAGAGGCGCAGCGGCCTTAGCGCGAAGCTGCTCCAGCACCCCCTCGCGGGCAGCGTTCCACTGACGGGCGATTGCGGCGGTATCGACATCGATTTCCGGTAGGTCAGCGAAGTCCTTCCAGAATTCGTGAGCCTGAGCAGCGGTGCGAATGTCACGCTCGAAGGCAGACGGAATGTCTCCGGCATGCGTATCGCGTATCGAAACGCCTGTCTGCCTGATGGCAGACTTCAGGTCTTCGTAGGCTTGACTAAAATAGGCTCGGTAGTGAGCAATCACATCGGAGCGGCCGAGGTCCTGAGCACAGAAGGGGCAAATCTCCTCGTCAAGACCCTCGGACACCGGTTCGATACGTGCCATGCCGTCTGAGACCCAGCCCTCGCCGCCGCGTCCGAGCTTTGCGATGTGCGCGCGAACTCGATCGGCGGCAGCAGCATCAAGGTCGGGCAAGCTGCGATCCAGCACGGCGTCAATTGCATCGAAATCGAAATCCGGCAGACCGATTTCCTGAAATCCTGGTCGCTGACGTATCGCATCAGCGGAGCGTGCAGCAGCCAGACGGCGCTCTGCGTCCTGAATCTTCGCGTCGATGGCCGGGTCTTGCTCCAGACTACAATAGGTATCGACCTTGTACGGGCCCCGCGCGTTCGCAGGTATCGCGTCAGACAACTCGCGAAGTCTGGTATTGTGTTCTTCGATGCGTGTGACATGGCCTTGAAGTGTGCTGTTCAGCGCAACGCCCTGGGCCCCCAAAATAAGCTCATGCAGGTTCTGGCGATGTGCCGTCTGTAGCTCGATGCCGGAACAGACGTTCGCAGAGACAAAAGCGTCATCGAATATGGCAACCTGCGGCAGCGGCTGTGTCCAGGCACCGTTGAGAAAGACGCTTTGCCCACCTGCATGACCGATAACAACGTGGGGCGGGTGCTGCGCTCCAAGCCTGTGCCGGTCCGTGACCAAGCTGGGATTGTTCGTTGCAAGAGAGCGCAGAACAGCGGCGATCGTCGTCTTCCCGCGACCGTTTTCACCATAAATTAGGGAGAACGGGGTCAGGGATGTCTGCGGCGGCGGGCTGACACTATCGAACTGACCAATATTTCTAAGGAGTTGAATACGTTCAATCATTTTCCACTTTCACAGATGAACCTCACCGGGCTTCCAAATATGTGCGCTAAATTGCGAAGATGACGGGCATCGGTCATGCGCCGGGCATCCAAGCGAAACTTGCACAATCGCACTCTAATTCGGGCGGTCGGCTTGTAGAAGATGTGCTGTGACGATAGCTGGCAATACGACTGCCCGATCAAGTTTTTTTCCGAACCCGGCGGGTTTTCCCACCGGGCCCGAGGGGGAGACCCCGTTCCTCAGAACGGGATCTCGTCGTCGCGGTCGACCAGCTCGGGGTTTTCGTTCTCGGCCGACTTCGGGCGGCTCAGGAAATCGACCTTCTCGGCGATGATTTCGCAGCCGTAGCGGTCGTTGCCCATGCTGTCGATCCACTTGGTGTAGTGGATGCGGCCGTGGACGAGGACCTTCATGCCCTTTTCGCAATGCTCCGCGACCGTCTTGCCGAGACCGTTGAAGCAGGTGATGCGGTGCCATTCCGTGTCCATCACCCGGTAGCCGTTCTCGTCGCGCAGGACGCGACCTTCCGAGAGACGGGGGCGGGAGGTGGCGAGGCTGAAGTTGGTGATCTTGGTGCCGCCCTGGGTGGTGCGGACTTCGGGGGTCTGACCGATGTTGCCGGCGAGGATGACGATGTTCTGCATGGTAAGCTCCTGTGTGTCCTGTCTTCGGGACCGTCCCTTCGACAAGACCCGGGAAAAGCCCGTCGGGTGACGCGTGCACGGTGGACGGAACGGACGCCGGAAACCCCCAGAGGACCGGGGCGGAGCGGGCAGCCCCATAGGGGCAACACGGCCCGGACTGACGCGGGGTTGCGCGCAGGAGCCCGAACGGGATTAGGGGATTGTCAGTCGAAGGGATGGCCCAGAAGACAGAGATGCGCGGGGAGCCCATGCCAGACCCAGTTACCTTGCCCATCGGGACAGCCTGACCCCCAGTTCCGCAGCTCACTAGCGACGACGACGGCGATCACCAGCCTTTGCCACCCCTGCCCTTGCCTTCCGGGAGTTGCGGCAGCCTGCCGCGACGGGCTATCGATACCGGGACATTCAGGACATGGACTGCATCAATGGCTGATTACGATCTCGAGGCACTGTCGCTCGGCGAGCTGAAGAAAATGCAGAAGGACGTCGCCAAGGCGATTTTCACATTCGAGGATCGGCAAAAGGCGGAAGCCCGCGCCAAGGTGGAAGCTCTCGCCCGGGACCTGGGCTACTCCCTTGCCGAACTTGTCGGACCCGAGACGAAATCCTCCCGTGCACCAGCCGCTGCGAAATACCGGCACCCTGAGAACCCGGCACTTACGTGGTCCGGTCGTGGGCGCAAACCGCAGTGGTTCGTGGAGGCGCTGGAGGCAGGGAAGTCGAAAGACGATCTAGCCGCATTAAGCTGTCTGCTGCTCGATCATTCGGATTTTGATCGGACGACCTCGGGGAGGTCAAACTCAAACTCCTCGCGTTTCGGCCCCATCACCCGTGTCGGCAGATTGGGGTCAGGTGCTTGGCCCCGGTGATGCCCTTTGACCAGAACGACTTTGCCGCTTCGGTAGTGCCGCTCATGCTCGGACACCCAATGACGAACAGGGCCGTTCCGCGCCTCAAGCGTCTGCCTCTCGAATTCGAGGCGAGCGGTTCTTTCCGCCATGTGCGCAGCGGCCTGCGGGCCGATCCGGATCGTCAGATGTGATTTCTGGGCGCCAAGGATCCACGACTTGCCAAACTTCCGGGCAGTCTTGGTGTCCTTGACGGTGAAGGTTTCGGTTTCCGTTGGGATGATCCCGCCAAGATCCGGTGAGACCAGCATTGCAAACAGAGCGTAGGGAATGAACAGGTCATACCCAGTTTCAACCTGGTGCACCGTGCGGCGGCCTTGGATCATTTCCATCGTATCGCCGCTCCGAACGCGGAAATCGACCACCGATCGGCTCAGCTCGACCTCGACGTCGTCATAGTTCAGCTGTCCTGTCGGTGTCCGCTTGACGAGCAGCGCACAGATCGGATCGACAACACGCGAGCTCTCACGGCGGTGGAACATCGTAATGCGCAGATGGCCCTCGTTGCGGTCGTCCAGGAGATAGCCGCGTAGGCCCGTGCCCAAAGGCTTTTCATCGTGCCGGGTCACAGGTGAAGCGCGCTCAAATCGTGCAACGCCCAGCTCGCGATCGTCGAACTCTACCCAAACGACGGAACCGGGAAGTTTCACCTCACCGAGGATCGCCATGGCGGGCACCCCAGCTTCCTCTGCCTGCCTCGAGACGGCATCGTGAAGTGTGTCAGTGTAGGCGGCCGCTTGGTGATCGAGCAGGAACACCTTGGCCCGCTGCAGCGCTTCAAGCGCGTAAACGCGGAACTGCCGCAGGTCGTCGGACGGTGCGAAGTGCCATATCAGATCGTCTTTAGGACCCGACTTACCCGCGAGCGACGATCCGTATAACGAAATCAATGATTTATATAGCATTCCATCGAACCCCGCGCCGTTTTGTTCAACTTCCGACGAACGCTTTCGATGATCAAGCGACTTCCAAGGACGCGCCGCCGACGACGTGGCGGCGCTTCCGTACGGTCGACCGGAGCGGTTGACCGGGGCGCAAGGCCCGGATCGGGGACCCTGCCCCGATGCCGAGCTCTCGGGAGAACCCGTGGGCATCATGCCCACGGGTCGACCTCAGCGATCACTTGAACCTCGTCGCCGTCGATTTCATCCGCGGGGACGGCGCCATAGGTTCCATCACCGGCCTGGAAGACGACGATCGAGACCATGAGCGTGGCGGCGAGAGAGGCGGCGAAGGCGTGAGCATCTTTGCGGGACATCTGTTTGGCTCCTGTCTTGGAGGCGGAGGACCATCCCCCGCGCGACAGGACCCCGCAGGCCCGAAGACTGGCTGACATCACCGGGTGCGTTCGGCTCGTCCGAATCCACCCGGCGGCACGGGCTCGCCCGTAGTCCGACCCCTCGCGGGTTGATCTCGAAGACGGGATTCGGGGCAAGGAAGGGAATGGCGAGCGGGGGATGGTGCGACGGCTGACTGGAGCCGGGTGTCCCGCTGATGCCATCGGTGCCAGCCTCCCGGGCAGGCTTTTCAAGGAATACGTCATTCCGTGTTGGATTGGATTCTATGGTGCCCCGCGATCTCGCGGGAAAGGGTCGTGATGGGTGAGAGGCCCGCGCTTTGGCGGGCCCCTTGGGTTCTACATGGGCTCAGGCAGCAAGCTCCGCGCCCCCTGCCCTATCGCCGTCCTCGCTGCCGACGATCTCCAGCCGCGCGTTGCGATAGCCTTCTTTGGCGATCCAGAGTTCAGCAGCCGTGACAGACTCGGCCAGGTGGAGCAGCTCCGTGCAACCGCCGAAATCCAGCAGGACACGCACCTGCCCAGGCTGTGGTTCCTCAGCGACCTCGAAGGTCAAGGCACTGTCAGCCGAATGAGTCCGCATGATCGTCACGAGAATGACCCCGTCCGAAGAGAAGTTCCCCTCGTGCAGCGTGAACGACGCCGGCGCAGTCCAGGTCGGATAGGGTCGCGGCGGCTCCTTCTTGACAAGACGGCCGACGCCGTTCGAGCGTTCCCAGGCCGCGAGCTTCTTTGTGAACCGGGCGGGCGGTTTCGTTGTGCTATCGGTGTAGCGAATGAGCGCGCCCAGGGGCGCGGTTTCGAGAATGGTGGTTGCAGACATGATTCCTCATCCTGAATGCGTCATTTTGCATTCATCTTATTGATATTGTTATATTTTATTTGATTGAGGGCGGGTTTCCCCGCCCTCGGATGGCGCGGATCACTCGGCAGCCATCATCGACGCATCATCACCCGGCAGGTCAGCGGTGAGGAAGGCGGGAAGGTCGACATCCTCGGTCTGACTGGCGTCGGAAACGGGCTCAGGCGCCCCCTGCCCTTCCGCACCGTCGAGTGCTACCAGGTCGTGACGGCGAAGAACCTCTGGCAACCAACCGCTGCCTTTCAGCAGACGCTCGGCTTCGGTCGCCATCTCGCCCTTCTTCAGGTGATCGAGGAGTTGCGCCGTCCCCTCCCCTTTCGCCTCGCGCACGGCCTCGAGGATCCGTGCCTTGGGCACGCGGTTCAGGTAGGTATCGACCGTCGGCTCCCAACCCGCCTCGACCATGTCGAGACCTGTCGCCTGTGCGACCAAGTCGGACTGGGCCATCCGCTTGGTCAAACCGCTGGCGGAGATACCGGCACCATAGGGGTTCACCTTCTCATGGAGCGCGTTGTGGACCTGTCGCGGTTTGATGCCGCTCCTTTGATAGCATTTACTGCAACAAAGGAGACTGGCTATGGGACTGAAACGGACGGACGAATTCCGCAAGGACGCGGTGCGGATCGCGTTGACCAGTGGGCTGACGCGCAGGCAGGTGGCTGACGATCTGGGTGTCGGCATGTCGACGCTGAACAAGTGGATCACGGCAAACCGAGAGACGGACGTGGTGTCGAAAGAGGATTTGAGCCTCATCCAAGAGAATGATCGGCTGCGCCGCGAGAACCGCATTCTCAAGGAGGAAAGGGAAATC
>NZ_BAABWV010000014.1:0-158570 GCF_040365005.1 Aquicoccus sp. SU-CL01552 | reverse complement strand
CCAACGCCCCAGCAGGTGCAACGAGTGGTTAAAATTACGCCAGCCCCTGTCCGACGATAGGGGAGGAGCTCAGCTTTCTGCGGGGGGCGGTCGTCCGTTATGCCCCTGTTGCACTGGGCGCCTTCCGGGACGGTTCAACACATCCGGCAAGGGGCGGGCCGCAGGGTCCGCCCCCTTTGCGTCAGGCCTCGGCCAGCAACAGGTTCGCGCGGATCTGCGCCCGCAGGTCGGCCATCTGCGCATTGACCAGCCGCGCGCCGGTTTCCTGCACGATCACCGTGGGCACGGCGACCACCTGGTACCCCCGCGCCCGCTTGCGATCGGCCTCGACCGCCGTGCGGGTGGCGTCCTGCGCCATCAGCCGGGCGAACTCTGCCGCGTCGAAGCCAGCCTCCCGGGCCACGTCGTTCAGCACCGCGGGATCCGCCACGTTGCGCGCCTGGCTTATATGGGCGTGTTGCAGCGCGTCGAACATGCGCCAATGGCCGTCCTGCCCCGCCAACCGCTCGGCCGCCTTGCAGGCCAGCGCCGCCGGCAGCCCGTGCGGATAATCGAACCGCGCCGCGCGCATGCCCTCGGCGTTGAACGCCCCGGGCGTGTCGCTGGCCGCGCGGCAGGCCACCCAATGGCCGAGGATGGTGGTTTTCGCCCGCGCCATCGAGCCGAACGCCGCCACCATCTGGCCCTGGTTCTCCTGCAGCACAAAGCTGCGGTGCCGGACCGCAAGGTCGAACTCCTCGGCCAGGCGGCGCAGCCGGGGCGAAAGGTTGAAGCACCACCCACAGACAACGTCGTGGTAGAAATCAAGGGTCAGACGGGCCATTTTCGGTCTCCTGTTTCGAAAAGCTGCCTCGGAACATGGCCCGCTTGGTGCCCCCGAATAACCGGGGCGCGCGCAACTCACTCTTAACGCCGGTTGAGGAATGCCCTGTCGCGCCAGCCCCGCCGATCTGCTAGCCTCTGGCCGGACAGGGGACGGACGGGAACCGGAACATGGACAGGCTGTCGGTGATGAAAGCGTTCTGCCGCATCGTCGAGCGCGGCAATTTCACCCGTGCCGCCGAGGATCTCGGTGTCTCCGCCGCCCTGCTCAGCCGCGATATCAAGCTGCTGGAACAGGGGCTGGGCTGCACCCTGCTCACCCGCACCACGCGGACCATGTCGCTGACCGAACACGGGCGGCTTTACTACGACGAGGCGACCCGCCTGCTGGAGCAGATGGCGCAGATGGAGGACCGGGTGCGCGCCGGTGCAGGCACCGTGGCCGGGCGGATCAAGGTCAACGCGCCGCATTCGCTGGGCGCCACCGCGCTGGCTCCGATCCTGCCCGATTTCCTGGCCCGGCATCCGGAATTGAACCTCACGCTGGTGCTGGATGACCGCATGGTCGACATGATCGAGGGCGGTTTCGACCTGTCGATCCGGGTGCGACCGGACCTGCCCGATTCCGGGCTGATCGCGCGCCGCATCGCGCCTGTGCGCCAGGCGCTGTTCGCCGCGCCCTCCTATCTTGAGGCGCGCGGCACGCCGAAGACCCCCGGCGCGCTGGCCGATCACGACACGCTGGAGTTCCTGCACTCCTCTGCTGCCGGCCAGTGGGAATTGACCGGCCCCGAGGGGATGACCCCGGTCACGCCGCATGCGCGCCACCTGATCGGGTCGAGCCTGGTGCTGCGCGACATGCTGATCGCCGGCATGGGCATCGGCTCGCTGCCCGATTTCATCTCGGATTCGCCGGAGGCGGCGGGCCGGCTTGTCCGGGTGCTGCCCGCCCATGAATTGCCGCCGCGCCAGATCTATGCGGTCACCGCCTCGCGACTGTCGGCGGATGCCAAGACGGCGGCCTTCCTCGATTTCCTGCAGGACGCGCTGCGCCGGCCCGCCTGACATTCTTCAACACCCGTTAAGAGTGACTTGCGCCTGGGCCGGTTATTCCCGCACCCGCCCCGGCGCATCCTTGTGGCAGTCGCATTTCACTGCCGCAGGAGGCTCCAATGACCAAGGTTCTCGTTCTTTACTATTCCAGCTACGGCCACATCCGCCAGATGGCCGAGGCCGAGGCCGACGGCGCGCGCAGCGTGCCCGGCGTTCAGGTCGACATCCGCCGCGTGCCGGAAACCGTCCCCGCCGAGATCCGCGCCAAGGCGGGCTTCGTCGAGGATGACTGCCCCGAGGCGCAGGTCGCCGACCTGCCCGGTTACGACGCCATCATCCTCGGCACCCCGACCCGTTTCGGCACCATGGCCGCGCAGATGAAACAGTTCCTCGACATGGCCGGCGGGCTCTGGGCGCAGAACGCGCTGGTGGGCAAGGTCGGCGCCGTCTTTACCTCGACCGGGTCGCAGCATGGCGGGCACGAGGCCGCCGTGCTGTCGACACAACTGCCGCTGATGCATTTCGGGATGCTGGTGACCGGCCTGCCCTACAGCTTTGCCGGGCAGACCCGCATGGACGAGATCGTGGGCGGCTCGCCCTATGGTGCGGGCACCATCGCCGGCGGTGACGGAACGCGTCAACCCAGCGCGACCGAACTTGACGGCGCCCGGTTCCAGGGCCGTCACGTCGCGCAGATCGCGGCGCGGCTGGCCGCCGCCGAGGCGCGACCCGAAACCGAGGCTGCCTGACCTGACGGCGGGGCGGGCCGATCCGCCCCGCGCATTCCCTGTCACCGGAGGCTGTCACATGTCCCGCACCACCGATTTGATTCTCACCGCGCTGGCCCCGGCAATCTGGGGCAGCACCTATTACGTCACCACCGAGTTCCTGCCGCAGGGTTACCCGGTGACGCTGGCAGTGCTGCGCGCCCTGCCCGCCGGGCTGCTTCTGCTGCTGCTGGTCCGCCAGCTGCCGCCGCGTGCCTGGCTGGGCCGCGTGTTTCTGCTGGGGGCGTTCAACTTCGCGATCTTCTGGGTGCTGCTGTTCATTGCCGCCTATCGCCTGCCTGGCGGGGTCGCCGCCACGCTGGGGGCAACACAGGCGCTGATCGTGCTCGGGCTGGCGCGGTTGGCGCTGGGTTCCCCGGTGCGCCCGCTTGCCGTTTTGGCCGCGCTGGCCGGGCTTGGCGGCGTGGCGCTGCTGTTGCTGCGGCCCGGCGCCGCGCTCGATCCGCTGGGGGTGGCGGCGGGGCTTGGCGGCGCCGTCTCGATGGCCGCCGGCACGGTGTTCAGCCGAAAATGGCAACCGCCGGTGCCGCCGCTGACCTTCACCGCCTGGCAATTGACCGCCGGCGGGCTGCTGCTGGTGCCGGTGGCCCTGTTAAGCGAACCGGCGCTGAGCGCGGGCAACATCGGCGGCCTGCTCTACCTCGGCCTGATCGGCGCGGCGCTGACCTACATGCTGTGGTTCCGGGGCGTCGCCCGGATCGAACCGGGCGCCGTCGCGATGCTTGGCATGATGAGCCCGGTGACCGCCGTGCTGCTGGGCTGGGTGCTGCTGGGGCAGGCGCTGAGTCCGGTGCAGATGACCGGCGCGGCGACGGTGCTAGCCTCGGTCTGGCTGGGCCAGCGGGCAGCGCGCGGCAAGCTGCCCCGCCCGCTGCGCGCGCGTCCCGCCTGAGTCCCGGCCTGAACCTCGCCTGAACCTCGCCTGTCCCCACTCAGGCCCGGCCGCGGATCATGTCCGCGGCCTTTTCCGCGATCATGACGGTGGGCGAGTTGGTATTGCCCGAGATGATCCGCGGCATCACCGAGGCATCCACCACGCGCAACCCCTTGACCCCGTTCACCCGGCATTGCGGATCGACCACCGCGCCCGCGTCCGCCCCCATCCGCGCAGTACCGACCGGGTGAAAGATCGTCGTGCCCACGTCACCGGCCGCATGCACCAACTCGGCGTCGCTCTGGTAGTTCGGGCCCGGGCGGATTTCCTCGGGGCGATACTTTGCCAGCGGCTCTGCCGCCATCACCTGCCGCGTCAACCGGATCGCGCGCGCCGCGACCTGTCTGTCCGTCTCCTCGGAGAGGTAATTGGGCGCGATCTCCGGCGCGGCGGAGGGGTCCTGCGACACGATCTCGACATGGCCCCGGCTTTCCGGGCGCAGGTGACAGACACTGGCGGTCACCGCCGGGAAATCATCCAGCGCCTCGCCGAAGGCCGGCAGCGACAGCGGCTGGACGTGGAATTCCAGGTCCGGCGTCTCCAGGTCGGGCGAGGAATAGGCGAACCCGCCCATCTGGCTGGGTGCCATCGACATCGGCCCCGAGCGGAACAGCGCGTATTCCAGCCCGATCTTGGCCTTGCCCCAGACGCTGGCCGAGAGCGTGTTCAGCGTCTTGGCCCCCGTCACCTTGTAGGCACAGCGCAGTTGCAGGTGGTCCTGCAGGTTGCGCCCCACCTCGGGCACCTCCTGCACCATCTCGATTCCGTGAGTCTGCAACAGCTCTCCCGGCCCCACGCCGGAAAGTTGCAACAGCTGCGGCGACCCGATGGCCCCGGCCGAGAGGATCACCTCGCGCCGCGCGTGCAACCGCTCGCCGCCGACCAGCTCGACGCCCGTCGCCCGGATCCCGTCAAAGGTGACGCGGGCACATTGCGCCTTTGTGCGCACCGTCAGGTTATCACGGTCGCGCACCGGCGAGAGGAACCCCTTGGCGGTGGTCCAGCGCCAGCCGCGACGCTGGTTCACCTCGAAGTAATTGACCCCGAAATTGTCGCCGGTGTTGAAATCGTCGCTGCGGGGAATGCCGGTCGCCTCGAAGGCCTCTGCCACGTCATCGAGGATATCCCACCTCAACCGCTGCTTTTCGACCCGCCATTCGCCGCCCGCGCCGTGATCGTCGCTGGCGCCGGCGTGGTGATCCTCGGACTTCAGGAAATAGGGCAGCACGTCGTCCCAGCCCCAGCCGTCGCAGCCCAGCTGCCGCCAGGTGTCGTAATCGCGGGCCTGCCCGCGCAGGTACAGCATGCCGTTGATCGAGGAACAGCCACCCAGCACCTTGCCGCGCGGATAGCCCAGCGCGCGCCCGTTCAGCCCCGGTTCGGGCCGGGTCTTGAAACACCAGTCGGTGCGCGGGTTGCCGATGCAGTGCAGGTAGCCGACCGGAATGTGAATCCAGTGATAGTTGTCGCGCCCGCCCGCCTCGAGCAGGAGCACGCGCACATCGCGGTCCTCGCTCAGTCGGTTCGCCAGCACGCACCCCGCGCTGCCCGCGCCCACGATGATATAGTCGAAGTCCTGCCCGTCCATTCCGGTCCTCCCGCCGCCCGATCTCGACCCCGTTTCTGAGCCACAAAGCCGGCGGGGTCCACCCCGATCGTGGCAGATTGCGGTTCCCACGGTACAACATCTACCATATGCTCCTTTACGCGCCGCCGCAGGGAAAGCCATGTCGAGATTTGACGGATACGTATTGCGCCAGCTTCTGGTGCTGTTCCTGTTCTTCCTTCTGGTCCTGGTGGGGGTGCTGTGGATTTCCCGCTCGGTCAGCCTGTTCGACAGGCTGATCGGGGGCGGCCAGTCGGGGCTCGTGTTCCTCGAGTTCACCGCGCTGTCGCTGCCCACGCTCATTCGCACGGTGATGCCGATGGCTGCCTTTGGCGCGGCAGTCTACGCGACCAACCGGCTGAACCGGGACAGCGAATTGACCGTGATGCTCGCCACCGGGTCCAGCCCGACGCGGTTGGGGCGCCCGGTGTTCTACTTCGGGTTGGCCGCTGCGCTGATGATGGGGGTGCTGACCACCTACCTGCGCCCGGCCTCGATCCTGCAGCTCGAATTGCGCCAAGCCGAGGTCTCGCGCGATCTGACCGCGCAGCTTCTGAACGAGGGGAGCTTCATGCACCCGGCGGACGGGGTGACCTTTTACATCGGCACCATCGCGGCGGACGGCACGTTGCACGACGTGTTCCTGTCGGACCGGCGCGACCCGGACAGCACGATCACCTATACCGCCTCGCGGGCTTTCCTGGTGCATGACGACGCGCGAATGAACCTGGTGATGGTTCAGGGCATGGCGCTGCGGTTCGACGCCCAGAACAACAAGCTGTCGACCACGGTGTTCGAGGATTTCTCGTATGATATCAGCGCGCTGGCCGCAGGGCGCGACACGACGGCGCATAACATCCGTGGCGTTCCGACCATCGACCTTGTCAGCCCGTCCAGACAGGCGCGGATCATCCGCGATGACGGCTATTCCAGCGGCCAGATCGCCGAAGAACTGCACGAGCGACTGGCCTGGATCTTCATCTGCATCGCCACCCCGCTAGTGGGTTACGCCACGTTGATGCTCGGCGGATTCTCGCGCTTCGGCCTCTGGCCGCAGGTGCTGGGCGCCTTCGCCATCCTGCTGGTTCTCGAGGCGCTGCGCGGCTTCGCAACCCCGATGGTGGTGGATCGGCCGCAGATGTGGTGGCTGCTCTACCTGCCCAGCCTGGCCGGGCTGGCACTGTCGCTGCTGTTCCTGCGCATGGCCGGCCGGCCGCTGCGCCTGCTGGTCGGCGGCAACCGGTCCCCGGCGTGACGCCCCTCCACCGCCGACACCGCCAACGCGGGCATATTCCCGTTGAACAATTGCCGCGAAGGTGTATTGAGGCGCGGCGCCGGGCCAGTTCGTGCAATCGCCCGAACCGCCCGCTATACTGGCCCGGACTTCTGAAACACGACGCGGTGGACCCGTGACCATGCAGCTCTCAATCGTGATCCCGATGCATAACGAGGCGGAAAACGTCGTCCCGCTGGTGCGCGAGGTCGATGCCGCTTGCGCCGCGCTGCCCGACAAGGAACTGATCCTGGTCGACGACGGCTCTTCCGACGACACCGCCCGGCTGATCCGCGGGATGCAGGATGAATTTCCCTGGGTCCGCCTGTTGCAACATGCCACCGCCGGTGGCCAGTCGGCGGCGGTGCACAGTGGCGTGCTGGCGGCGCGCGGCCGGGTGATCTGCACGCTGGACGGCGACATGCAGAACCCGCCGTCGGAGATCCCCAAGCTGGTCGCGCCGCTGCTCGATCCGCAGGCCCCGGCGCGGCTGGGGCTGGTGGCCGGGCAACGGGTGCGCCGGCAGGACACATGGTCCAAAAGGCTGGCCTCGAAACTGGCCAACGGGCTGCGCGCCTGGATGCTGTCGGACAACACCCGTGACACCGGCTGCGGGCTCAAGGCGTTTCGCCGCGATGCCTTTCTGGCATTACCGTTCTTCAACCACATGCACCGCTACCTTCCGGCGCTGTTCTCGCGCGACGGCTGGCAGGTGGCACATGTGGATGTCAGCCACCGCGAGCGCGGCGGCGGCACCTCGAAATACAACAACCTCCAGCGCGCGCTGGTCGGCATCTACGACCTGATCGGCGTGGCCTGGCTGATCCGGCGGGCCAAGACCGTGCGGGCCACCGAGGACGCCACCGAGGCCGATGCGAACGGCCCCGACCGGGAGGCCGCCGGGTGATCGACGCCGCGCTGGAATTCTTCAAGGTCGAAACCCGGGCCGAACTGATCTGGGTCGTCATCGGGATCGGGGCGCAGTTGCTGTTCTCGATGCGCTTCATCATCCAGTGGATCGCCTCGGAAAAACAGCGCCGCTCGGTGGTCCCGGAACTGTTCTGGTGGTTCTCGATCACCGGCGGGCTGACGCTTCTGGCCTATGCGATCCACCGGCAGGACCCGGTCTTTATCCTCGGCCAGTCGCTGGGCGTGGTGATCTACCTCCGCAATCTCTGGCTGATCTATGCAGAAAAACGCACCACGGGCGAAAACTCCTGACCCGATCTGGACCGGGGTCGCAGTCATCGCCGCGCTCACCCTCTATCGCGTGGTCATGCTGAGGCTTTCCACGGCCGAACTGTTCGTCGACGAATCGCAATACTGGCAATGGGGACAGGACCTGGCCTGGGGGTACTACTCCAAGCCGCCGCTGATCGGCTGGGTGCTGCGCGCCTTTTCCGAGCTGTCGGGCAGCGACAATGCCTTCTGGGTGCGGCTGCCCGGCGCACTGTTCCACGCCGCCACCGCGCTGCTGCTGATGGGCGCCGCGCGCGAGGTGACCGACCGGCGCGCCGCCATGATGGTGGGGGTGAGCTATGCCACCCTGCCGGTGGTCGCGGTGGGCGCGCTGCTGATCTCGACCGATACCATCCTGATGCCGTTCTTTGCCGGGGCACTCTGGCTGTACCTGACGCTGGTGCGCCGCCCCTCTGGCGCGCGGGCGCTGGCGCTGGGGCTCTGCCTCGGGCTGGGGATGCTGGCCAAATACGCCGCGATCTACTTCGTGATCGGGGCCGGCCTGGGTGCGGCGCTGCTGCCGGCAGCGCGGATCACCTGGCGCGACGCCGCCCTCGCCACGGCGGCCTTTCTCGCGGTGATCGCGCCCAACATCGTGTGGAACCTGCAAAACGACCTGACCACGCTGTCGCATACCGCCGACAACGTCGACTGGGTCCGCCGTCCGGGGGTTCACCTCAACCCGCAGGGCGCGCTGGAGTTCCTCGCCGCGCAGTTCATGGTGATGGGGCCGGTCCTGTTCGGCGCCTACCTGCTGACCGCCGTGCGCGCGCTGACCCGCCCCGACTGGCAGGGGCGCTGGCTGGTGTGGATGTCGGCGCCGACGCTGGCGCTGGTAACGCTACAGGCGCTGCTGTCCAAGGCCTATGCCAACTGGGCGGTCACCGCCTGTGTCGCGGCGCTGCTGTTGGTGGTGCCGGTGCTGTGGCACCGGGCGCGCATGTGGCTCTGGGTCGGGCTGACGCTCAACCTCGCGGTCAGTGTCTTTCTGCCCTATGCCGCGACCCAGGCCACCAGTTGGACCCGCGCAAGCGACGGGCGGCTACTGATGCGCCGCTATGTCGGGGAAGGCGCCATGAGCGCGCGCATCCTTGACGAGGCCCGGCGGCAAGGCGTTACCGCCGTGGTCTCGGGCAACCGCCTGCTGCTGGCCGATCTGTTCATGGCCGCCAAGGGCAGCGGGATCGAGATCTTTGCCGTGCCGGTCCCCGAGCATCCGCCGCATTTCTACGCGCAGGAACACCCCTATCCGGCCGAACGTCCGGGTCCGTTCCTCTTTGCCACGCTGGGCGATGAGCCGCCCTGCCCCGGCCCGCTGCCGGTCGCCACGTGGAAACCGGGGCCGGGCATCTACGCCCCCAACACCCTGTCGCTTTACCTGCGTGAAGGCACCTGCTGGCCCGCCGCCGGGAACTGATCCCGCCTAGCGGAACAGGTAGGCGGTGATCCCGACCTCGTCGGCGCCGCCCAGCGCAAAGCCCTCGACCCGGCCGATCACCTCGCCCGGGCGTGGTGCGGCGATGTCGAATGCGGCGCGCATGTGATCCTCGACGAAGACCAGCGCGCAACCCGCATCGCCCACCGCCTGCGCCGCCGCTTCCGGCCCGGCGAACCGCGGCAGTTGCGGGGTCAGCAGCATCAGCGAGGGTTCCTCGTAACCGACCGAGAAGAAACCCGGATCGTCGCACATCTGCTGCGCCTCGCGGTGCAGCGCGGCCAGAGCGTTCGACGGCCAGATGTGATCGAACCGCGCCAGGTGCCCGAACAGGCTGGTCGTCAGGCCCAGCGACAGCAGGCCAAGGCCCAGAACCGGGCTCAGCCGGTCGCCCGCCTGCATCCGGGTCCAGACCGCCCAGATCCCGGCCAGCGACAGCGCCATGCCCAACGCCCAGACCAGGCTGGGACCCATGCCGTATTGCAGTGAAAAGATCAGCGGTGCCGCCCCCAGCGCCAGCGCCAGCAACAGCGCCGCAGCAAGGAACAGCCGATAGGGACGGCGCAGCGGCCCATCGGGGCGCGCCAGCCAGCCCGCCGCGCTGAGCACCGCCAGCGCCGGGAAGGTCGGCAGCACGTAGTGGATCAGCTTCGTCGCGGTGGACTCGAACACCAGCCAGCTGGGGATCAGCCAGGCCAGACAGAACAGCACGGCGGGCATACGCCGCGCGCTCCAGCCATACCACAGCCCAAAGGGCAGCAGCACCGAGGCCGGCCAGAAGGTCAGCCAGACCGCCAGCGCATAGGCGCCAAAGGGGGCGCCGTGGCTTTCCTGCCCCTCGCCGATCTTGCCGATCAGGTCACGGCCCAGCGCCTCGGCCCAGAAGGCATCGCCGGTTTTAAGCGTGATCGCCACGTACCAAGGCAGCACGATCACCACGAACAGCAACAGCCCCGGCCCCCAGCGCAGCGGCGCCAGCCAGCGCACCCCGCGTCGCAGCGCGATCAACGCAAGGATCGTCAGCCCCACTACCATCGGCCCGATCGGCCCCTTGATCAGCATCGAGACGCCCATCGCGCCCCAGAACAGCCAGGGCCAGCCACCGCGCAGCGCCGCGCCGCCGCGCATGTGCAGCCGTGCCAGCACCAGTTGTGCCGCCAGCACCGTGGTGAGCAGCGTCGCGTCGGTCTTGGCCAGCCGTGCCTCGCCGTTCAGCACCACACAGACCGCCATCAGCAGCGCCGCCAGCAGCGCCGCCTGCGCCCCCGCCAGCGACAGCGCGATCAGGTAGGTCAGCAGGCAGGCCGCCACCGCCATCGCCAGCGACGGCAGCCGATAGGCCCAGATGTCGTTGACATGGCTTTTGCCGACCAACGTCACCGCCGCCGATTGCAGCCAGTAGATGCCCACCGGTTTCTTGTACCGCGTCCCCTCGCCCAGCCGGATGTCGATCAGGTCGCCGGTTTCGGCCATCTGCCGCGAGGCCTGGGCAAAGCGGGTCTCGTCCCGGTCGATCGGCGGCACGGTGAAAAATCCGGGCAGGAACATCACCAGCGCGAACAGCGCGACAAAGATCATCGGCCGCGCGGGCCGTTCCGCCGCCAGTCCCGCCAGGGCCAGCTCTATGCGATCGCGCCAATTCACCTGCGTCTCCCGCCTTGGGTTTCGCCCTTCTCTCTGGCCGAAACCGCCCGGCATTGCAATCCGGGGCGCCTGCCGCTTTGCCCCCGAGGTCATGGGCATGAACCTGGTACCCTACATGCGGGTGTTGCAGGACAAGGAGGTGCTGTTCACCGTGACCTACCGGCCCAAGGCGGTACAGCGCGACGGCAACGCGTTGCGCGCGGTGATCGGCACCGATTACTCCCCCCATCGGGAAGAGCGCAGCTTTGACCAGGTGGTGGTCAACCACGGCACCCGGCCGCTGGACGAGCTTTACTTCGAGCTCAAGCCGCAATCGCGCAACCGGAGCGCGGTGGATTACGACGCGTTGATCGCCGGGGCGCCGCAACCGGGCCATGACGGGGCGCAGGGGGATTTCTTGCTGTACCGGATCGGCGATGCGGTCTCGGCGCGCAACACGCATGCGGCGATCTATGATGCACTGCGGCTAGTTCGTACGATTTGAGGGGGAAATCCTACGATTTCACGCCTCACGGTTTCGGGTGGTCGTCCCATTCGTCGCTGAGAATGCGGCGGCTGTCCCCCTCGGGGTCGTCGTACTGCCCCGAGCGGACCGTGTAGAGGAACCCCGCCAGGCCGACCCCGCCCAGGATCAGGGAGATCGGGATCAGGTAGGAAAGCACATCCATCGGGTTACCTCAGCCGCAGCGCGTTGAGCGACACCGTAATCGACGAGGACGACATCGCCAATGCGGCAATCAGCGGCGTGGCGAATCCCGCAACCGCCAACGGCACCGCGATCAGGTTGTAGACGGTGGCGATGCGGAAATTCTCGCGAATGCGGCGGGTCGCCTTTTGCGCCGTCACGCAGGCATCGGCGATCGGCGTAAGATCCTGTCCCAGCAAGACAATATCCGAGGCCACCCGCGCGGCGTCCAGCGCCGAGGCTGGCGAGATCGAGACATGCGCGGCGGCCAACGCGGCGGTGTCGTTCAGCCCGTCGCCCACCATCAGCACCTTTTTGCCGTCTTCGGTCATCTGCGCGATACGCGCCGCCTTGTCCTGCGGCAGCGCCTCGGCCACCCATTTCGAGATGCCCAGCCGTTGCGCCAGCGCCTCGACCGCGCCGGCGGTGTCGCCCGAGATCAGCAGAACCTCCTTGCCGCTCTCGCGCAGGGCCGCCACCGCCTCGGCGGCGCCGGGACGCAGCGCGTCCGAGAAATAGAACGGATGCGGATCGCCCTCGCCCACCGAGAGCCAGGCGGCGGTGCGCGCGCCCTGCTCGGCCCCGACCCAGCTGGCCCGACCCAACCGCACGGTGCGCCCGCGCCAGGTGCCTTCGGTGCCGAAGCCCGGCACCTCGGTCACATCCGTCAGCGTGGCGGGCTTGAGCCCGCTTTCGCGGGCCGCCTTGACCAGCGCCACCGACAGCGGGTGCGACGAGCCCTCGGCCAAGGCCAGCGCGATCTCCAGATCGGCGCGGGTGTGGTCGCCCATGTTGGTCAGTTCCGGCGTGCCGGCGGTCAGCGTTCCGGTCTTGTCGAACACGACGGTATCGACCTGCGCCAGCCGCTCCAGCGCGGTGGAATGCTTGATCAGCATCCCCTTGCGGAACAGCCGCCCCGAGGCGGCGGTGGTCACCGCCGGCACCGCGAGGCCCAGCGCACAGGGGCAGGTGATGATCAGGACGGCGGCGGCGATGTTCAGCGCGGTGCGCAGGTCCCAGGAATAAAGGAACCACCCGACGAAGCTGAGCGCTGAAAGGATATGGACCCCCGGCGCATAAAGCCGCGCCGCCTTGTCGGCCAGCGAGGTATAGCGCGACCGCCCGGACTCGGCGATGGCGACCAGGTCGGCGATCCGGTGCAGCGAGGTATCCTCGCCCACCGCCGTGGCCCGCACGGTCAGCGGGCCGGTCAGGTTGACCTCACCCGCCGAAACGCCAAGGCCCGGCTCGGCATAGACCGGCACGGTTTCCCCGGTAAGCAGCGAACGGTCGAGTTCCGAGCGCCCCTCGGCGATCTCGCCGTCGACCGGCATCCGTCCGCCGGGACGCACCCGGATCAGGTCACCGATCCGCAGGTCCGCGACCGAGACCTCCTCTTCCGCGCCGTCATCGGTCAGCCGCAGGGCGCGCGGCACCTCCAGCGCGGTGAGCTCCTCGGCTGCCGAGCGCGCCACGGCGCGGGTGCGGTAATCGAGGTAACGGCCCGCCAGCAGGAAGAAGGTGAGCGTCAGCGCGGCATCGAAATAGGCGTGTTCACCCGAGAGCGAGGTTTCCCAGAGCGAGGTCGCCAACGCCAGCAGGATCGCCAGCACGATGGGCACATCCATGTTGAGCCGCCGCACCGAGAGCGCCGCCCAGGCGCTGCGGAAAAACGGCTGCGCCGAAAAGGCGATTGCCGGCAGGGTGATCGCGGCGGAAATCCAGTGGAACATGTCGCGCGTGGCGTCCGTCGCCCCGGACCAGACCGAAACCGACAGCAACATCACATTCATCGAAGCAAAGCCGGCCACCGCCAGCCGCATCAGCAGATCGCGCCCGGCGCGGTCGGTCTGGGTCGCCTGCAGCGTGCCGGCGTCCAACTCGTGCGCCTCGTATCCGGCGCGTTCCAGCACCGGGATCAGGTCGGCCGCGCGCACCTCTGGATCGGCCTCGATCATCGCGCGCTTGAGGGTGAGGTTGACCCGCGCCGAATGCACGCCCGGGGTGGCGTCCAGTTCCCGTTCGACAGTGGCGATACAGGCCTGGCAATGGATGCCGGGCAGCGACAGCGCGATCCTCGCGTCCTTGGGTGCCTCCTCGACCGGCTGCGGCGGGGCGGCCAGGCAGCCGGGGCAGGCGGCGGCCGAGGGGGGACGGAGTTCGGCGGTCATGGTCAGCCCTCTACGAAAAACACCAGGCGTTGGGTAAAGCCGGTGCCGTTACCGGCCACCGCCTTGAGGCGCAGGTCCCATTTGCCCGGGCGCAGTTCCACCGGCGCGACATATGCGGCGCCGTCAAAGGCGAACTCCGGGGTCACGTCGCTCTTGCGTTCGGTGGCGCGCCCGATGGTGGCGTCGATCTTGGCGGCCCGCACCGGGGCGCCGTCGGCATCCGTGATCGCCATGATTACCAGCCCGCCGGTGTGTTTGACCCCCACGGTCCAGCCCAGCGATTCCTGCGCGGCGCGGCGCTCGTTGAACTCCTGGCTCGCGACGTAGGAATTCTTGACCTCGAGCCCGGGAAAGGTGCTGATCGCGTTGTAGGCCAGCGCGAGGTTGACCGCGATGATCACACCGAAGGCTCCGACAAACACCATCAGCGCATGGCGCCCGGTGAATTTGCGTTCCGTCACGGCTCAGTTCCCCCGGCCATTGAAGGTGCTGTCCTTGTGGGTGCGCTCGCCGCTGGCCAGATCCTCGACCCAGAAGCGAACATCGGTCGCCTCGGCGTTCGAGGGAGCGGAGCCTTTCGGCGAAACCACGTAGACCCGCTGAAGATAGGCGGTGTCGGCAGGAACTTCCACCGTGTCATAGGCCGTGCCTTCAAGCTGGATGCGCAGGGTCGGATCGCCCACCACCGAGAGTTTGAAGGGCCGCGGTTCGCCATGCTTGTTGCGCAGCCGGACGTCATAGGTGTTGCGGATCGAGCCGTCGGACATGGTCACATAGGTCGGGTTGCGCACCGGCGCGACGGTCATGTCGATATCGGGACGGATGAACAGGGCGAACACCAGCCCGATCCCGACCAGCGACCACAGGGTGGTGTAAAGGATCGTGCGCGGCCGCAGGATGTGTTCCCAGATGCTGCGGGGGGCGTTGCCGGAGCGTTCGGAAGATTCGTCGCTGAGCGCCATGTAGTCGATCAACCCACGCGGCTTGCCGACCTTGGCCATCATGTCGTCGCAGGCGTCGATGCACAGCCCGCAGGTGATGCAGGCCAGTTGCTGGCCGTCGCGGATGTCGATCCCCATCGGGCAGACGTTGACGCAGGCCGAGCAGTCGATGCAATCGCCCAGCTTTTCCGCGCCGTCGGCCTTGCGGTGCTTGCCGCGCGGCTCACCGCGCCATTCGCGGTAACCGATTGTGATGGTGTCCTCGTCCATCATCGCGGCCTGAATCCGCGGCCAGGGGCAGGCATAGATGCAGATCTGTTCGCGCGCGAAGCCGCCGAAGAAAAAGGTCGTGCCGGCCAGCACCGCGATGGTGGTATAGGCGACCGGATGCGCCTTGAGCGAGAACAGATCGACAACCAGCGTCGGCGCATCGGTGAAATAGAACACCCAGGCGCCGCCGGTGGCCACGCCGATCGCCAGCCAGGCCAGCCATTTGGTAAGCCGCAGCCGGGCCTTGCGAAAATCGAGCTTTTTCTGGCGGTGCAGGCGCAGCCGCGCGTTGCGATCACCCTCGACCCAGCGTTCGACCAGGATGAACAGGTCGGTCCAGACCGTCTGCGGGCAGGCATAGCCGCACCACACCCGGCCCAGGGCCGAAGTGAACAGGAACAGCCCCAGACCGGCCATGATCAGCAGGCCGGCGACGAAATAGAACTCATGCGGCCAGATCTCGATCCAGAAGAAATAGAACCGGCGATTGGCCAGGTCGAGCAGCACCGCCTGGTCCGGCAGGCTGGGGCCACGATCCCAGCGAATCCATGGGGTGATGTAGTAAAGCCCCAGCATCAGGGTGAGCAGAACCCACTTCATGCTGCGGAACTTGCCGGACACGCGGCGCGGATAGATCGGCTCCCGTGCGGCATAAAGGCTGGGGGCGGGGTTGGAATCGCTCACGGACATACTCCGGCTGGTCTTGGGGGGTTGCGGCCTTGTCACACTTGGCGCGGCCGGTAACTTTGATTTGGGTCAAAATGCGCACCGGTCAAACAGGTTTGGAATGCGATTTTGTGACGCGTGTAGTATCCGGCATTTCATCCTGTGTTTGATCCGCATGCAAGGGGGGCCGCCCGCACCTCGCGCCGCAGCCAGGCGATAAAGGCGCGGGCGGTGGGGCGCAGGGGGGCGGGCCGGGTGACGATGTGATAGGCGGCCTCGGCGCGCATCTCGAAGAGTTCGACCAGCCGGCCGGCGGCCAGGTCAGGCTCGACGAAAAGCCGCACGGTGATCATCACCCCCTGCCCTTGTCGCGCACTTTCGAGAATCAGGTTGCCGGGCAGCTGGATCCGACGCCGCGCCCCTTCGGGCGCCGCGCCGTGGGTTTCCAGCCAGGCGCTGGCCTCGTTGGTGCCCAACTCCTCGATCCAGGGCAGGCCGATCAGGTCGGCGGGGGTGTCGATCCGGCGCCCCTCGACCAGGGCCGGTGCGGCGGCCACGATCAGCGGTGCGGGAAGCAGAGCCTCGCTCGCCAGCCCCGGCCAGGCCCCGTCTCCGTGGCGCAGCGCCAGGTCGATGCCGCCCGGAGCCAGCTCGATGAGGTGCGGCGTGGGGTCGACGCGCAGGCTGATGTCCGGGTGAGCCTGCGAAAACCCGGCCAGCCGGGGCAGCAGCCAGTAACTGGCAAAACTGGGCGTGACGGAAACATGCAACGGCCGGTCGGCATCGCGACCCGACAGTTCCTGCACGGTGGCGGAGATGGTGCCGAAACCCAGGCTGAGCGAATCGGCCAGGTGCTGGCCATCGGGGGTCAGCCGCAGCGCCCGGCCGGAACGGTCCAGCAGGGAAACGCCCATGTGCCGCTCCAAGGCGCGCAACTGCTGGCTTACCGCCGCGTGGCTGATGTTCAGCGCCGCGCCGGCGCTGGTCAGGTTGCCCGCCTCGGCAAAGGCCGCAAAAGCCCGGAGCGCCGCCAGAGGCGGCATCGAACGCCAATCCATTTGTAAGCCCAGCTTTCAAGATGCAATTCCAATTGAGTCGCATTTACGTCCCGTCCCCGTCAAGTCTGGTGCCGGATCACAAGCACAACGGAGGATGCGACGATGTTGACGATCTATGCCCGGAGTTTCATGACGGCCACCCGCACCGGCTGCGTCCAGATGAAAGACGCCGCCCCGGTCAAGCCAGCCGTCGAGCCCCGCCGCTGGCGGCTGCTGAGGCGTTGGGGACGTGCCCCGAGCCGCAGCATGGTCCCGGCGCAGCCGTAATGGCAGCCCCGAAAAAGCAGACCCCGCCCATATCCGGGGATATGGACGGGGCCGTGGGTTCAACTATATTGAACCTGTGAACTTGTCGGCGCCGGCTTCTCAGGAAACGCGCGAACAGATCGAAAAGCCGGCGCCTTCCCCCCGGGCCGCAGGGACGGCCCGAAGGTAACTCATTGCCGCGACTACTCGCCGCCGCCCAACTGGTGGACGTAGAGCGCGGCGGACCGGATCTCGGCCTCGGTGAGACGTGCGTTCCAGTTCGGCATCACCCCGAAGCGGGCGTTGGTCACGGTTTCCTTCACGGTCGCGTAATCACCGCCATAGAGCCAGATCGCGTCGGTCAGGTTCGGCGCGCCCTGGGTCCGGTCTCCGGTCCCGTCCTCCATGTGGCAGGAGGCGCAGTTGTCCTCGAAGACCACCTTGCCGTCCTCGACCAGCGAGGCATCCTGCGGCTCGCCCGACAGCGACATCACGAAGTTGACCACCTGGTCGATCTCATCCTCGGCCAGCAGTTCGTCACGACCGAAGGCGGGCATCTGCGAATAGCGCGCGTCCTCGTCGTCCTCGTTGCGGACACCGTGGGTGATGGTGGTGTGGATCGCCTCGATGTCGCCGCCCCAAAGCCAGTCGTCGTCCAGCAGGTTGGGATAGCCCTTGGCACCGGCCGCACCGGAACCGTGGCACTGCGCGCACCAGGTCTTGAACACTGCGGCCCCGGCCGAAACCGCGTAGCCGTTCAACTCCGGATCGCCGGAAATCTCGGTCAGTTCGGCCGAGACAAGCTGTGCGTTGATCGCGGCGTTGGCTTCGTTCGCCGCCTCGATTTCAGCGGCGACATTGGCCCGTGTCGACCACCCCAGAACCCCCGAGGTCGCCGATTTGATCCCCGGCCAGGCCGGGTAGGCGATGGAATAGCCGATCGCCCAGATGATGCAGACATAGAAGGTCCACAGCCACCAGCGCGGCAGCGGATTGTTGAACTCTTCGATGCCGTCCCAGCTGTGGCCGGTGGTTTCCGGATCGCCCTTTTGCCGTTGCGGTGCCTTGCTCATGTCCGGGCCTCCTTGTCCGTCGCCGGTTTGTCGTCATGCCGGAAAGGAATATCCGCCGTGTCGCGATAGGTCTTCTTGCTGCCCGGGCGGAATACCCAGACAACGATACCAACGAAGAAGGCAAACAGCGCAAGCAGCATCCAGCTATCGGCGAATTGCCTGAGAAGCGTGTAGATTTCCATTTCTCCCCTCCTCAACGGCTGGCGTCGGGGGTAAAGGTCGAAAAGTCGACCAAGGTCCCCAGCATCTGCAAATAGGCAATTACGGCATCCATCTCGGAAACGCCGGGCTGCCCGTCGAAGTTGCGGACATTCACGCTGCTTTCGCCATACCGTTCGATCAACCCGTCATAATCGCTGTCCGGGTCGGCCTGGGCCAGGAAATCGGCCTGTCCGCTTTCCAGCATGTCATCGGTATAGGGCACGCCGACCACCGCATGGGTTGTCATCACGTCCTCGATGTAGCGACCGTCAATCATCGTGTTCTTGAGGAAGCCGTATTTCGGCATCACCGATTCAGGCACGACCGATTGCGGGTTGGTCAGGTGATCCACGTGCCATTCGTCCGAATAGCGCCCACCGACTCGGGCCAGGTCCGGCCCGGTCCGCTTGGAGCCCCACTGGAACGGGTGGTCGTACATCGACTCGGCCGCCAGCGAATAGTGGCCATAGCGTTCGACCTCGTCCCGCATGGGGCGGATCATCTGGCTGTGGCACACGTAGCAGCCTTCGCGCACGTAGATCTCGCGCCCGGCCAGTTCGAGAGGGGTGTAAGGGCGCATGCCCTCCACCTTCTCGATGGTGTTTTCCAACCAGAACAGCGGTGCGATCTGCACGATGCCACCAATGGTCACGACCAAAAAGCTGAACACCAGCAGGAGGGTCGCGTTGGTTTCGATGATCTTGTGCTTGTCAAGAATTGCCATTGCTCCGACCCTCCTTATTCAGCCGGGACCGCAGTGGCGAGGCTTTCCTTAGCCGGCGCCCGCTTGACGGTCATCCACAGGTTATAGGCCATGATCAGACCGCCAGTGAGGTACAGAACCCCGCCCAGACCGCGCACCACGTACATCGGGAACTTGGCAGCCACGGTATCGGCGAACGAGTTCACCAGGAAACCGTTGGCATCCACTTCGCGCCACATCAGGCCCTCCATGATACCGGTCACCCACATCGACGCCGCGTAGAGCACGATGCCGATGGTCGCCAGCCAGAAGTGCCAGGACACCATCTGCAGGCTGTAGAGGCGTTCACGCTTCCACAGAACGGGCACCAGGAAGTAGAGCGCGCCGAAGGTGATCATGCCGTTCCAGCCCAGCGCACCGGAGTGCACGTGGCCGATGGTCCAGTCGGTGTAATGCGACAGCGAGTTCACTGCGCGGATCGACATCATCGGCCCCTCGAAGGTGGACATGCCGTAGAAGCCGACCGAGATCACCATCATGCGGATGATCGGATCGGTGCGCAGCTTGTCCCAAGCGCCCGACAGGGTCATCAGACCGTTGATCATGCCGCCCCAGGAGGGCATCCAAAGCGTGATCGAGAACACCATGCCCAGCGTCGAGGCCCAGTCGGGCAGCGCAGTATAGTGCAGGTGGTGCGGACCGGCCCAGATATAGATGAAGATCAGCGCCCAGAAGTGGATGATCGACAGTTTATAGCTGAACACCGGACGTTCGGCCTGTTTCGGGATGAAATAGTACATCATCCCCAGGAAACCCGCGGTCAGGAAAAAGCCCACGGCGTTGTGGCCGTACCACCATTGCGTCATCGCATCCTGCACGCCGGACATCACCTGAACCGAGCGCGAGCCCCAGATCGAGATCGGCAGCGACACGTTGTTGACCACGTGCAGCATGGCGACGGTGACGATGAAGGACAGGTAGAACCAGTTGGCCACGTAGATGTGCGGTTCCTTGCGCTTCATGATCGTACCGAGGAAGACCGCGAGATAGGCCACCCAGACGATGGTCAGCCACAGGTCCACATGCCATTCCGGCTCGGCGTATTCCTTGGATTGGGTCGCGCCGAAAAGGTAACCGGTGGCCGCCAGCACGATGAACAGCTGATAGCCCCAGAACACGAACCAGGCCAGGTTGCCACCCCAAAGCCGCGCGGCGCTGGTGCGCTGCACGACATGCAAGGAGGTGGCGATCAGCGCGTTGCCGCCAAAGGCAAAGATCACCGCACTGGTGTGCAGCGGCCGCAACCGGCCAAAGTTGCCATGCCCGTTCAGCCACTCGAAATTGAGCTGCGGAAAGGCGAGCTGGAACGCGATGAAGGTACCGGCCAGGAACCCGACCACCCCCCAGAGAACCGTGGCGATCACCCCGGCGCGCACCACGCTGTCGAAATATTCATTCTGCGGAATCGCGGGCACCGGCTCGCCCGTTCTGCGCAGGGTGTAAAGAAACAGCCCACCGGACACCAGCAACACAATGGTTGCGTGCACCAGGTAAGCCGTATCGCGTGCGTAATTCATTGCCATTGCCGCAAACAAGGCAATCAAGCCATACGCGATGAGCTTGAGAGTGTTAGACATGTTTCGTCCCTTTTCCTTGTCCTTGCCCCGCGCGATTCTATCGCCGCGCCAGACGGATTCAGACCGCAGTTTAGATGCAGGAGGCCCCGGTTAACCGCTTTGATCTGCATCAAGACGCCCTTGCCAAATCTGTGACAGGCATCGATTGTACCCGATAAAAGGCTTCCGGAACCGGCCGGGGCCACTTGAAAATATATACGAGGTTCCAATGGCTTACAAATCCCTTCTGACCGTCCTGACCGACCCGAAGGTTTCCGATTCAGCCATGGCGCAACTTGTTGCGCTGGCGGCGGCGCAGGACGCCCATGCCGAGGCGCTTTGCCTGGGCGTGGACCGGACGCAAACCGGCTATTACTACGCCGGGGCGAACGCCATGATCCTGCAGGAAACGCTGGAGCGGGCCACCGCCGAGGCCGAGGCGACGCTGGCCTATGCCAAGGAAAAACTTGGCAATTCGGGCGTGCGCTGGTCCGCCGAGGACGGGGTCGCCCAGATCGCCGACCTGGGCCGGCACGTGGCCTATCGCGCGCGTTTCTCGGATCTGGTGGTGCTGCCGCTCCCCTATGGTGAGGGGCACGGCGCCGAGGCCGAGCCGATCGTCGAGGCGGCGCTGTTCGATGGTCATGCGCCGGTGCTGGTCGTTCCCGACGGGTATGAGCCCAAGGGCCAGCCGAAAACCGTGCTGGTGGGCTGGAACGAAAGCGTCGAGGCAATGACCGCGATCCGCAAGGCGCTGCCGTTCCTGGTCGCGGCCGAACAGGTGCGCATCGTGGTGATCGACCCGCCGCAGCACGGGCCGGAACGCTCGGACCCTGGCGGACTGCTGTCGCAACTGCTGGCGCGCCACGGCGTTGCCTGCGAGATCGACGTGCTGAGCAAGACCATGACGCGGGTGTCCGACATCCTGAACCGGCACGCCGAGGATACCGGCGCCGACATGATCGTGATGGGCGCCTATGGGCATTCGCGCTTCCGCGAGGCGATCCTCGGCGGAGCTACCCGCAACATGCTGGAAAAATCCAGGATCCCGGTGTTCATGGCACACTGATCCGGGACTGATCCGAAACCGGGCGGGGCGCGGGCCGATGGCCGCGCCCCGTTTCCGTTCAGGCGTTGACGTAATGCATGCCCTGGAACCGCGCCCGCAGCGCCTTGGTCTCGGGCGCCACGGCCTCGGGATCGTTGCCGCGCAGCGCCCGGGCGATCAGCGCGGCCAGTTCCGGCGCATGGTCGGGGGTCACCCCACGGCGCACCAATTCCGGCGTGCCGATGCGCAGCCCGTTCATGTCGCCCTCGACCGGGGCGATGGGCAGACCGATGCCACAGGCCAGGAACCCCGCCCGGCGCAGCGTCTTCGACGCCGCCTGCCCGCCGCCGAACGCCGCCGCCTCGACCGCGAACTGGTGCGACTGGGTCGCCCCGCCGGCACCGTGGAACACCGGCAGCCCCTCGGCCTCGAGCGCGCGGGCCAGGGCCTGGGCCAGATCGACCATCGCCGTCGCGTAGGCCGGCCCATGATCGACCCAATCCAGCAACGACAGCGCCAGCGCCGCCGATTTCGCCGCGTCGAAATTGGCCGTCATGCCGGGAAAAGCGATGGCGTCGAGCCGTTGCGCGATCTCTGCCTCATTGGTCACGATCAGCCCGCCGGCGGGCCCGCCGAGGCTCTTGTAGGTGCTCATCGTCATCAGATGCGCCCCCTCGTCCAACGGGTTGGCCCAGGCGCCGCCGGCGATGATGCCGCATTGGTGGGCGGCATCGAACAACACATGGGCGCCGACCTCGTCGGCGATCTCGCGAACCTTGTGAACCGGATGCGGGTAAAGGTTCAGGCTGCCGCCGATGGTGATCACCTTGGGCTCCACCTTGCGCGCCAGATCGCGCAGCGCGCCCAGATCCACGGTGTAGCCGTCGGCATTGACCGGCGCATCGTGGGTTTGCAACCCGTAGAGTCCGGCGCAGCCGTCGTGGTGGTGGGTGACATGGCCGCCGATCGCGGGGGGCGGCGCGATGATCGAATCGCCCGGTCGGGCCAGTGCCATGAAGCCGTAGAGGTTGGCCAGCGCCCCCGACCCGACGCGGATCTCGGCATGGCAGG
The DNA here is from genome assembly GCF_040365005.1 of Aquicoccus sp. SU-CL01552. Lineage (NCBI taxonomy): Bacteria > Pseudomonadati > Pseudomonadota > Alphaproteobacteria > Rhodobacterales > Paracoccaceae > Aquicoccus > Aquicoccus sp. SU-CL01552. Next base: position 136,027 of record NZ_BAABWV010000014.1, on the reverse strand, counting down.
CATTGAAGACGCGCGCCGACAGTTCGGCGGCGATCACCTCGATCTCCTCGATCGCCTCCAGCCCCATCTCGTACTTGTCGCCGGGATAGCCCAGCGAGGGACGGCTGCCCAGCCCCGCCGCCAGCGCCGCCTCGGCGCGCGGGTTCATCACGTTGGTTGCCGGGTTCAGGTTGAAGCAATCCTCGTCGTGAATGCGCCGGTTGTCGTCGATCAGCGCCTCGATCCGGTCAGCGATCCGGGCGGTCGAATCGCCCGTCAGGCTGGCGGCGATGTTCTGCACGTAATCTTCGGAGAATTCCGGCACCCAAGGCCGGCGGGCAAGGTGGGTCATGGCGGTCTCTTTGCTGCGTGTTTGTCCCATCCAACCCCGGACATGCCCCCGACCGCAAACCGGAAATGAAAAACCGCGTCAGAAAGACCACGTCACGACGGCGGCGCCCGCCCTGCCATCGGCCGTCGCAAATCGGATGTGCGGAAAGGAGGGCGCGACCAGCCAGTAAAACGTCTGAAACCGGGCCGGGGCCGGTCCGGTCGGACCGCTAGCCCAGCATGCCGCCGTCGGCGTCGTCGCCAGCCTCTTCCATGAGGCGGCCCATGTCGGGGACGGTCACCTTGCGCTTGCCCTCGAGCTGGATCACCCCGTCCTTCTTCAGCGCCGACATCTGGCGACTGACGGTTTCCAGCGTGAGCCCGAGGTAATCCGCCATCGCCTCGCGCGTCAGCGGCAGGTCGAACATCATCGGCCCCGACGGGCCGTGCGGGGTGAGCGAGGCATCGCGCCGGGCGATGATCGACAGCAGCGAGGCGATCTTCTCGCGCGCGGTCTTGCGGCCCAGCACCAGCATCCATTCGCGCGCCGCGTCCAACTCGTCCAGCGTCATTTCCAGCAGGCGATGGGCGATATGGGGGGTCCGGATCATCATGTCTTCGAACGGCTTCTTGCGGAAACAGCACATCACCACATCGGTGGTGGCGGTGACATCATAGGGCGACCCCTCGCGTCCGGGACGTCCGACGAAATCGCTGGGCAGCAACAGCCCGACCATCTGCGTGCGCCCGTCCTCCATGGTCTGGGTCAGCGATGCGATGCCCGAGACGACCGATCCGACGAATCCCATCTTGTCGCCCGACCAGATGATGGTCTGGCCGGCCTCGAAATTCCGGTAGTACTTGATCTCTTCAAGCCGTTCGAGTTCGTCGCGCTCGCAATGCGCGCAAACCGCCCGGTGCCGGATCGGACACTCGGAACAGGCCCCTGCAGAAAATTGCGTTTGCGCCGACATCGCGTAACCCCGGTTGATCTAGGTCAAGGAAAAACCCGTTCCTGTCTTATTTAGCTTAAGCCCATGCAGGTTAATTCTCAATTGGCCAAACTGGGATTATTTGACGCGAAAGTGCCGCGTTACACAAGTTATCCCACGGCCCCGCACTTCGGCTCCGGCGTTGGACCGAAACAGTTTGCCAGCTGGATTTCGGCGATTCCGGCTGGGGCGTCAATCTCGCTCTATATTCATGTGCCGTTCTGCCGCAGGCTCTGCTGGTTCTGTGCCTGCCGCACGCAGGGCACCAAGTCGGACGACCCGGTGAACGCCTATGTCGAGATGCTCAAGTCCGAGCTTGCGCTGCTGGGCGAACACCTCCCCGAGGGGGTAACGCTGTCGCGGCTGCACTGGGGCGGCGGCACGCCGACGCTGCTGCAACCGGCACGGATGACGGAACTGGCCGAGGCGATCTTTGCCATCGCGCCGCTGGGGCCGGAGGCCGAATTCTCGGTCGAGATCGACCCGAACGAGATCGACGGCGCCCGGCTGGATGCACTGGCGGCGGCCGGGATGAACCGGGCCTCGATCGGGGTGCAGGATTTCGATGATCGGATCCAGCAGACCATCGGCCGAATCCAGAGCTACGAGCTGACCCGCGACGCGGTGGAGATGATCCGCGCCCGCGGCATCAAGAGCCTGAACGCCGACATCCTGTTCGGCCTGCCCTACCAGGACAAGGCGCGAATCACCGAAAGCGTGCAGAAGCTGCTGTCGCTGAACCCCGACCGGGTGGCGCTCTACGGCTATGCGCATGTGCCGTGGATGTCCAAGCGGCAACAGCTGATTCCCTCGGATACGCTGCCCACGCCGCAGGCGCGGCTGGCGCTGTTCGATACCGCGCGGCGATTGTTCCTGTGGGATGGCTATGCCGAGATCGGGATCGACCATTTCGCGCGCGCCGAAGACGGGCTGACCCGGGCGCTGAAGGCCGGCACGCTGCGGCGCAATTTCCAGGGCTATACCGACGATCAGGCCGAGGTGCTGATCGGCGTCGGTGCCTCGTCGATCTCGCGCTTTCCGCAAGGCTACGCGCAGAACGCCCCGGCGACCTCGGCCCATACCGGCAAGATTCGCGACGGGCAGTTCTCGACCAGCCGTGGCCATGCGTTCAGCGACGAGGACAAGATGCGCGGGCGCATGATCGAGATGCTGATGTGCGAGTTTCGCATCGACGCCGAGGAAATCCGCAGCCGGTTCGGGATTGGCGCGGACCAGCTGAACGCCATGTTCGCCGATGCCGAGCAGGCCTTTCCGGGGATGCTGACGGTCAGCAACGCCGGCCTTGCGATCAAGCCCGAGGCGCGCCCGCTGACCCGCATGGTCGCCCGCCGTTTCGACGCCTATGACCTGAGCAAGGCGGGCCACAGCTCGGCGATCTGACAGGGCGCGGCAGGTGCCTAGCCCGCCGCCGCCACCAGCGTGCGGGTATAGTCCGTCTGCGGCGTATCGAACAGGCTGTCGGCCGGTCCGGCCTCGACCACATCGCCCTGTTTCATCACCATCACCTTGTGCGACATCGCCCGCACCACCCTCAGATCGTGGCTGATGAAAAGATAGGCCAGCCCGTGCCGCCGTTGCAGGTCGCGCAGCAGGTTCACGATCTGCACCTGCACGGTCATGTCCAGCGCCGAGGTCGGCTCATCCAGCACCAGCAGCCGGGGCCGGAGCACCATGGCGCGGGCAATGGCGATGCGCTGGCGCTGGCCGCCGGAAAACTCGTGCGGGTAGCGGTCCATCGCCGCCGGGTTGAGCCCGGTTTCCTCCATCACCTCGGCCACCAGTTCGCGCGGGGCGCGATGCGGATCGACCCGGTGGATGGCCAGCCCCTCGGCGATGATCTGGGCGCAGGTCATGCGCGGGCTGAGCGATCCGAACGGGTCCTGGAACACGATCTGCATGTCCTTGCGCAGCCGCCGCAACTGGCGCGTGGACCATTGCCGGATGTCCTGCCCGTCAAAGGTGATCCCCCCGTCAGAGGCGATCAATCGCATCAAGGCCAGCGCCAGCGTCGTCTTGCCCGAGCCGCTTTCCCCGACGATGCCCAGCGTTTCGCCGGCCCGGACCGAGAGCGTCGCGTCGTTGACCGCGCGCACGTGGTCCACCGTCTTGCGCATCAGCCCACGCTGGATCGGAAACCACACCTTCAGATGGTCGGTGCGGACGATCTCTTCGGCCCCGTCGGGCACCGGATCGGGCGCGCCCTGGGGTTCGGCTGCCAGCAGCTTGCGCGTGTAAGGATGCTGCGGGTCGGCGAACACGGTTTCGGTCGGGCCGGCCTCGACGATCTCGCCGTCCTTCATCACGCAGACCTTGTCGGCGACCCGGCGCACGATCCCGAGGTCATGGGTGATGAACAGCAGGCCCATCCCCTCCTCGGCTTTCAGGTCGGCCAACAGGTCAAGGATCTGCGCCTGGATCGTCACGTCGAGCGCGGTGGTGGGTTCGTCCGCGATCAGGATGTCGGGCTTGTTGGCCAGCGCCATCGCGATCATCACCCGCTGCCTCTGCCCCCCCGACAACTGGTGCGGATAGGCACCCAGCCGGGTCTCGGGGTCGCGGATGCCGACCTTGTGCAGCAGGTCGAGGATGCGCGCCCGCGCCGCCGCCCCGGTCAGCCCCTGGTGCAGGGCAAGGCTTTCTCCCAGCTGCTTCTCGATGCTGTGCAGCGGGTTGAGCGAGGTCATCGGCTCCTGGAAGATGAAGCTGATGTCGTTGCCACGCACCTGGCGCAGCCGCGCCTCGTCGGCGCCGATCATCTGTTGCCCGTCATAGGTGACCGAGCCCTGGACCTCGGCGCTGGAGCCCAGCAGCGACACGGTGGAGAGCGCGGTGACCGATTTCCCCGAGCCGCTCTCGCCCACCAGCGCCACGGTCTCGCCGCGGTCGACGGTAAAGGACACACCATGCACCGCGCGTACGCTCTGCCCGTCCTGCCGGAAGGCGACCGTCAGGTTTTCGACCTCGAGCAGGCTCATTGAAACGTCTTTCTGGGGTCAAAGGCGTCGCGCACCCCTTCAAAAATGAAGACGAGCAGCGACAGCATGATGGCAAAGGTGAAAAAGGCCGTGAAGGCCAGCCAGGGCGCCTGCAGGTTCTGTTTCGCCTGCAGCGTCAACTCTCCCAGCGACGGCGCCGAGGACGGCAGGCCGAAGCCCAGGAAATCGAGGCTGGCCAGCGCGCCGATGGTGCCGGTGACGATGAAGGGCAGCATGGTCAGCGTCGCCACCATCGCGTTGGGCAGCATGTGGCGGAACATGATGGTCAGGTTCCCCACGCCCAGCGCCTTGGCCGCGCGCACGTATTCCAGGTTGCGCGCGCGCAGGAACTCGGCCCGCACCACCCCCACCAGCGAGGTCCAGGAAAACAGCACCATCAGCGCCACCAACAGCCAGAACCCCCGCCCCAGGATCGCGAACATGATGATGATGACGTAAAGCGAGGGCGTCGCCGACCAGATCTCGATCATCCGCTGAAAGATCAGGTCGACCCAACCGCCGAAGAACCCCTGGATCGCGCCGGCAAAGATCCCGATCAGGCTGGCCGCACCGGTGACCAGCAGGGTGAACAGGATCGACAGGCGGAACCCGTAGATCACCCGCGCCAGCACGTCGCGCTTGGTATCATCGGTGCCCAGCAGGTTCTGCCCGTTCGGCGGCAGCGGCGCCGCGCCGGGCCGGTCCACCGTGGTGTTGAAGGAATAGGGGATCGGCGGCCAGAGCGCCCAGCCGCGTTGGAAATCCTCGATACTCTCGTCGAAAGACCCCCGGTCGATCGCGACGATGATCTCCTCGGGGTCGTCGAAACAGGACTCCAACCCGCCCGAGGCAATCAGGCATTGCACCTCGGGGTCGCGATAGATCGCCTCGGTCTGGAAATCGCCACCGAACGCGGTCTCGGGATAGAATTTGAACACCGGCATGTAATAGCCGCCCCGGTACTGCACCAGGATCGGCTTGTCGTTGGCAAGGAACTCGGCGAACAGCGACAGGCCGAACAGGACCGCGAAGATCCACAGGGACCACAGCGCGCGGCGGTTGCGCTTGAAGTTGCGCCAGCGTCGCTGGTTCAGCGGGGAGAGTGCCATCCCTCAGCCCTCCCGCTTTTCGAAGTCGATGCGCGGATCGACCAGAACGTACATGAGATCGCTCAGAATCCCCACCACGAGGCTCATCAGGCCAAAGATGAACAGGGTTCCGAAGATCACCGGGTAATCGCGCGCCACCGCCGCCTCGAACCCCAGCCGGCCCAGCCCGTCGAGCGAAAAGATCGTCTCGATGATCAGGCTGCCGGAAAAGAAGATGCCGATGAACACCGCCGGGAACCCGGCGATCACGATCAGCATGGCATTGCGGAACACGTGGCCGTAAAGCACGCCGCGTTCGCTCAACCCCTTGGCACGGGCGGTCATGACATAGTGTTTCTTGATCTCGTCGAGAAAGCTGTTCTTGGTCAGCAGCGTCAGCGTCGCAAAGGCCGAGATCGTCGAGGCGATGACCGGCAGCGCGATATGCCAGAAGTAATCGGCGGCCTTGCCGATCAGGCTGAGATCCTCCCAGTTGTCCGAGGTCAGGCCGCGCAACGGGAAGATCTGCCAATAGGAGCCGCCGGCCAGCAGCACCAGCAGCAGGATCGCGAACAGGAAACCGGGGATCGCATAGGCCACGATGATCAGCCCGCTGGTCCAGGTGTCAAAGCTGGTGCCGTCCTTGACTGCCTTGCGGATGCCCAGCGGGATCGACACCAGATAGGCGATGATGGTGGACCACAGGCCAAGGCTGATCGACACCGGCATCTTTTCCAGCACCAGGTCGGTCACCCCGATCGAACGGAAATAGCTCTGCCCGAAATCGAGCCGGACATAGTTCCACATCATGTTGAGAAAGCGTTCCAGCGGTGGCTTGTCGAAACCGAACTCGCGCTCCAGCTCCTCGATGAACTCGGGCGGCAATCCGCGCGCGCCGACATAGCGATCATTGGCCGCCGCCTGGGTTTCCACGTCGGCACCGCCGCCGGCGAATCCCTCGAACACGTCGCCGCCGCCCTCCATCTGGGCGATGATCTGTTCCACCGGGCCACCGGGCACGAATTGGACCAGCACGAAGTTGATGATCATGATGCCCAAAAGCGTCGGGATCACCAGCAGCAGGCGGCGAAGGATATAGGCTCCCATCGGGGCGGCGGACCTTTCGTTACTGTCTCAGCGCGCCGGACGAGACCAGCGCGGCGGCCTTGTCGGCATCGGCCCACCACAGATCCTCGATCCCCAGCGCATAGGGCGGCAGGGTCTCGGGATAGGCGTACTTGTCCCAATAGGCCACCCAGTATTTGCCAAGGTACCAGGTCGGCACCATGAATCGCTTGGCCCGCAGCACCCGGTCAAGCGCACGGGTATTGGCGCTGAGCTCCTCCCATTCGCGGGCGGCGACGATATTGTCGATCAGGGCCTCGATATCCGGGCCGTGGATGCCTGCGGGGTTGAACACGCTGTAGGCGGCGGCCTCGGTGCCGTATTGCTGATAGAGCCCGGTCGAAGGCTGCAGCGAGGTGCGATAGCCCGAGGAGATCATGTCGAAATCCCGGTCGCGCCGGCGCAGGGTGAACTGCGCGTTGTCGATCCGGTTGTAACTGGCGTCGATGCCCATGACCTGCAGGTTGTCGACGAAGGGCATGACGATGCGGTCCATCACCGGGTCGTCCGACAGAAACTCGATCTTCAGGGTGTCGCCCTGCGCATTGCGGCGCACGCCGTCATCGCCCACCGCCCAGCCGGCGGCGTCCAGCAGTTTCATCGCGCGGCGCAGGTTGCGCCGGTCGGTCTGGCGGTCGGCGCGGCTGGTATGGGCCATCACCGGTTCGGCCTCCAGCAGACCGGGGTCAAGGTCATCGCCCAGCGCCGCCAGCACCTCGCGCTCGCGGCCCTCGGGCACGCCCTCGGCCTCCAGCGGGCTGTTCTGCCAGAACGAATTCCTTTGCCGGAACAGCCCGTATTGCAGGCTCTCATTGGTCCATTCGAAGTTATAGGCCAGTTGCACCGCCTCGCGCACGCGGATGTCCTGGAACTGCGGCCGATCCATGTTCATCACGAAGCCGGTCGCGCTTGGCACGTTGCCGTCCTCCAATTCCTCGCGCCGCACCCATCCTTTCTCGATGGCCGGGAAATCATAGGCGCTGGCCCAGCTTTTCGAGTTGTTCTCCTGCCGGAAGGTGAACTCCCCTGCCTTGAACGCCTCCAGCGCGGCGATGGAATCCGAGAAATACTCGATCCGGATGGTGTCGAAATTGTTGCGCCCGACGTTCACGTTCACATGGTCACCCCAGTAATCGGGGTTACGCTTGTAGACCACCCGCCGGTTGATGTCGTAGCTGTCCAGCACATAGGGGCCGCTGCCGATGCCCGGCTCCATCCGCGGCTTGTCGAGGCGGCGGTTCTCGGGATCGGCCTCGAACCATTTTTTCGAGAACACCGGCGTGCCGCCGACCTGGGTGATCAGTGCGCGGCGCGGGATGTCGGGGGCGAAATAGAACTTCACCCGGTGCGGGCCCAGCGCCTCGGCCTTGGGAATACGCTTGCGCACCGCCTCGGCATAGGATTGCAGCCCCTGGTCCAGCAGGATGTTGTGGGAGAACACCACGTCCTCGGCGGTGACCGGGGTGCCGTCCGAGAACCGGGCCTCGGGCCGCAGGTTGAAGATCACCCAATCCTGGCTCTCGGGATACTCCAGGCTTTCGGCGAGCAACCCGTAATAGGCCGCCGGCTCGTCGTAGGAGGGGTAGAGCAGCGATTCATACTGATCCGCCGCGCGCGCCGCAGCGCGCCCCTGACGGGTAAAGGGATTGAAGCTGTCAAAGGTGCCCTGCGCGGCATAGGACAGCTCGCCGCCCTTCGGCGCGTCCGGATTGACATAGTCGAAATGGGCGAACCCCTCGGGGTACTTCAGCGTGCCGAACTCCGAGAACCCGTGGCTCTTGATGATCTTTTCCTGCGCCGCCAGCAGCGAGGCAAAGCAGAACAGGAACACCGCCGCCAACATAATCTGCGCCAACGGGCGCATCCGGGACAGGGCAAGCGCGCGGGATTGCTGACGGGCGCGCGCCGGGGCGCGCTGGGGGCCGCGTGGTGGGATCATCTGGCGCATCCTCATCTGGAACGGGCAGCTCTGCCTCATGTCGTTGCGACCTAAGCTAATGGTCCGCCACGGCAATGTTCAAGTTGCGATTGCGTGAAGAAAAGCCGCGAGAAACAAGAAAGCCGCTGCGCGAGGGCAGCGGCTTTCGAAATACACGCGATATTGAACGGCTCAGTCGTCCAGGCTGTCGAGGTAGGCGATGACGTTGACCCGGTCCTTCTGCTTCTTCAGGCCGGCAAAGCTCATCGCGGTCCCCGGAACGGCGGCGGACGGCTTGGTCAGGAATTCGTCCAGCGCCTCGGGCGTCCATGCGCCGCCATGATCGGTCATCGGGGCGGAATAGCCGAACCCGTCAACCGCGGCGACGGTACGGCCAACGACGCCGTACAGATACGGACCGGTCGAGTTGGCCCCTTCCTCGAGCTTGTGGCAGGCTTGGCATTTCTTGAACACCTTGGCGCCCTTGCCGATATCGGCCGAGGCCAGCATCTCTTCGAAGCTGACTTCGACGACGTCCTCGGCGGCGCCCTCGTCCTCGGTTTCGATCACGTAGGACGCAACTTCGCCGTGGCCTCCCGTGTGATAGATCCCCTCAGCCGCCCATTTTGCCAGAAGGAGAACCAGGAATGCACCCAGGAACCCGGCAGCGGCTTTGGTTACTGTCATCGTGTCAAACATTGATCGCACGTCCATTCTAGCTGTTTGCGGCGTTGTCTAAGGGTTCCCCTTGCCGCTGGCAAGGTATAGACCGCGCGACCAATCGACCAATTCGTCAATGTTGCACGGAATCCGAACCCATGACCAACCGCATCGCCTTCCAGGGGGAACCCGGCGCCTACAGCCACGAGGCCTGCCGCAAGGCGCGCCCCGAGATGGAGGCGCTGCCCTGTCGCACCTTCGAAGACGCGATCGAGGCGGTCCGCTCCGGCGCCGCCGACCTGGCGATGCTGCCGGTCGAAAACTCGACCTATGGCCGGGTGGCCGACATCCACACGCTGCTGCCGCAATCCGGGCTGCACATCATCGAAGAGGCCTTCGTGCGGGTGCGTATCAGCCTTCTGGGCGTGCCGGGCGCGCAGCTGGGCGACATCACCCACGCGATGAGCCACACGGTGCTGCTGGGCCAGTGCAAGGAATTCCTGCAACAGCATGGCATCCACCGCATCACCGGCGCCGATACCGCCGGCTCGGCGCGGCAGGTGTCCGAACGCGGCGAGAAAAGCACCGCCGCGCTGGCCAGCGAACTGGCCGGCGAGATCTACGGGCTGGACATGCTGGCCCGCCATATCGAGGACAATTCCAACAACACCACCCGGTTCCTGATCATGTCGCGCGAGGCCGATACCACGCGCCGGGGCCGGCACGGGATGATCACCACCTTCGTGTTCCAGGTGCGCAACATTCCCGCCGCGCTCTACAAGGCGATGGGCGGCTTTGCCACCAACGGGGTCAACATGACCAAGCTGGAAAGCTACATGGTCGACGGCTCGTTCACCGCGACCCGGTTCTATGCCGACATCGAAGGCCATCCCGACGACGCCAACGTCAAACTGGCGCTGGACGAACTCGACTATTTCACCACCGACGTGAAGATCCTCGGGGTCTATCCGGCCGCTTCCGAGCGCGGCTAGGCCTACGTCGAAAAGGGCGCCGGCACCGCGCCGGCGTCAGGCCGTGCGGGTTGTCCGCTTGTCCTCGATCGACTTGGCAAACTCGGCCACCTTCAGCTTGAACCGCTTGGTCAGAGAGGTCTTGGCCAGCTTCAGCGACTGCAGGAACAGCCGCGCCGAAAGCGTCTTTGGCGCCAGGTTCAGGACAATGGCCATACGCGTCCGCTGGGGCGAGAGCGCCACCAGTTCGACGGTCATGACCCCGGTCAGGCCGGAGGACTCGGATTCAAACTGCATTTCCTCCGGTGCGGTCATCTTGGACAGGACCAGGTGCAGATCACGGCGCTTGCCCCGCAGTTGAAAGGCGGCGTCCCACGCCATGCCCGGCGCGACCGGGGCGGCCTCGTCCACCCGCCCGACCTCGACCCCGCGCCGGATCGCCGACCGCTCGAAAGCGTCGAAATCGCTGATCGCGGCGAACACCTCTTCGATGGGGACGTCGATATCTTCCTTGCTCGAAAACTGCATGCCTGGTTCAACCTCTCTCAACGCGCCCGCGAGTTTCCCTTCAATCCAGGGTATCCGCAAGCCAGTTTTGCAAAAGAAAATGCGCAATTGCGCCTTTTCGCGCCGGCTTCAACACCGGGTGCTCACCGGCAAAGGCGGTCATCATGTCGGCGCGCGTGACCCAGATCGCGTCCTCGATCTCGACCGGGTCGATGGTGATCTCGCGCGCCAGCGCCTCGCCCGCGCAGCCGAACATGAGCGACGCCGGAAACGGCCATGGCTGGCTGGCGAGATAGCTGACCCGCCCCACCGGCACGCCGGCCTCTTCCATCACCTCGCGGCGCACCGCGGCCTCCAGCGTCTCGCCCGGCTCGACGAAACCGGCCAACAGCGAATACATCCCCTCGGGCCAACCGGGCGAGCGCCCCATCAGCACCGACTCGCCATGGGTGATCAGCATGATCACCACCGGGTCGGTGCGCGGGAAATGATGACCGCCGCAGTCCAGGCAGATGCGCTGCCAGCCGGCCTGCTCAATGGCGCTTTCCGCGCCGCAGCGGGCACAGAACCCATGCGTTTCATGCCAGCCGATAATCGCCTTGGCGGTGGCGGCAAGCTCGGCATCGCGCGGGTCGAGGCGGGTCATCACCCGGCGCAACTCGGCAAAGGCGGTGTCCTCCGGCAGGTCCGGATGGCGCTGTTCCGAGCGGTCCACGAAACTGCCCAGCGCGCCATAGTCCAACGCCTCCGGCTCCCATCGTGACAGGTCGCGGGCGAACAGCGGTGCGCCCGCCTCGTCCAGCCCCAGCAGGATCGGATCGCGAACCGCCTTGCCCATCCCCGCCGACAGGACAGGGTGATCCATTTCGATCATCCCGAGCCTATCCAGGCCCACGCCCCGCACCAGCGGCTTGCCCCGCCACATCGGCAGGCAGCGCGCCGCCGGATCGGCCATCGCCCGCGCCAGCGCCTCGGCGTCACCGCGAATCTCAGCCGCCCGGTTCAGTCCGGATCCCCCGAAGGTCACCTGTTCCGCCGTTCTCATCGCCCGCCCCTTTTCCGGTCCATCGCGCCCGAACCTGCGGTGCCACGCGACGCGATGCAACTCAACCGCTTTCGGGCGCGACGTGGCATCATCGACACGGGCAGGTTGCAACCGAAAGCGGGTTTCACCGGCCCGGGCTTCGTGCTTGAAAGGGAGAAACCGCCCTGCCCTCACCGAACGGAGCCGCCCCATGCCCGGCGCAGACGCCCGCTTGCGCATCCTCGCAACCAGCGACCTGCACATGCATCTGACCGGCTTCGATTATGGCGCCGACCGGCCCGACCCGGCGCGGGGCCTGACCCGAATCGCCAGCCTGATCGCCACCGCGCGGGACGAGGCCGCGCGCGACAGCGCGCTGGTGCTGTTGTTCGACAACGGCGACGGCATGCAGGGCACACCGATGGACGAACCCGCCGCCGCGCCAGGGGCCGGACCACACCCGTTGATGCGGGCCTTCGACCATTTGCGCTATGACGCCATCGGGCTGGGCAACCATGATTTCGATTTCGGGTTGGAGGCGCTGGAGCGCGCCTTGGCCGCCGCCCCCTGCCCGGCGCTCTGCGCCAACCTGCGCCCCAAGGGCACCGCGCTGCCGGCCGGGCTGCGGCCCCGCGCGATCCTAGACCGCCGGACACCGGACGGTGCCCCGCTGCGCATCGGCGTCTTCTCGGTGCTGCCGCCGCAAACCGGCATCTGGAACCGCGCCCTGTTGGCGGGGCGGGTCGGGTTCGACGACATCGTGCAAAGCGCCGCACGCGAGGCCGACGCGTTGCGTCAGGCGGGCTGCGACCTGGTCATCGCGCTGGCCCACACCGGCCCCGAGCCCGACAACGCCGCCGCCAAGCCCATGGCCGAGAACGCCCTGCGCACACTCGCCGCCCTGCCCGGTGTCGACGTGGCGCTGGGTGGCCACAGCCACGAGGCGCAAACCTGGGACGACCCGGACCGGCCCGCGGTGATGCCGGGCTATGCCGGGTCGCACCTCGGGGTGATCGACCTTGCCCTCGCACGGACCGCCGGAGGCTGGACCGTGGCCCGCGCCACCGCCGCACTGCGCCCGGTGACCCGGCGCGATTCGGGCGGGCATCTCCAACCGCTTGCGGCAGAGGACCCCGCGCTGGCCCGGCTGATCGCCCCCGCCCATGAGGCCACCCGCACCGCCCTGCGCACGCCGATAGGCCAGAGCGCGCATCCCCTGCACAGCTATTTCAGCTTCTTCGCCCCCGACCGGGCGCTGGCCCTGGTCGCGGCGGCGCAGGCGGCGGCGCTGCGCCCGCATCTGGTCGGAACCGAGGCCGAGGGGCTGCCGTTGCTCTCGGCCGCCGCGCCGGGCAAGACCGGCGGGCGTGGCGGCCCGACGCATTACACCGATGTCCCCGCCGGGCCGCTGCGGTTGCGGCACCTCTGCGACCTGTCTCCGTTCCCCAACACGCTGGCCGGGGTGGTGCTGACCGGAGCGCAGATCCGCGACTGGCTCGAACAGGCCGCCGGGCAGTTCCACCAGATCGCACCGGGCAGCACGGATGCGCCGCTGACCGATCCCCTGCTGCCGGGCCACGGGTTCGACGTGCTGCATGGGCTCAGCTATGCGGTGGATGTCACCGCCGCACCGCTCTACACCCCCGATGGAACGCCCCGCCCGGATGGTGCTGGGCGCATTCGCGACCTTGCCTGGAACGGCCGGCCGCTTGCGCCCGACCAGCGCTTTGCCGTCGCGCTCAACGGCTACCGCGCGGCCGGTGGCGGCGCCTTTGCCGCGCTGCGCGGGGTCCGGCCTATTCCGCTCCCTTCGCTGCGAATCGGCGATGCCCTGCGCGACTACATCGCGGGCGAGTTGCCCCGCGACCCGCTTGAAACCGCACCGCCGCCCTGGCGCCTTGCCCCGGTGCCGAAGACCACCGCGATCCTGCAAACCGGCCTCGGCGCCCGCACCCACCTGGGCGAATTGGCCGGACGCGGCATCATCGACCTCGGGCGCGATCCCGACGGATTCCTGCGGTTGCGGCTGCCGCTCGGCTGATCCGGAAACCGCGCCTCCCTCCCTTGTCATTCGGAGGACAACTGCCTATGTTGCGCGTCGAGAGGTTGGCGCGGGCAGGCGCCTCGCCAACCCGGTCAGATCCGGAAGGAAGCAGCCGTAACGAGCCCCGCTTGGGTCGTTGTCCAGCCTCTCACCTGACGCAACCGCGTGCCCATGATTTCCGGGCCGTCGGTCTGCCCTCGGGCGATGGCAGTCGCCACATCCCGTCGGGCAAGGTGGTTCCGAGCATCCGCCCTCCCCTCACCCTGTCCAGCCCCCTGTTTCCCCCGCAACCTTGACGCGCGCATCCTTGGGCGTGTTCAATCTGACATCTGCGCCGGCAGGGCGTGAGTCGGAGTAGGTAACGATCATGAAATGGGAACCCCGGTTCGCGACCGGCGACGCAAAGATCGACGATCAGCACAGGATGCTGTTCACCGCCTCCGAACAGTTTCGCCACACGCTCGAGGCGGGCGAGGGGAAAAAGACCTACGACCTGTTCCTGGATTTCCTGACCAGCTACTGCGAAATGCACTTCGCGGTCGAGGAAAACTGCATGTTCATGCACAAATGCCCGGTTGCGACCCAGAACAAGCACGAGCATGGGCTGTTCCTGCGCCTCGTGGACAAGGAAAACGTCCGGTTCCGGGATGAGGGGTTTGACGCCGCCCTTGCGACGAAGCTGCTGGACACGCTCGACCACTGGCTGGAAAGCCACATCTGCAGGATCGACACCCGGCTGAACGAGGTTCTGGTTTGAGCGCATCCCGCCAACCCGACGCCGCGCCGCCACTGGACCTCGCGCCGCCCAGACAATAGGTTCGGCACGCAACCCCTTCATGCGCAGGTAGCCCCCTTGTCCGACAGCCCCGCCTATCAGGTTCTCGCCCGCAAGTACCGTCCCGAGACCTTTGCCGACCTGGTCGGGCAGGAGGCGATGGTGCGGACGCTGAAAAACGCCTTTGCCGCCGACCGCATCGCCCAGGCCTTCATCATGACCGGCATTCGCGGCACCGGGAAAACCACCACCGCGCGGATCATCGCCAAGGGCATGAACTGCATCGGCCCCGACGGCACCGGCGGGCCGACAACGGAACCTTGCGGCGTCTGCGAACACTGCAAGGCGATCATGGAGGGCCGCCACGTCGACGTGATGGAGATGGACGCCGCCAGCCGCACCGGCGTCGGCGACATCCGCGAGATCATCGATTCGGTGCGCTACCGGGCCGCCAGCGCCCGCTACAAGATCTACATCATCGACGAGGTGCACATGCTCTCGACCAGCGCCTTCAACGCGCTGCTCAAGACGCTCGAAGAGCCGCCCGAGCATGTGAAATTCATCTTTGCCACCACCGAGATCCGCAAGGTGCCGGTCACCGTGCTGTCGCGCTGCCAGCGATTCGACCTGCGCCGGATCGAGCCCGAGGATCAGATCGCCCTGCTGCGCCGCATCGCCGATGCCGAGGGCGCGCAGATCGCCGAGGATGCGCTGGCGCTGATCACCCGCGCGGCCGAGGGGTCGGCGCGCGATGCCACCTCGCTGCTGGACCAGGCGATTTCCCACGGCGCCGGCGAGACCACGGCAGAGCAGGTCCGCGCCATGCTCGGGCTGGCCGACCGCGGGCGGGTGCTGGACCTTCTGGACCTGATCCTGAGGGGCGACGCGGCCGGCGCGCTGGCCGAACTGTCCTCGCAATACGCCGAGGGCGCCGACCCGATGGCGGTGCTGCGCGACCTGGCCGAGATCACCCACTGGATTTCCGTGGTCAAGATCACCCCGGACGCCGCCGAGGACCCCACCGTCTCGCCCGATGAGCGGGCCCGCGGCCAATCCATGGCCGAGGCGTTGCCGATGCGGGTGCTCAGCCGGATGTGGCAGATGCTTCTCAAGGCGATGGAAGAGGTGGCCGCCGCACCCAACGCGATGATGGCGGCCGAGATGGCGGTGATCCGGCTGACCCATGTGGCCGACCTGCCCAGCCCCGAGGAACTGCTGCGCAAGCTGCACGACAGCCCGCCGCCCCCCGCCGGCGGCCCCAATGGCCCCGGCGGCGGGGGGCGCTCAGGCGGCGCACCGATGGCGCAGGCCGGCGCGGCCCCGGTTCAGGGCCGGACCATCTCCTCCGGCGCCCCGGGCGGCGCGCCGCAGGCGGCGCTGGCGCAGGAGGTGGCGCAATCTCTGGCCCGCTATCCCACCTTTCACCACGTGGTCGAACTGATCCGCGCCAACCGCGACGGCAAGCTGCTGATCGAGGTGGAAACCGGCGTCCGCCTTGTCAGCTATCAGCCCGGACGGATCGAATTCGAGCCCGCCCCCGGCGCCGCCCGCGACCTGGCCCAGCAACTGGGCCAGAGACTGCAGGCCTGGACCGGCAACCGCTGGGCGGTCACTGTCGTCAACGACGGCGGCAGCCCTACCATCGCCGAGGAGCGTGACGCCGCCGAAAACGCCCTGCGCGCCGAGGCCAGCGAGCATCCGATGGTGCAGGCGGTGCTGGCCCGGTTCCCGCAGGCCAAGATCACCGAGATCCGCACGCCGGAACAGATCGCCGCCAGCGCCGAGGCCGAGGCCCTGCCCGAGGTCGAGGACGAATGGGACCCGTTCGAGGACGGGTGATTTGCGGAGCAAATCGCCCGAACGCGACAGAGCGAAAACCCCGTTTTCGCGGAGTCGCGCCCGGCTACTCTTCCGGACGCCGGTCTCCCCCCTTCCCTGTCCTCCCGGCGATGACGGGTTGATCCGCCCCCTACCCCGCCAGAACCTCATCCGTTGTCATCACCTTGGCATAGCTCATCGCCAGTGGCGCCATGAAGGCCGCATGGACCTGTTCGGCGGTCAGCGTCACCCCGCCGAACTCGACCTCTTTCGCACCGCAGGCATCCTGGGCCACCGTCACCGCAAAGCCGTGATCCACTGCCGCCCGGGTGGTGGCGTCGATGCACATCTGGCTCATCGCGCCGCAGATCGTCACCCTCTCTATTCCCGCGTCGCGCAAACGGTCGAGCAGGTCGGTGCCCTGAAAGCTGTTGGGGCGGGCCTTGACGATCACCGCCTCGCCGTCCTGCGGCGTGACCGCCGGGTTGATCGCGGCGCCTTCGCTGCCAGGGCGAAAGAACGGGGCCTGCTCCGACGGCATCTCGTGCCGCACATGGATCACCAAGCTGCCGGCCGCCCGCGCCGCCGCCAGCAGCCGGGCAGCCTTCGCCGCGACCGCCGCCATCTTCGCCACCGGCCAAAGGCCGCCCTCGAAGTAATCGTTCTGGATGTCCACAAGGATCAGCGCGTGTTTGGTCATCTGTTCGGCCCTTTCCCATCTTGTACGAAACAGGGTTCAAACTGCCCGATCTTGACCGGGATGAGCATTGGCGCTTATGACAATTTTAATGCAGAAACCGCCAATCTCCCCGATCCGCCTCGCACTGGCCGCCTATCCCGGCGTACAGCGCTCGGCGCTGGAGGGGCTGGCCGACGTCTTTGCCCTGCTGCCCCGGCTGGCGCGCGGCGAAGACCGGCCGCCAACGGTGGAGACCGTCACTGTCTCGGAGGCCCACCTGCCGGACGGGCCATTCGATGCCGTCCTCTTCCCGCCCTCGCTGGAGCCGACCCGGGCGCACCCCGACCACCCGTTGTGCCATTGGGCCAAGGCACAGCACGATACCGGCGCGCTGGCCACCTCGGTCTGTGCCGGGGCGTTCTGGCTCGGGCATGCGGGGCTCCTGAACAATCGCCCCGCCACCACGCATTGGGCACTGGAGCCGGCGTTTCGCGCCGCCTTTCCACTGGTCGACCTGCAACCCGAACACATCCTTGTCGACGATCTGGACGTCATTACCGCCGGCGGGCTGATGGCCTGGCTCGACCTCGGCTTGCACCTGACCGGGCTGTGGTTCGGTCCCGACATGGTTTCGCGCCTCGCGCGGCATCTGCTGGTCGATCCCGCCGGGCGGGAACAGCGGCATTACTCGGGCTTTCGCCCGTCCCGCGACCACGGCGATGCCGCCGTTTTGCGGGCGCAGCGGGCAATGGACAGCGACTATGCCGAACAGCTGAGCGTTGCGACCCTTGCCTCCCATGCCGGGCTGAGCGAACGCAGCCTGTTGCGCCGGTTCCAGGCCGCGACCGGCCTGACCCCGGCGGCTTACCTGCAACGGCTACGGGTGGAAAAGGCGCGCGGCGCGCTGGAGCGGAGCGCGGACAGCACCGCCGCGGTCGGCTGGGCTGTCGGCTACCGGGATGCCTCGGCCTTTTCCCGCGCCTTCAAGGGCTGCACCGGGCTTACTCCCGGCGCCTATCGCGCCCGGTTCAGGGTCAGAGCGGAACGCCCGCAACCGGCGCCCTTGTGCGAACCCGTCGCCCCCCGTATTTAGGGTCCAACGAACGCATTCCTCACAGGAGATAACGATGCTGAAAGGTTTGGGCGGACTTGGCGACATGGCCAAGATGATGAAATCCGCACAGGAACTGCAGACCAAAATGGCCCAGATGCAGGACGATCTGGCCAACCTGAGCGTCACCGGCGAATCCGGCGCTGGCCTGGTCAAGGCCACCGCCACCGCCAAGGGCGAGCTGACCGCGCTGGACATCGACCCGTCGATCTTCAATGGCGACGACAAGGAGGTGGTCGAGGACCTGATCCTGGCCGCCATCAAGGACGCCCAGACCAAGGCGGCGGAAAAGGCACAGCAGGAAATGGCCGCCCTGACCGAAGGCATGGGCCTGCCCAAGGATATCAAGCTGCCGTTCTGAACGGTGGCTTGACCTGAACGGACGGCACCGCGCGTGAGTTCCACCGGCGAAATCGAGGCCCTGATCGACCTGATGGCCAAGCTGCCGGGTCTCGGGCCGCGCTCGGCCCGGCGCGCGGTGCTGCACCTGATCCGCAAGCGCGCGCTGCTGCTGACGCCGCTGGCCGACGCGATGCAGACGGTCGCCGCCACCGCCCGCGAATGCCTCAACTGCGGCAACGTGGGCACCGGCGACATCTGCGACATCTGCAACAGCGAGAAACGCGCCACCGGCGAGCTTTGCGTGGTCGAGGACGTCGCCGATCTCTGGGCGATGGAGCGCGCTGGCGTGTTCAAGGGCCGCTATCACGTGCTGGGCGGCACGCTCTCGGCGCTGGATTCGGTCGGGCCGGAAGAATTGCGCATTCCCCGTCTGATCGACCGGATCGCCTCCGAGCAGATCTCCGAGGTGATCCTGGCGCTGAACGCCACCGTCGAGGGGCAGACCACCGCCCATTACATCGCCGACCAGTTGGAGGGGCAGGTCAGGCTGACCTCGCTGGCGCAGGGGGTGCCGATCGGGGGCGAGCTGGATTATCTCGACGACGGCACCATCAGCGCGGCGCTGCGCGCCCGCAAGGAGCTGTAGGGCCGGCAATGGCGCGCCCAGCCCTCTCCCCGGTCGGCGCGGGGGTGCTTTATTTCCTGATCCTCTTCGCCTGCGGCGTGGTGCTGGGCACGATCCGCACGCTGATCCTTGCCCCGACCGTCGGGCCGGTGGCCGCCGTGGCGCTGGAACTGCCGGTGATGCTGGGGCTGTCCTGGATCGTTGCCGCGCGGCTCACGCGGGGGCGCCCGGCGCTGGCGGGCGCGGGCCGCCGGCTGGTCATGGGCGGGCTCGCGCTGATCCTGCTGTTGGTGGCGGAACTGGCGCTGGCCGCACTGGCGTTCGGCCAGACACCCGGCGCCTTTCTGGCGACGCTGGCAACCCCTCAGGGCGCGCTGGGGCTGGCCGGGCAGCTGGGGTTCGGGCTGATCCCCTGGCTGCAACGGGTGGTCGCGCGGGGCTAGACGGCGCGGGTTTCCCCGCGCCGCAAGACCGGTCTCAGAAACGCGGATCTTTGTCGTCCTCGTCCTCGTCGTCCTCATCCGCATCCGGCAGGTTGAAGAAGCTGTCGGCGTCCGGCACCGGATCGGAGTTGCCCGGCCTGTCGTCCGAGCCGGACAGGGAAAAGGTTTCCAGCCCCTCGATCGCGGTCGGGATCTTGGGTTCGGCTTCCATGCCCAGCGATTGCTCGGTGCTGACCAGCTTGCGGCGCTCGTCGTCGCTCATCACTTCGCCATCGGCGGCCTTCTTGGCGGCGGCCTTCTGCACGGCGGCGTCAAGCTCGGACTGCTTGCACAGGCCGAGTGCCACCGGGTCGATCGGCTGGATGTTGGCGATGTTCCAGTGGGTACGCTCGCGGATCGCCTGGATCGTCGGCTTGGTCGTGCCCACCAGCTTGGAGACCTGGCCGTCGCTCAGCTCGGGGTGGAATTTCACCAGCCACAGGATCGACGCCGGGCGGTCCTGCCGCTTGGACAGCGGGGTATAGCGCGGACCACGGCGTTTTTCCTCGCCCTGGGCGGCCGGGTTGTACTTCAGCTTGAGCTTGTACAGCGGGTTCTTCTCGGCGTTGTCGATCTCTTCCTGGGTCAGCTGGTTGTTGGCGACCGGGTCGAACCCCTTCACCCCGGCGGCAACATCGCCGTCCGCGATCCCCTGGATCTCCAACTCGTGCATGCCGACGAAATCGGCGATCTGCTTGAAGCTGATCGTCGTGTTGTCCACCAGCCACACGGCGGTTGCTTTCGCCATAAGGGGTTTTGCCATGTGTACATCTCCTTCAAACAAAACTTCCCCGTCGCCTGAAATCGGCGGTCCCGGAGGGTCCGGAACGAGTTACCATTGTCGGGGAACTTGGCGCCTATATAGTGGCGCGGAACGCATAAGGAAAGAGTGAATGCGCTGGATCGTCCTGTGGCTGCTGGCCTGCCTGTCCCCCCTGCCCGCGCTGGCCGACGGTGAAAAGGCCGGCGAATTCGACTACTACGTGCTCAGCCTGAGCTGGTCGCCGAACTGGTGCGCCACCGAGGGCGACGCGCGCGGATCGGACCAATGCCACCCGCGCCACGATCACGGCTGGGTGCTGCACGGGCTGTGGCCGCAATACCACCGCGGCTGGCCGGCCTACTGCCGCACGGTCGAGGCGCCCCCCACCCGTGGCATGACGGCGGAAATGGCCGATATCATGGGCAGCCCCGGCCTCGCCTGGCACCAGTGGAAGAAACACGGCACCTGTTCCGGCCTCTCGGCGCGCGATTACTTCGCCCTGTCGCGCCGCGCCTACGCGACGGTGAACCGCCCCGAGATCTTCCGCAAGCTCGACAAGCCGGTGAAACTCCCCGCCAGCGTGGTGGAACAGGCGTTTCTGCAGGCCAACCCGGGCTGGAGCCGCGACATGCTGACCATCACCTGCAAGGACGGCCACATCCACGAGGCCCGGCTGTGCCTGTCGCGCGACCTCAAACCGGTCCCCTGCGGCCGCGACACCATCGCCGACTGCCCGCTGAAGGACGCCGTCTTCGCGCCGGTGCGATAGGGGCGGCAGGCCAAGGGGCCCGCCGCCTGTCTTCGGTCTGCGCGGCGCTCAGAGTTCCAGCACCGTGCTCCCGGTGGTCGCCCGCGCCTCCAGCGTGCGATGCGCCTCGACGACCTGTTCGAGCGGAAACCGCTGGTCGATGCGGATCGAGACGTCGCCATCCAGCACCTTGGTGAACAGGTGCCGCGCCATTGCCTGGCAGGCCTCGGGATCGGCGGTATGGGCGAACAGCGTGGGCCGGGTGATCTTGAGCGATCCCTTCTGCGCCAGCACGGCAAGGTTGAAGGGCGGCACCGGCCCCGAGGCATTGCCAAAAGAGATCATCATGCCCAGCGGCTTGAGGCAATCAAGCGAGCCTTCGAAGGTGTCCTTGCCCACGGAATCCATCACCGCGTCCACCCCTTTGCCGCCGGTCAGCTCGCGCACGCGGGCGGCGAAATCCTCGGTCCGGTAGTTGATGCAATGGCTCGCGCCGTGGTCCAGCGCGAGGCGGCATTTCTCGTCGGTCCCGGCGGTGCCGATCAGGGTGATCCCCTCGGACCGGGCCCATTGACAAGCGATCAGCCCGACGCCCCCGGCGGCGGCATGAAACAGCACGGTATCGCCGCGTTTCAGCGGCGTGGTGCGGTGAAACAGATATTCCACCGTCATCCCCTTGAGCATCATCGCGGCGGCGGTCTCGAACCCGATGGCATCGGGCAGCGGACAGACCTGCGCGGCCGGCATCACCCGGGCCTCGGAATAGGCGCCCGGCGGCATCGCCGCATAGGCGGCACGGTCACCCGGCTTGAGGTGGCTCACCCCCTCGCCCACCGCCTCGATCACGCCGGCGGCCTCCATGCCCAGCGCGTGCGGCAATTCCATCGGGTAAAGCCCGCTGCGCTGGTAGACGTCGATGAAGTTCAGCCCGCAGACCCGGTGCCGGATGCGGACCTCGCCGGGGCCGGGATCGCCCAGCGGGCGGTCCTCGATCCGCATGACCTCGGGCCCTCCGGCCTCGTGAAACATGACGGTGCGTGCGGTTTCGGTCATCGCGTCCCCTTCCCTATGCTGTTCTTTTCCGGTGCCGATCATGCCGCAATCCGCGCCGGTGTCCATGGCCCTTTGACCGCGCCCGGCGCCCCTCCCGAAGGCGTGACTGCGGGAGGGGCGAATTCATGCTAGACTACTCTCGCAAGTTGCCGCCCTGTCTGGCCGTCGGCGATGTCAGGCCAGGATCCGGGCCCACGGCGCAGCACATCGCCATGGAGGAGGAGAAATGGCACAGACAATCGGAAACCCGCTGAGCTGGGCGGCGCGGAACCTGGGCGCGGCGGGGCGACACCTGGGCGCGGCGACAGAGCAACTGGGCGGGGATGACAGCTCCGCAATGCCGCGCACCCGCAAGCTGGAGATCGCGGATATCGGCCACGCCCTGCGCGCAGGCTGGCGCGATTTCCTCGCCGGACGTACCGACGTGATGTTCCTGGTGCTGGTCTACCCAACTGCGGGGCTGGTGCTGATGGGGGTGGCGCTGCACATGCAGCTCCTACCGCTCCTGCTGCCGCTGGTTCTGGGCTTTGCCCTGCTGGGTCCGGTGGCGGCGGTCGGCCTCTACGAGATGAGCCGCAGGCGCGAAGCGGGTCAAAGCGCCAGCTGGCTCGACGGGCTGGGGGTGGTGCGCCATCCCCGCTTCGGCGCCGTGCTGGTGCTGGGGGGCTACCTCTCGGCGCTGTTCGTCGGCTGGATGATCGCGGCACATACGATCTATGGCTGGACCCTGGGACCGGCCGCGCCAACCTCGATCCCCGGCTTCCTGCGCGACGTGGCGACGACCCCGGCGGGCTGGATCATGGCCATCGCGGGAACCCTCGTGGGGTTCTGTTTCGCGCTGGCGGCGCTGGCGATCAGCGTGGTCTCCTTCCCGCTGCTGCTGGCGCGCGACGTGGGCGTGCCGGTGGCGGTGGCGACCTCGGTCCGGCTGCTGCGCGACAACCCGCGCGTGGTGCTGAGCTGGGGCGCGCTGATCGGCGGCGCCCTGGTGCTCGGGGCGCTGCCGCTGCTGCTGGGGCTGGTGGTGGTCCTGCCGGTTCTGGGCCACGCGAGCTGGCATTTCTACCGCCGCGCGGTGGAGTGACGGGAGGGCCGGGTGTTGCGCCCGGCCCTTTGTCACTCGGTCTGCGTCGGGCGCCTCACGCCACCTTCAGCACCACCTTGCCGATATGGCCCGCGCTTTCCAGACGGGCATGGGCGGCAGCGGCCTCTGCCAGCGGGAACTCGCTGTCCATCACCGGGGCGACACGGCCCGCGTCCAGCAGCGGCCAGACCTTCTCGGCCAGATCCTGCGCGATGCGCGCCTTGGCCAGGTCGCTCTGCGGCCGCAGGGTCGAGCCGGTGATCGTCAGCCGCCGCGCCATCACCTGGGCAAAGTTCAGCTCGACCTTCGGCCCGCTCAGAAAGGCGATCTGCACCAGCCGCCCATCGTTGGCCAATGCCTTGACGTTGCGCGGGATGTAATCGCCCCCCACCATGTCGAGGATCAGGTCGGCCCCGCCCGCCGCGCGCAGCACCTCGACGAAATCCTCGTCGCGGTAGTTGATCGCGCGCTCGGCGCCCAGGTCGGTGCAGACCTTGCATTTCTCGTCCGATCCCGCCGTCGCGAAGACCCGCGCGCCAAAGGCGTTTGCCAGCTGGATCGCCGTGGTGCCGATCCCCGAGGTGCCGCCATGGACAAGGAACCGCTCGCCGCCGGTCAGCCCGCCCCGGTTGAACACGTTGGTCCAGACGGTGAAAAAGGTTTCGGGCAGGCAGGCGGCCTGTTTCAGCCCCATCCCCTCGGGCAGGCGCAGGCAATGGGCGGCAGGGGTAGCGACATACTCGGCATAGCCGCCGCCGGGCAGCAGCGCGCAGACCTGGTCCCCGACGGCCCATTCACTGACCCCGTCGCCCAGCGCCACCACCTCACCCGAGGCCTCCAGCCCCGGCAGGTCGCTGGCCCCCGGCGGCGGCGCATAGGCCCCCGCCCGTTGCAGCGCGTCGGGCCGGTTGACACCGGCATAGGCCACCTTGATCACCACCTGCCCATGACCCGGCTGCGGCACCGGGCGCTCGGCCAGTTTCAGAACCTCCGGCCCGCCCGGTTCGCTGATCTCGACGGCTCGCATGGTTTCGCTCATCTGGTCGTCCTTCCTGCTTGGCGCGGCCCCGCGCCCTGTTCGATTTGCCCCCGGCATACACCGAAATTTTCCACGACGCGAGTGAGCGCCGCCGCTTGCCCCCCGGCCGCAATCGGCTAGGGTCCGGCCCATGTTTCCACTGATGCTCTATATCTCGCTTGGCGCCAATGTCGCCGTCACCCTGCCGCTGGGCTGGCTGGCGCTGTCAGGCCGCCCGGCGGTTTGTACAATCCTGGGGCCGGAGTCCCCGTCCCGCCGGCTGTTGGGCTGCCTCTTGCTCACCCTCGCCCTGCTCAGCACGCTGGGCCTCTACGCCTGGCCCACCGGTCATGACGAAACCGCCATGGCGGTGTTGCTGGGGCTGTTGCCCACCCAGATCGTCTGGTCGGTCATGAGCCTTTTGGCGCTGCCACGTAGCCCGCTGGTCCGGGGTGCCCTCGCACTCAGCGCACTG
Source organism: Aquicoccus sp. SU-CL01552 (assembly GCF_040365005.1). Taxonomy (NCBI): domain Bacteria; kingdom Pseudomonadati; phylum Pseudomonadota; class Alphaproteobacteria; order Rhodobacterales; family Paracoccaceae; genus Aquicoccus; species Aquicoccus sp. SU-CL01552. The sequence goes on along the minus strand of NZ_BAABWV010000014.1, from coordinate 111,420 downwards.
CATGCGGTGACGCTCAGCACCGTGATTTAACGCCCCCCGAGCGAGCCCGGCAGATCGTCACGCATGTCCTTCGGCGCCCGGATCTGGCCCGCCAGCCATTCCGGCCCGGCCAGCAGCGGTTTCAACAGCGGGTTGCTGCGGATCTTTCCCTTGACCCCCTCGAAGCGCATCACGTCGTCGATCCGCCGGTCGAGAAAGGCCCAGGTCGCCTCATGCCCCGGGCTGTCGTCACCCAGCCAGTAGAGCACGGTCGAGGAATAGACCGCCGACAGCGTGGCGCGCTTGGTGTACCAGTTCACATCGCGCGAGGTATCGCCCAGCGTGGTCCAGATCAGGTCGCAGGTGTTCCAGATCGCGCGCGCGCCGGCGGCGGCGTGCTGCGGCAGCGCAAACAGGGTCACGCCCCGGCGCACCGCCTCCTTGTCCGGGACCGCCTCGAGCCGGAACCGCACCGCGAGTGCGATCTTGTCGCTGAACCGCATGCCGTCCAGATGCGCTGCCGACAGCAGATCCAGCATCGCCGCATCGCCGCGCGCGTGAAAGGCAAGCGCGAGGTCCACCGCACCGCGCGGACACATCGCCTGCGCCAGCACCGGGTCGATCCCCGCGTCGGCGACCGCGGCCTTGAAGGTGGTGTCGGACCATCCGTCGAAGGCCACGTGGTTCAATGCGGCATCCAGCAGCCGCTCCCTGGTGTCGTCCTGTTGCATGGTGATGACGTCCTCTGGTTCGTTGGTCGGCATACTAGACAAGATAGGCGTCACTTGCTATACGGCCACTTCCTGCAAATCCTTGCAACTCGAATCTAGAAAGGTGGTGACAACCACATGCAGGTTAGTGTTCGCGACAACAATGTCGATCAGGCGCTTCGTGCCCTGAAGAAAAAGCTGCAGCGCGAAGGCGTTTTCCGCGAAATGAAGCTCAAGCAACATTTCGAGAAACCGTCCGAGAAAAAAGCGCGCGAGAAAGCTGAAGCGATCCGTCGTGCCCGTAAGCTGGCGCGCAAGAAAGCTCAGCGCGAGGGGATGCTCTAAGCACACCTTCAAGCGGCCTATTCTGACGCTTATTCAGACGACCCCCGTGCCTTGGCCCGGGGGTTTGTTTTTTTTCAGGGGGGCCTTGGCGCTCAGCCCAGCCCCGGCATGCTGACGCCGAAGGTCTGCAGCAGCAGTACCATGTTGAGGCTCAGGACGATCCCCGCCCCGATCACCGCCAGCACCTGCGTCAGCCGTCCGATGCGGAAGGCGCCCATGATATCGGTGCGCGAGACGAAGATGATCAGCGCCACCATCGGCACCGGCAGCGCGATCGACAGGATCACCTGGGATACCACCAGCGCCTGGGTCGCGTTCACCCCCATCGCCACCACGGCAAAGGCGGGGATCATCGTCACCGCGCGGCGGAACCAGATCGGCAGGCGCATGTGGATGAAGCCCTGCATGATCAATTGCCCCGCCATCGTCCCCACCACAGAGCTGGAGATGCCCGAGGCGATCAGCGACACCAGGAATACCGCCGCCGCCGCGCTGCCCAGCAGCGGCGTCAACATGTGATAGGCGGTCTCGATCTCGGCCACCTCGGCGTGACCGGAATGAAAGGCACCGGCAGCCATCATCACCATCGCGATGTTCACCATCCCGGCGGCGGCCAGCGCCAGCACCACCTCGCGGTTGGAAAAGGTCAGGATCTTGCGACGGTCCTTGTCGTTGCGCGCCTGCGCGCGGTTCTGGGTCAGGCCGGAATGCAAATAGATCGCATGCGGCATCACGGTGGCCCCGATCACCCCGACCGCGATGGTCAAGGCGGTCAGATCCGGCAGCGAAGGGGTGATCAGACCGGCCCCCGCCTCGCCCCAGTCGACCGGCGCGATGAAGATCTCGATCAGGTAGCACAGGCTGATGATGGCAACGAAGGTGCCGATGATCAGTTCCATCGGGCGAAATCCGCGCCCCTCGAACAGCAGGATTCCATAGGTCACCACCGCGGTGACCCCCATCCCCGCCATCAGCGGCATGTTGAACAACAACGCCAACCCGATCGCCCCGCCAAGAAACTCGGCCAGATCGGTCGCCATCGCGGCGACCTCGCTCACCGCCCACATGATCCAGACCACGGGACGCGGGAAATGGTCACGACACAGCTCGGCCAGGTTGCGGCCGGTGACGATGCCCAACCGCGCCGATAGTGATTGGAAAAGCATCGCGATCAGGTTGGCGACCAGCACAACCCACAGCAGCGCATAGCCATAGCCAGCCCCGGCCTGGATGTTGGTCGCATAGTTGCCCGGGTCGATATAGGCGACCGAGGCGATGATCGCCGGCCCCGCGAACAACAACGCCGCGCGCAGCCCGTGGCGCCGGCCCTCGAGCACTTCCGAGATGCCAAGGCGCGTGCGACCGGTCGATGTGGATTTCATCTCTTTGTCCTGTCCGAAAATCGTTCAGCCACCTAGGGCAATCGCAAATAAACCCAAGGCTACACTTTTAACAAGTGGCAATCTGATATAGCCTTGACTTCGATATAAATTGAAAGCCTGTTTGCAAATTATTCCGGCATCTGCAATTTATGCCTTCTCCTTGACTATCCTCGTCCGGACCGGAGACCTCCCCCCGTGCCCCATCGCCCGCCCCCAGATCCCACGCCCGAGGCCGAGGCCGAAGCGGCGGCGCAACCCGACCGTTTCAACCAGGCTCGGGCCGCACAGGCGATGGCGGTTCTCGAGGATTACGCCGAAATGATCGGCGACCTGCTGGAAGAGATGGGCGAGGCCCGGATCACCGATATCGCCCGGCGGATGGGGGTGACCCACCCCACCGCGACCAAGGCGGTGGCGCGGCTCAAGCGCGAGGGGCTGGCGATCTCGCGCCCCTACCGCGGCGTGTTCCTGACCGACGAGGGGCTGGCGCTGGCCGACCGGGTGCGGGCCCGGCACCGCACGGTGGTGGCGGTCCTGGTGGCCCTCGGGGTGCCGCCCGAGACCGCCGAGTTGGACGCCGAGGGGATGGAGCATCACGTCTCGGACGTGACCCTGGCAGCCTTCGAATCCTACCTCACGCGCGAGGGCTGAACCGGACTCAGCCCCATTCCACGGGCATGCTCAGCGGCCCGCGAAAGGCCCAGCCGCCGAAACGCGCGGGACCAGCAAGGCGCAGATCGGGGAACCGCTGGAACAGCATCGGCAGCGCCACCTCGGCGATCAGCGCCTTTGACGCCCAGGCCCCGGCGCAGAAATGCGGCCCGGCACCAAAGGAGATGGCGGCGCTGATGTCCTGCCCAGTGTCGAAGGCATCGGGGTTGGCAAAGACATCCTCGTCGCGGTTGCCTGAACCGAACATCAGGAACACCCGGTCCTCGGGCTCCAGCGTGACGCCGTGCAGCTCGTAGCGCTGCGCCACCCGGCGCGGCGACATGCCGATGGGCGAGATCCAGCGCGCGTATTCCTCGAAGGCGCGCAGCCAGGTTACCTGTCCGCCCCGCAGCTGCTCCAACTGGTCGGGATGGGTCAGCAGGGCCCAGGCCGTGCCGGCGATGGCATCGCGTGGTTCGTTCTGGCCGCCTGAGATCGCCAGTTTCACATTGGCCCGCACCTGTTCGTCCGACAGCCCCGCCTGCCGCTGCACCGACAGCAGCGACTGGTCCGGTGCCGCGTCCAGCACCGGGATCATGCCGTCGATATGACGGTCGATCGAGGCGGTGCAATCGTGGCAGTTGGCCTCGATCCCCGGGTCGCCGGCGTAATTCGCGCAGCCGTCGATCATGCCCTGGCTGACGCGGTTCATTTCATGCGCGGTCATGTTGGTCAGCCCGGTGATGGCTTTCAGCGCCTCGCCCGACACCGGCATGGCATAGTCGGCCACCAGGTCGCAGGCGCCGCGCGGCGCCAAGTCGTCAAGGATGCGGGCGGTTTGGGTGCGGAACTGCGCGGTCCAGACCTGTTTCACCGTCTTCGGCGACACGGTGGGAAAGATCGCGCGGCGTTCGGCCATATGCGCCACGCCGTCCTTGCGCATCATGTTCTGCCCCATCAGCACGGTCATCAGCCCGCCGGGCTGGTCCGAAGAGAATACCTCGGTCTTCTTCTCGTTCTCGAAGATGTCATCGCGCCGGGTCAGCAGCGTCGCGCCCAGTCGCGGCACGCGCAGCACCGGCCCCCGCGCGCGCATGCGCTTGAGGTCCGGATAGGGGTCGGCCCAGAACGCCTGTGGGTCGATCTCGTAGACAGGGGCATCTGACATGGCGGCTCTCCTCCCTGCCCGGCAGGACTGAAGGTCAGCACGCCGCCCGCCCCCTGTCAACGTGAGGCGAGCGTTCCGTCAGTAGATCTTGGGCACGTAAAGCTCGTCCGGCAAAACCCGCCGCTCGTAATCGGGGTTATAGACCCGCTCGGGCAGTTCGACCTTCTCGTGCTCCACCTCCTCGTAGGGGATCTTGGTCAGAAGATGCTCGATGCAATTCAGCCGTTCGCGTTTCTTGTCGTTGCCCTCGACGATGTACCAGGGCGCCTCGGGGATGTTGGTGCGGGCGAACATCTCTTCCTTGGCCTTGGTGTAATCCTCCCAGCGGATGCGGGATTCCAGGTCCATCGGCGACAGTTTCCACTGTTTCATCGGATCGTGGATCCGCATGAGGAACCGCAACTGCTGTTCCTCGTCGGTGATCGAGAACCAGTATTTCAACAGGATGATGCCGGAGCGGACCAGCATGCGCTCGAATTCCGGAACGTCCTGGAAAAACTGCTCGACCTGATCGTCGGAGGCAAAGCCCATCACCCGCTCGACCCCGGCCCGGTTGTACCACGAGCGGTCGAACAGCACGATTTCACCGGCGGCAGGCAGATGCGGCACGTAGCGCTGGAAGTACCACTGGCTCTGCTCCCGGCGCGAGGGCGCGGGCAGCGCGACCACCCGGGCGACGCGCGGATTCAGCCGCTGGGTGATCCGCTTGATCACCCCGCCCTTGCCGGCGCTGTCGCGGCCCTCGAACAGGATGCAGACCTTGGCGCCGGTATGCTCGACCCAGTCCTGCACCTTGATCAGTTCTGCCTGAAGCCGCAGCAGGTTATGGAAATAGACCTTGCGATCCAGCATCTCGGGATGCGCCTCGCGATAGATCTTGCGGATCTCAAGCGACAGCATCGGTTCGGCGAACTCGATCTCGATGTCCTCGTCGAACGTGTCCTGCAGTTCGGCCTCAAGCCAGTCCAGCGAATGCCTGTCACTCTCGTCTGTCAAAATCGGGTCCTTTCCAAAGTGTCGCCGGGGGACCTACCCCCCGAGTGTAAAAATCTGGTGTCGCCGCCTGCAAGACACAAGGCCCCACCGGCGACGACCCGCCCCGCAAGGCCGATGCGCGGCGGCGCCGGGGATCAGACCGGCAGGGCCGTTGTCCGACACACGGTGCGCAGCGCAAAGCTCGACTGCATCTGTGCCACGCGCGGCAGACGCGACAGGTACTGGCGGTGAATGCGGGCGAAATCCTCGGTGTTCTCGGCAACGATCTTGAGGATATAGTCGGCGGTGCCGGCCATCAGATGGCACTCCAGCACCGACGGAATCCGCGCCACGGCCCGTTCGAAATCGTCCAGCACCTCGTCGGCCTGGGCCTGTAACGTGATCTCGACGAACACGGTGGTGGGCAGGCCCATCTTGCGTTCGTCCAGAAGCGCGACATAGTCGCGAATATAGCCCTCGGTTTCCAGCCGCTGGACCCGCCGATGACAGGCCGAGGGCGACAGGTTGATCTGTTCGGACAGGTCCGAGTTGGACATCCGCCCCTTTTTCTGGAGCGCCCCGAGAATTCTACGATCCACTGTGTCTAGCGTCACAGGCGCACGTCCTTTGCGGAAAATATTGAATTTATCGAAGACTATTCGATAACACCCGGTTGTGCGAGGCAAGTTTACACAGACATTGCACGGCATCTCGCCTATTTTTTCAGCAGGATTTACGCCCTCGGGGAGGATGTGGCATGAAAATCGGTTGCCCGAAAGAAATCAAACCGCAGGAGTTCCGCGTCGGGATGACGCCGAACGCCGCCGGCGAGGCGGTGGCGCATGGTCACCAGGTGTTCATTGAAACCGGCGCCGGGATCGGCGCGGGGTTCGACGATGCCTCCTATCAGGCCGCCGGCGCGACGATCCTGCCGACCGCCAAGGATATTTTCGACACCGCCGAGATGATCGTCAAGGTCAAGGAACCGCAGGCCGGCGAGCGCAAGATGCTGACCGACAAGCACCTGTTGTTCACCTATCTGCACCTCGCCCCCGACCCGGACCAGACCCGCGACCTGCTCGCCTCGGGTTGCACCGCCATCGCCTACGAGACCGTGACCGACGACCGGGGCGGGTTGCCGCTGCTGGCGCCGATGTCCGAGGTGGCCGGGCGACTGGCGCCGCAATCCGGGGCCTGGGCGCTGCAAAAAGCCAATGGCGGCAGCGGCGTGCTGCTGGGCGGTGTGCCCGGCGTCCGGCCCGCCAATGTCGCCATCATCGGCGGCGGTGTCGTGGGCACGGCGGCGGCGCGCGTTGCCGTCGGCATGGGCGCCAATGTCACCGTGCTGGATCGCTCGGTGGCGCGGCTCTCCTACCTCGACGATGTGTTCATGGGGCGGTTGACCACCCAGTATTCCGATGCCGGCGCGCTCACCGAATTGCTGCCGCAAATGGACATGGTGATCGGCGCCGTCCTGATCCCCGGGGCCGCCGCGCCGAAACTGGTCTCCCGGGACCAGCTTTCGACAATGAAGCCGGGCTCGGCGCTGGTCGACGTGGCGATCGACCAGGGCGGCTGTTTCGAAACCTCGAAACCGACCACCCACCAGGACCCGATCTATGACGTGGACGGCATCATTCATTACTGCGTCGCCAACATGCCCGGCGCGGTGGCGCGCACCTCGACCATCGCGCTGGGCAACGCCACCATGCCCTTCATGCTGGAACTTGCCGACAAGGGCTGGAAACAGGCCTGCGCCGACAACCCGCACCTGCTGAACGGGTTGAACGTGCACGCGGGCCAGCTGACCTATTACGCCGTCGGCAAGGCACTGGGGATCGACGTCGTCTCGCCGCAGCTGGTGGTGAAGGCCTGACCCCCCAGAAGGTCGTCGGGGCGCTTTCTGTTCCGATGCCCGACCGAGTGTCATCCCCGGGGGTCCCGCCGACACCTCGACTATCTGACCGCCCCACGAAAAAACCGGCCGGAAAAACCGGCCGGTCCAAACTGTACGAAACGGGGGCGATTTACCCCTGTTTCTGGATCTCCACCTGGTGCGGATAGGGGATCGAGATACCGCCCTTGTCAAAGGCTTCCTTGATCGCCTTGGTCAGGGTGAACTTCAGATCCCAGTAATCCGCCGCCTCGCACCACAGCCGCGCGGTAAGATCGACCGAACTGTCACCAAGGTTGGTCACCCGCACCCAGGGCTCCGGATCGGCGAGCACGCGGCCATCGGCCTGCGCAGTCTCGAGGATGATCCGCATCGCGGTGTCGGCATCGTCGCCATAGTCGATGCCGAAGGTCAGGTCGACGCGCCGGGTCTCATGCGCCGAGTAATTGGTGATGATGGCGCCCCAGGCCTTGCCGTTGGGCATGATGATCTGCACGTTATCCGGGGTGATCAGCTCGGTGGTGAACAGGGTCAGGTCCCGAACCGTGCCCGAGGTGCCGCCGATATCGACATATTGGCCCAGCTTGTAGGGCCGGAAGATCACCAGCATCACCCCCGCCGCCAGATCGCTGAGCGTGCCCTGCAACGCAAGGCCGATGGCCAGCGAGGCGGCACCGAGGATGGCGACGAGACTGGTCGCCTGGATGCCGAAGATGCCCAGGACCGCGACCAGCACCACCGCCAGAATCACCCATTTCACCGTGCTGGCCAGGAAATTGCCCAGCGTCGGGTCGATCCGGGGGGTGGCGTTCACCCGGCGCCGGACCAGCCCGGCGATGGCGCCGGCGGCGATCCAGCCCAGGACAAGAACGGCCAGCGCCTTGGCTGCATTGAGAACGATCGGCGCAAACGGGCCGAGTTCCGCGATCAGGTTTTGCATGTTGCCTCTTCTTTAGCTGTGTGCAGGCAGGGCAACCGGGAATGCCCCGGTGCCCTGCCTGCCTGTTCATCTCGGGTGTCGCCGGTGCGATCACCCCTGTTTGAGCGAATCCCGGATCTCCAGCAGAACGTCAAGCTCGCTGGGGCCGGCCGGGGCCGCCTCTTCCACGGCCTCTTCCTCGCGCGCGGCCATGTCCTTGACCTTGTTGACATAGCGCACCAGCATGAAGACCACGAAAGCGATGATCAGGAAGTTGATCACCGCCATGATGAAGGCGCCATAGGCGAAGACAGCCGCACCCGCCTCGCGCGCCGCCTCGAGGCTCGCGCCCGAGGGCACGTCGCCCGACAGCACGACATAGAGGTTGGTGAAATCCACGCCGCCCAGAAAAAGCCCGACGAAGGGGTTGATGAGATCCCCCACCATGGATTTGACGATCGCCGTGAACGCGGCGCCGATGATGATGCCGACGGCCATGTCCATGACATTGCCCTTGGCGATGAAATCCTTGAATTCCTTGATCATTTCACTGTTTCCCTCAACCGGGGCCCAAGTCGGGCCAATACACTGTTATTCATAATTTGGGGATGCACCTTAACCTTGAATCCACATGATTCCCAACCCTCTTTCGTTTTGACACATGGCCCCTTGCGTCAAAACCGCTATCCTCGCGGCACCTGACGAAGGACTCCCAGATGACCGATCTTTCCGATTTTCCGATCACCCGGCGCTGGCCTGCCGCCGATCCGGGGGTGATCCAGCTTTATTCCTTTCCCACCCCGAACGGGGTCAAGGCCTCGATCATGCTGGAGGAAACCGGCCTGCGTTACGAGGCACACAAGGTCACGCTGGACGACGCCGACGTGAAAAGCCCGGCGTTCCTGTCGCTGAACCCCAACAACAAGATCCCGGCGATCATCGACCCCCACGGCCCCGACGGGGCACCGATGGCCCTGTTCGAAAGCGGTGCGATCCTGATCTACCTGGCGGAAAAGACGGGAAAATTCCTCGGGGAGAGCGCGACCGAGCGGATGCAGATCATCCAGTGGCTGATGTGGCAGATGGGCGGGGTCGGTCCGATGTTCGGGCAGTTGGGCTATTTCCACGCCTTCGGCGGCGCCGAGATCGACGATCCCCGGCCGCACGCGCGCTATGTCACGGAAACACGCCGGTTGCTCGCGGTGCTGGAGGGGCGGCTGGCGGGGCGCGACTGGGTCTGCGACGCCTATTCCATCGCCGATATCGCCATCGCCCCCTGGCTGCGCGTGCTCGAGCGTTACGGCGCCCGAGACGCGGTGGGATGGGCGGAGTATCCGCGCACCATCGCCTATCTCGACCGGTTCCTCGCCCGGCCGGCGGTGCAAACCGGGCTGGTGACCCCGCCGCGGGACTGAGGGGACCAGCCTCCGCCTCGCTTGCGCCCTGCCTGTCGGTCAGCCCGGCAGCGCGCCGGTCAACACGTAACGCAGGATCTCCACCACCTGCTGCGGCTCCTCGGCCACGGCAAGGGCGGCGGCGTGAACCTCTTTCAGCGCATGCTGATGCTCCGGCGGGTTCAGCACGATGATCGACTTGCCCAGCGCGGCGGCATAGCCGGCATCAAAGGCGGCGTTCCACTGCTTGTACTTGTCACCGAACCGGACCACGACCACATCGGCCTCTTCGATCCCCTTGCGAGTGCGGATGGCGTTGAGCTTGGCGCCCTTGTGATCATGCCAGAACTTGTTCTCTTCCGCGCCCAGGATCGCCACGCCGCAATCATCACTGGCGGCGTGATCAGTCACCGGCGCGGAAAACGCCAGGTCGAGCCCCTCGGCCCCGGCAATGATCCGGTCGCGCCAGTCGGTGTGAATTTCGCCGGAAAGGTAAACGGTCAGGGTCATCGGCTCGCTCCTTGCTTGTCCTCGCCCCCACATAGCGCGACCTCGCGCGCGAAACCACTAGTCGCTGTCGAACGCCCGCAGGCAGGCGATCACCGCCTCGTCCTCGACCGGACCGAACTGGCGGTAATGGGCACCCACCGCCCAGAACTCCTGCGGGGTTTCCAGGCAGATCAGTCGCTCGGTCTCGGCCTCGAGCTGGGGCACCATGTCTGCGGGCGCCACCGGCACCGCGACCCAGATCGCCGCCGGTCCCTGCGCCCGCAGCGCCCGGATCGCCACCCGCACCGTCGCCCCGGTGGCGATGCCGTCATCGACGATGATTGCCGTCCGGCCCGCGACCGGCACCGGTGCGCGCCCGGGCAGGTAGCGGACACGGCGCGCCTCGATCTCCTGCTTCAGCACCTCGATCCGTCCGGTGAAATCCGCCTCGCTCAACCCGGCGGCCCGCAGGAGCGCAGTGTTGAACAGCGTGACCGGGGCCGGCCCATCGACGATGGCCCCGGCGGCCAGTTCCTCATGCCCCGGCATCCCGATCTTGCGCACCAGCACCAGGTCCAGCGGCGCCCCCAGCGCCCCGGCGACCGCCACCCCCAGTGGCACGCCACCGCGCGGCAGCGCCAGCACCACCGGGTTGTCCGGCGCGGCCCGGACCACCGCCGTGGCCAGTTGTCGTCCCGCGTCGTCTCGATCGTGAAACATGTTGCGGCCTTTCCCTTCGCCCTGGCCGCCTCACTATGCCCTGCCCTGCGCCCTCGGGCCAGCCCGACGCCCCTGCATCAGGACAGGGCGCCGCGCCGCCCCCTTGGCCTTCTGCGCCCTCTGCCCCTTGTCGGTAACGGGGAACCCGTCAGGCGCCCCAAAACCGCCGACAGAGCGCATCGACGGCGGCATGGAGGAGGCAGGTCAGACCTGCCAGCACGATCAGCGCGGCGAACATCAGGTCGATCTTGGCGCGGCCATTCGCGAGCAGCATGAGATAACCGAGACCGCCGGACGCCCCGACCCATTCGCCGATGATCGCGCCGATGGGGGCATAGACGGCCGCCAACCGCAGGCCCGAGGCGAAACCGGGCATCGCGGCAGGCACCCGGATACGCCAGAGGATGCGGGTCGGGGAGGCATCCATCACCCGGGCCAGCTCCAGCCAGCCGGGCGGCACCCGCATCAGCGCGTCGAAAAACGCCGAGGTGACGGGAAAGTAGATGATCAGCAGCGCCATCGCGACCTTGGACCACAGCCCGTAGCCGAACCACAGCGTCAGGATCGGAGCCAGCGCGAAAACCGGGATCGCCTGGCTGAAGACCAGCATCGGGCGCAGCAGCGACCGCGCCAGCGGCGAGGCGACCAGCAGGATCGCCGTGGCAAAACCCAGAACCGCCCCGAGCCCGAGGCCGACAAGCACCTCGACGGCGGTGACCAGCGCGTGCTCGAAGATGAGTGCGCGGCTGGCCCAGAGCGTCGCAAGGACGCGCTGCGGGCCGGGCAGGATGAAGCGCGGCAGATCCCCCAGCGTGACCACCGCCTGCCAGGCCAGCAGCGCCACGAGCGCGGCACCGGAAATGCGCGCGACCCGTCTCATACCGCCTCCATCAGCAACCGCAACAGCCGCCCCTGGAAGGCGAGCGTCTCGGGCGCATCGTAAAGGCGCGGCGTGGCGGTCTCGGGCGGAGTGACATCGGTGATCCCCTCGCGCGTCAACAGCAGCACGCGGTGCCCCAGCCGCGCGGCCTCGGCGGCGTCATGGGTGACGTGCAGGACGGTGCGGCCCGCCAGCACTTCGGCGGCGAGATCCTGCATCCGCGCCCGCGATCTTGCGTCAAGCGCCGAAAACGGTTCGTCCAGCAGCACCACCGGCCGATCCTCCATCAGCGTCCGGGCAAGCGCCACCCGCTGCCGCTGACCGCCCGACAGGGCCTGCGGCCGCTTGCAGGCATGTGCGGCAAGGCCGACCCGCTCCAGCACCGCGCGGGCCCGGTCCGTTTGTGGTGCCGTGCCGCGCAGGCGCGCACCGAGGGTGACGTTGCCCATCGCGTCGAGCCAGGGCATCAGCAGATCGCTCTGCGCCATCAGGGCCACCCGCCCGGCCAGCGGCATCCCGTCGCCCGCCGCCACCTCGCCCTCGAACGCGATCTCGTCGCCGAGCCCGGCGAGCAGCCGCAGGATCGTCGACTTGCCCACGCCCGAGGGGCCGAGCAGGCAGGTCCATGCCCCGGCCGGCGCCTCGAGGGACACCGGGCCAAAGATCGGCACCCCTTCGATTGTCGCGCGCCCGGTCAGGCGCAGCGCTGGCGCACCCCTCATGCCGACAGGCCCATGCCCCAGAAATCCACCTCGAGCCGGGTCGCCATCTCGAAACGGGCGCAGAGGCGCGACCAGCGGGGGTTGTATTCGGGCGCCGCGCCCAGCCGCCGCGCGACCGCCCCGTCGATCAGCGCACCGACCTCGCGGCAGGTGCCTTGATAGTCCGCGCCGGCATAGGTGGCGATCCAATCGGCATAGGGGGTGTCGCCCGCCGCGTCGGCAAGCCGGGCGCCGATCTCGCCATAGCCCAGCACGCAGGGCGCGAGGGCAGCCATCAGATCCAGAAAGTCCCCGGAGTGACCGGCGTCGAGGACATAGCGGGTATAGGCAAGGTTCTGCGGCGCCTCGCGGGCGGCGAACAACGCGTCCTCCGATATCCCCTCGGCGGCGCAGGTCTCGACATGCAGGCGCATTTCCTGGTCCAGCAGGGCGTGGACGGTGGCGGCACAGGCGCGCATTTCCTCCAGCGTTTCGGCCTTGGTCACGGCCAGCGCCCAGGCACGGGAGAAATGGACGAGGAAGACATAGTCCTGCACCAGATAGCGCAGGAAACCCGCGCGCGGCAGGGTGCCATCCGCCAGCCCCGCGACAAAGGCGTGCCGCGTATAGGCCCGCCAAGTATCGCCGGCCGCGTCCCGCCAGAGCGGAAAGGTGCTGCCGTAGCTCATTGCGCCCCCAGGTCGATCGCGAGGTCAGAAACCGGGCGTACCCCCTCGACCAGGCCGGCCTCGTTGAGGAGCGCCTCGAAACGGGCATAGCGCCCCGCGTCCAGCGCCTCGGGGCGCAGGGCAAAGCGCGGGATGGTGTCGGCCCAGGCCATTTCGTTCAGATCGTCCTGCAACTCGGTCGAGGTGGCGGCAAAGACCTCCCAGCTCTCTTGCGGGTGATTGACGATGAACTGCGTGGCCTTTTCCGTCGCGGCGAGGAACCGGCGGATCATGTCCCGGTCCATCATCTCGGGGTTGGCGACATAGATCAGCTCGTCATAGGCGGGCAGCCCCTCTTCCTCGAGGTAGAAGCAGCGACCGGCAACCTCTTCGATCTCCATCTGGTTCAGCTCGAAGTTGCGAAAGGCGCCGATCACGGCGTCGACCTGCCCGGCCATCAGCGCGGGCGAGAGCGACCAGTTGACGTTGACCAGCTCGATGTCGTCCATCGCCAGACCGTTCTCTGCGAGGATCGCGGAAAGCAGCGCCTCTTCGACGCCCGCCACCGAAAAGCCGACCTTGCGCCCCTTGAGGTCCGCGATCTTTTCGACCGGGCCGTCGTCCAGCACCAGCAGGCAGTTGAGCGGTGTGGCCACCAGCGTGCCGACACGGACCAGCGGCATCCCCTCGGCCACCTGCAGATGCAGTTGCGGCTGGTAGGAGATGGCCAGATCGGCGCGCCCGGCGGCGGCCATCTTGGGCGGATCGGCCGGATCGGCGGGGGCGATCACCTCGACCTCCAGCCCGGCATCGGCAAAGTATCCGTTTTCCTCGGCGATCACGATCGGCCCGTGGTCGGGGTTCACGAACCAGTCGAGCACGACGGTCATCTTGTCCTGTGCAAGGGCGGGCGTCGCGATCAGCAGCGCGAGCGCGGTCAGTGTGGATTTCATCGGGTGTCTCCGGTTGGGTCGCCCAGGGCGACGAGGTGAATGTCTCCGTCCCAGACCGCCGCCAGCCGCTCGGCCGCCGCCCATGACCGCAGGCCCGAGCGGCAACACAGCACCGCGCGCTGGCCGGTGGCGGGGGTGGGGCCGTCCGGCCCGAAGGCCGCGACCGGCAGGCGGCGCGCGGCGGGATGGGCAAGGGGCGCTTCCTGTTCGCTGCGCAGATCTACGACGAAATCGGCATGGCTGATCCGCGAGGGCGCGAGAAAGCGAGGTTGGCGCGCGGGTTCCGGCGCGCCACTGAAATCGAAACCGCCAAAGCGGAAAGAGCGCGCATCAAACGTGACAAGCCGGCCCAGCGGCGCGGGCCGGATGCCCGCCAGCAGCGCCACCGCCATCTGCGCCTGCAGCGCACCCAAGACGCCGACGACCGGCCCGAGAACACCGTCTTCGGCGCAGGAACCGGCCCGCCCCGGCAAGTCGGGAAACACTGCTCGCAGGCTCGGGGCGCCGCCGCAGAACGCGCCGGCATAGCCCTCGGTCCCGGTGACCGAGGCGCTGACCAGGGGGCGCGCCCCGGCCCGGCAGCTGTCGGACAGGATGTAGCTCACCGCGAAACTGTCGGCGCAGTCGAGCACGAGGTCGGCCCCCTCGCAGAGCGCGCTGGCGTTCTCGGGGTCGAGCGCGGCAACCACCGGCTCGACGATGCAATCCGGGTTCAGCGCGGTGATGGCGGCAGCGGCGGCCTCGGCCTTGGGCCGCCCAATGTCCGCGCCGCGAAAGAGGGTCTGGCGGTGCAGGTTTGTCACCTCCACCCGGTCAGGATCGACCAGCCGGATATGCCCGACCCCCGCGCCGCCGAGATATTGCAGCACCGGCGCGGCCAGCCCGCCGCCGCCAACGGCCAAGACCCGCGCCGCGCGCAGGCGGGCCTGCCCCTCTGGCCCCAGCTCGGGCACGGCGACCTGGCGGGCATAGCGGTTCATCGCGTTGCCCCAATCCATTGGCGCACACGTCCCTCGGGATCGTCGTTGAGGGTGATGTCAGTGACCGCCGAGACGATATCGGCCCCGGCCGCAAAGGCACCGGCCGCCCGCGCAACACTCATCCCGCCGATCGCCACCAGCGGCAGGTCGCCCACCAGCCGTTTCCACTCGGTGAGGCGGTCGAGGCCCTGCTGCTCCCATTTCATCTTTTTCAGGATCGTCGGATAGACCGGCCCCAGCGCCACGTAATCGGGGCCGAGCGAAAGCGCACGATCAAGCTCTGCATGGTCATGGGTGCTGAGGCCCAGCTTCAGGCCGGCCCGGCGGATCGCGGGCAGATCGGCGGTATCCAGATCTTCCTGCCCCAGGTGCACCCAGTCACAGCCCAGATCGATGGCAATGCGCCAGTGATCGTTGACCACCAGCACGGCCCCCTGCGCCCGGCACAGCGCCTGCGCGCGGCTGATCATTTGCCGAAGCTCCGCCTCCGGAACCTCCTTGATCCGCAGCTGCACCAGCTTCACGCCGAGCGGCAACATCCGCTCCAGCCAGTCCGGGCTGTCGAAGATCGGGTAAAAACGATCAAGGCTCATGTCAGGAACGCCTTGCCGATCACCGGGGTCGAGGGCGCTGCCATGTCGCGCGGCTCCATCGGATCGGCCTCATGGGCAAGTCGACCGGCCTCGACCGCCCGCGCAAACCCCTCGGCCATCGCCGCCGGATCGCCGGCCTTGGCCACGGCGGTGTTCAACAGCACGGCGTCGAACCCCATCTCCATCGCCATCGCCGCCTGGCTGGGCAGCCCGAGCCCGGCATCGACCACCATCGGCACGTCGGGAAACTGCGCCCTGAGCGTGCGCAACCCGTAGATATTCGTCAGCCCCAGCCCGGTGCCGATGGGCGCCCCCCAGGGCATCAGAACCTCGCAGCCCGCCGAGAGCAGGCGGTCGGCCAAGACCACGTCCTCGGTGGTATAGGGAAACACCTTGAACCCCTCCTCGACCAGGATACGCGCGGCCTGCACCAGCGCGAACGGATCGGGCTGGAGCGTGTCGGCATGGCCGATCACCTCGAGCTTGATCCAGGGCGTGTCGAACAGCTCGCGCGCCATCTGCGCGGTAGTCACCGCCTCGCGGACGGAATGGCAGCCGGCGGTGTTGGGCAAAAGCGCCACGCCCAACTCGCGCACCAGGTCCCAAAAGGCTGCGCCGGCCCGTTCGCCACCGGCCTCGCGGCGGACGGACACAGTGGCAATCCCGGCGCCCGAGCGGCGAAACGCCTCGGCCAGCACGCTGGGCGAAGGGTATTGCGCCGTCCCCAGCATCAGGCGCGAGGCGATTTCGGTTCCGTAAAACTGCATCTCAGCCCCCCTGCCGCGGCGCGACGATCTCGACCCGGTCACCGGGGGAAAGGGCCACATCGCGCGCCGACGCGGGCACGAAGGCCTCGTTGACGGCGGTAGCAACCTTAGCGTCGCCATAGCCGAGCTCTTCGAGGATGGTGGCGAGCGTCCCTTCCCGCACCTCGGTCTCGGTGCCGTTAATCATGATCTTCATGCCAAAACTCCGGTTTTGTGCCGTCGCAGGCCGCCTCCACCGCCATCCGCGCCAGGACGGGCGCGAGCAGGAAACCGTGGCGGAAAAGGCCGTTGACGTGGATGGTCTGGCCGCGCTGACTGACGCGGGGCAGGTTGTCGGGAAAGGCGGGGCGCGCATCGGCGCCGATCTCCACCAGCTCGGCCTCGCCGAAGGCCGGGTGCAGCGCATAGGCGGCCGAGAGCAGTTCGAGCGCCGAGCGGACGCTTCGACGGCGATCGTCGCTCTCGATCTGCGTCGCGCCCAGCATGAACAGCCCGTCGCCGCGTGGAACGACGTAAAGCGGAAAGCGCGGGTGCAACAGCCGCACCGGGCGGCGCAGACGGATGTCGGGGCTGCGCAGCAGCACCGTCTCGCCCTTGACCCCGCGCAGGTCGGAAAGGCTGTCCCGCGCCGCAAGCCCGCGACAGTCGAAGGTCAGGCCATCGGGGCGGCCGGTCTCGGCGATAAAGGTGACGCCGGCCTGTTCCAGCCGGTCGCGCAGGTGGTTGAGCGCCAGGCGCGGCGTGAGATGCGCCTCATCGACAACATGCAGCGCCCGGTCGAACCGGCCACCGAGGTCGGGTTCCAATTCGGCCAGCGCCGAGGCATCCAGACGCCTGTACCCTTCGATCCGCCGTGCGAAACGGTCAAGCTCGCGCCGGTCCCGGTCAAGCGTCACGACGAGGGTCCCGAACCGTTCGACGGTCACCCCCTGCCGTTCCCACCATTCGGCGGCCTGTTTGCCCAGCCGCACCACCGGTTCCTCGGCCGTTTCGCCCTCGCAGAACGGGGCCAGCATCCCGCCGGCCCACCAGGAACAGCCATGCGGACCGGGCCGGGGGGCGGGGTCGAAAACCGTCACCTCGCAGCCCCGCGCGACCAGTTCGGTCGCCACGCAAAGCCCGGCGACCCCGGCGCCGATGACCGTCGCCCGCGTCATGTCCAGACCTCGTGAAAATGGTGGACGGGACCGTGACCCTCGCCGATCCCCAGCCCGTCGGCCGCGCCGATCGCGCCGTGCAGCCAGACCTGCGCACGCCGTACCGCCGGTTCGACCCCGACCCCTTTTGCCAGTTCTGCCGCGACGGCCGAGGACAGGCTGCATCCCGTCCCGTGGGTGTTGCGCGTGACAAGCCGGGGCTGCTCCATCGCCACGACGCCGGATGCTGTTACCAGCCGGTCGATGCAACTCGGCCCCTCGGCATGGCCGCCCTTCATCAGCACCGCCCGCGCGCCGAGCCCGCACAGCGCACGCCCCTGCGCCTCGGCCTCCGTCGCATCGCGCGCCGGGTTGCAGCCCAACAGGCGGGCGGCTTCGGGAAGGTTGGGCGTCAGCACGTCCGCGCGGGGCAACAGCCTTTCGATCAGCGCCGCCTCGGCCTCCCGCGCCAGCAGCGCATCGCCGGATTTCGCCACCATCACCGGGTCGAGCACGACCGGGCCGTCGTAGTCCTTGATCGCGGAGGCGACCGCCTCGACGATCTCGGACGAGGCCAGCATCCCGATCTTGATCGCCGCTGGCGGGATGTCGTCGAGCACCGCGCGGATCTGCGCCACGACCATCGCGGGCGGTACCGGCTCGACCGCAAACACGCCGCGGGTGTTCTGTGCCGTAATCGCGGTGATCGCGCTGGTGCCATAGACCCCGAGCGCCGAGAAGGTCTTCAGATCGGCCTGGATGCCCGCGCCTCCGCCGCTGTCGGAGCCTGCTATGGTCAGTGCGGATGTTGTCTTCTTCATCGCTTCCTCCACCAACGACGGGAGGAGGAAGAAAAGGCGGCAGCCTACGGCCAAGCCAGATCATGCTCCGTTCCCTACGCCGGTATTGCCCGGATCAGGTTCGATGGGTCAGCTTGCGCCTCTCAGCCCCTGACGGGGCACCCCAACGGATTCGGGGTATCCGTAGCAGCCGACGAGAGGCGCTTCAACCCAAGCCTGACCGGGCACCATCCCCTGTTGGGGCGATGCGGAGGCGATCGGGATCGGAGCGAACGCGGATTTCATCTGGCAGCTGATCCTGACAAAGCGGCCCGGGGATTGGTCAGATCCGTGTCGTGTCTGTCACACCGATAATGCGCAGCGCGGCCCCCTTGATGGAGCGCAGGGCCTCCGCATCACGGGCACCGCGCGCCAGAACGCGGAACCCGACGGTCAAGGCGACCAGTGACCGGGCCGCGCCCTCCGTGTGGATATCTGCGCCGATCTGCCCCGACGCCTTGGCCGCTTCGATCCTGCGACCAAAGAACGCCTCGAGCTTGCCGAGCGCCCTGGTCACGATCTGCTGGATACCGAAGGTTGCATAACGGCTGCCACGGTTCACGCCCCTCCCCTTTACCAGATCGGCAATGGAGGTCGCCTCGCCCCCCTTGACCGACAACACCCCTGAGCCCTGCCCCACGCGTCGGACCGCCTGGCATGCCCCTCGTCAGGTCGAGGAAATGTCAGACGGTGCAGATACCGCCGAACTGTCTGTCGGCAACCTGACGGAGGCCTGGAAACCGGACGACGCCCCAGGGCGCGGAGACTGCAGCACCAGCGGGCTTCCGATCCGGTCTGCGATGGCGGCAACGATGGCAAGGCCCAGCCCGCTGCCATCGCTGCTTGCGTCCGCACGTTCGAACCGCGCCGTCAACTGGTCGAGCGTTTCGCGGGACAGTACCGGCCCGTCATTGGCGACCACCAACTGCCCATCCGAGGTCAGGGTCACGTCGATCAAAGCGTCTGCCGCCCCATGGCGCAGGGCGTTCTCCACCAGGTTCCGACAGAGAATCCCGAAGGCGTCCGGATCGAGATCGGACAGGACCGGCCCCTCGGGCAGCGTCAGCGCGATGCGGTCAGGGACGTGCGCGCGCCCGATATCCTCGACTACGACGCGGGCCACCGTGCGCAGGTCCATGCTCTGGTCCAGCCGGAGCCGCCCGCCCTCGGCCCTTGCAAGCTGCATCAGGCGTTCGGAGAGCCGCGTCAGCCGTTTGAGCGTGGTCTCGATCTCTGCCGCGCGGGCCTCGGCGGCCGGATCGCGGGTTTCAGACTGCAGACGCTGCGCCTGCGCGATGGCCCCGGCGAGTGGCGTGCGCAACTCGTGCGCGGCATTGGCGGCAAAGCTGCGCTCGGCCTCGAAAGCCTCTCGCAGCCGGTCCAGCAGGCTGTTGAGCGTCGTCGCCAGCGGGTGGATTTCCGCCGGCAGATCCCCGGTGGCGACCGGCGAGAGATCGCGCGCATTCCGCGCCTCGAGGCTGGTGCGAAACCGGCGCAACGACCCAAGCGTGGTCCGGACCGCGAGGACGATCGCCGCCAACGCCACGGGCAGCACGATCAGCAGCGGCAGCCCGAGACCCAGCTGGATTTCCCGCGCCACCGCCGCGCGATGGGCCAGCGGTTCCGCGACGGTGATGCGGACCGTGTCCTGAAGGGCCGCGTCATTGTAAAAGCGATGGGTCGCGGTCTGGTGAAACCCCGGCCCGTCGTAGGGCGGAAAAATCTGCGGGTTCGCCGCGTGGGACTGCAGCAGGATGCGCCCCTCGGCGTCGCGCACGACATAGGTAAAGAACTCCAGGTGTTCCCGGACCGGGGCGAGCCGTTGGGTCACCCCCTCTTCCTCGCGCCCGACGATGTCGGTCACCGCCAGCGGCAGGATACGCTCGGCGGTTTCCCGCAGGGCGCTGTCGAACACCTCGTCCATCTCGCCCCGCACGATCAGGGCGGTAAGCGTCGCGGCCAGCAGCCACAGGGTCGTCAGAACCAGCCCGACCGACAGCCCGAGCCGCGCCTGAAGGCTGCGCGGAAACCTCATGGCTTGCCCAGCCGATACCCCATGCCGCGCTCGGTCTCGATGATCGCGCTGCCGAGCTTCTTGCGCAACCGGCTGACATGGACTTCGATGGTGTTGCTCTCTACCTCGTCGTCAAAGGCATAGAGCTTGTCCTCCAGCTGTGCCTTGGACAGAAGCTGCCCCGGACGAGACAGGAAGGCCTCGAACAGCGCCCATTCCCGCGCCGTCAGTTGCACCGGCTTGCCGTCGCGGCGAATGCTGCGCGCGGCAAGGTCGATTTCCAGCGGCCCATGGGTGATGATCGGGTTCGGGTTGCCGCTGTAGCGCCGCGCAACCGAACCGATCCGCGCCGAGAGCTCGGCCAAGTCAAACGGCTTGACGAGGTAGTCGTCGGCGCCCGCGTTCAGCCCCTCGATCCGGTCCGACACCTGGTCGAGCGCGGTCAGGATGATCACCGGCGTGACCGCACCCCGCGCGCGCAGCGCCTTGAGGAACGTGATGCCGCGCCCGTCCGGCAACATCAGGTCCAGCAGGATCAGGTCATAAGAGGCACCGTGCACCGCGTCGGTCGCGGCATCCAGACGCGTGACCCAGTCCACCGACTGGCCATTGGCCGCGATCTGGTCGCGCACCGCGGCGCCCAGAACGGTGTCGTCCTCGATCAAAAGGATGCGCATGGTCGTTCCATTTCCCTTGTGGCGACCCGTTTCGATGTGACCGGTTGACGCAAAACTTCCATTTCCCTTGTGACGACTCCTTTTTCATGTCTCAGGCTGAAGCCAAGCTGACAGAAGCGACCGGCCCTCTTCAGGCTCCCGTCAGCTTCGTCGCGCAAGACTCGCATCACCCTGGTCGCAACGAGGAGTTTGGCCCATGAAGAAGACATTGACAATTCTCGGCTTTCTCGCGGTCTTGCCAGCGGGGATGGCCTTGGCCGAGGACGATTGTTTCGTTCCGATGACGGATTGGCAGCCAAGGGATGCCGTGGCCCGCCTTGCCGAGGAGAACGGCTGGACCGTTCGACGGATCAAGATCGACGACGGCTGTTACGAGATCAAAGGGCGGGATGCCGAAGGGCGCCCCATCGAGGTCACCGTGAACCCCGCCACGCTCGAGGTGATGGAATTCGAATACGAGGACGACGAGGGTGATCGCCCGCGCCGGGATCACAAGGCGGATCGCAAGGGGGACCGCAAGAATGACTGACTCCGCACAGCCAGTGGCACCGCAGACGGAAACCGGGGCCTCTGGCAATGTCCGTGTCTGGGATCCGCTGGTGCGGCTGTTCCACTGGGGGCTCGTCGCCGCCTTCGCGGTCGCCTGGCTCTCGGCGGAGGAGCTGCAACCGGTGCATGAGATCGCGGGCTACATCGTGGCCGCCCTGGTGGCGTTCCGGCTGGTCTGGGGCCTCGTCGGAAGCCGGTACGCGCGCTTTTCCCAGTTCATCAAGGGCCCCCACGACACGCTGTCCTATCTCGGCGACATGGTGCGCGGGGGCGAGCGGCGATACCTCGGTCACAACCCCGCCGGCGCCGCCATGATCGTGGCGCTGCTTGCCGCTCTCTCGGGCACGGCCTTTACCGGCTGGCTCATGGAGGAACCGGACCGCCTTGCGATGCTGCCCGAGATGCCGCAGATCGTCGCGCCCGCCTGGGCCGATGGTGACGGGGACCACGGCGAATACGGCGATGGACCGCTGAAAGAGGTGCACGAAACCTTTGCCAACCTGATGCTGTTCCTGATCGCGCTGCACGTGGCGGGCGTTGCCCTGGCCTCGGTCCGGCATCGTGAAAACCTGGCCCGCGCCATGATCACCGGCGACAAGCGCGCCCCCGGACCCGAGGACATCATTTGACCCCATTCCTCCGGCCGATGTGTCCCTTCGGCCTACCTGGCCCCGCCATTCCCTGGCGGGGCATTTTCCCTTCCTGACGGCAAGCTGAAGCGGGAATCGCCCCGTTGTCAGGAAGCCCTCAGGTCCGATCGCCAAATTGGGGTCAGCAGACGAAAAGGAGACCCTGCCATGAGAAAGACCCTTGCGATTCTTGTTACCTCCACGGCCTTGACCACCGCCATCGGCGTGCCCGCCTGGAGCGCGATGCGCGCCTCTACCGGCGACGGCTCCCAGGCCTTTTCCGCGCTTTTCGATGACGGCACAGAGGCGCCGTCGCTGGTCCGGGTCCGTGACGACGATGACCACCACGGAAAACACCGGAAATGGTGGCGCCTGTTCGGCGACGATGATGACGACGATGATGATGATGACGACCACGATGATGATGATGACGACGACGATGAAGGTCGCCGCGGCGGCGCCAGGAACCCCGCCCCCGCCGGCACCGTCGCACCGCCGCAAAACGGCCTTTTCGGCACCGGCACACCGCCGAAGGTTCAGGTGAACTAATCCCCTCCTCCCCCTCTGAAAAAGGATACGACCGATGAAATCGCTTCTTGCCACGCTGGCTCTGACCACTGCCCTGACCGTTCCGGGCTACGCCATGGCGCGCCCGGTCACGCTGACCACGACACTCAACAACTATGGCGGCGACGGCGCCTATCTCGCGCTTTACGTGACCGACACCTCGGGCGCCTATGTGGGCAGCCTGTGGATGGCCGGCGGCAAGTCGAAATACTACAAGCACCTGACTGATTGGTACCGCGTCACCGGCGGCGACACGGCGCAGGTCGACGGCATCACCGGCGCCAGCGTCGGCGCGGGCCGCAGCCTCGAGATCACGCTGGACCTTGCCGATGCGCTGTTCGATGCCGGTTACACCCTGCATGTCGACGCGGCCGTCGAGGACATGCGCGACAGCCCCAACGAGATCGCCGTGCCGCTGACTACCGAGGGCGCGGGCACCCCGGTGCGCGGACGCCGCTACATCGCCAGCTTCGCCTACGACATGTAAGGAGACAGGGCCATGATCCGCGCACTCCATCGCTGGCCGGGCCTTCTGGCGTTCGCGCTCCTCGTGGTCCTGAGCCTGAGCGGGGTGGCCCTGTCGGTCTTCCCCGCAGCCGAGCGGATCGCCGCGCCGCAGGCCGAGTCCGGCCTGACGGTCGCCACCCTCGTCGACCGTATCCATGCGGCCTATCCGGGCGTCGAGCAGATCCGCCGTGCCCCCTCGGGCCGGATCACCGCCTATTGGTTCGATCAGGGAACCCCGGGGGCCGCCGTGATCGACCCCGCCACCGGTCAGGGCGTGGGGTCTGCCGACCCCAACCAGCTGCACCGCTGGCTCACCAACCTGCACCGCTCGCTGTTCCTCGGGGACGGCGGGCGCATCGCCATGGCCCTGGGGGCGGCGGCGATGCTGATCCTCGCTCTTTCGGGCGCGGCCCTGGTCGCGCGGCGCGTGGGTGGGTGGAAACGCTGGTTCGCGCCCCTGCGCGGGCCGCTTGCCGGGCGGCTGCATGTCGAGATCGCCCGGATCGCGGTGATCGGCCTGACCCTGTCGTCCGTGACAGCCCTGTGGATGACCGCCTCGACCTTCGATCTGCTGCCCGATGACGGCGCCACTCCGGTCTTTCCGACCGAGGTCAGCGGCGAGATGGGCGTTGCGCTCGACCAGTTGGCAGGCCTGGCCGAAACGCCGGTGGCCGACCTGCGAGAGCTGAGCTTTCCCTATCCCGGTGACGCGACCGATGTCTTCACGCTCAAGACGGACCAGGGCACCGGCTATCTCGACCAGGGTACCGGGGGGCTGCTGACCTGGGCTGACCTGAGCGGGTGGGATCGCGTTTCGGAAACCATCTACATGTTGCACACCGGTCAGGGCGCCGCAACGCTTGGCCTCGTGCTCGGGCTGATGGCGCTCGGCGTGCCCGCGTTGGCGGCGACCGGCGTTCTGACCTGGCTCGCCGGGCGGCGCGGGCGGCCCCGCATCCGGGGCAATCAACCGGCGGCGCGGGCCGAGACGATCCTGCTCGTCGGCAGCGAGGGCGGCAGCACTTGGGGCTTTGCCGCGACCCTTCATGCGGCGCTGACGCAGGCCGGTCAAAGCGTGCATGTCGCGCCCATGTCGGGTTTCGCGCCGCGCCGCTACACCGGCGCCAAGCGGATCATCGTGCTGGCCGCAACCTATGGCGACGGCGGCGCACCGGCCTCGGCCAAGGGGTTTCTCGACCGGCTGGCCGCCGCCGACAGCGCGCCCACCGCACCGCTGGCCGTTCTCGGCTTTGGCGATCGCAGCTTTCCCGCCTTTTGCGCATTCGCGAAATCGGTCGCCGCAGCGGCCGAGGCAAAGGGCTGGCCCGCTCTCCTGCCGCTCGACACCATCAACCGCCAGTCGCCACAGGACTTCGCCCGCTGGGGGCGCGCGCTCGGTGAGGCTATGGGGATCAAACTGGAGCTGTCGCACCAGCCGGTTCCTCCGGTGACGCAGGTGCTGACCCTGATCTCGCGCCGCGACTACGGCGCCGAAGTGCAGGCCCCGACCGCGATCCTGCGTTTTGCCCTGCCGCGTCCAACGCTCTGGCAGCGGCTGACCGGCGCCGGTTTTGCCCGGTTCGAGGCGGGCGACCTGATCAACATCCTGCCCGAAGGCAGCGCTGTGCCGCGCTCCTACTCGCTCGCCTCCTCGCGCCGCGACGGGTTTATCGAGATCGTGGTCAAAAAGCATCCCGGCGGCCTCGCCTCCGCCCAACTGACCGCGCTGGAGCCCGGGCAGACGGTGACCGCCTTTCTGCGTCGAAATCCCGGGTTCAAACCGGGCCGGGGCCGCGCCCCCCTGATCCTGATCGGCGCCGGAACCGGCATCGGTCCGCTGGCAGGTTTCGTGCGCGACAACACGCGAGGACGACCCATTCACCTTTTTTTCGGGATGCGCCGCCCCGACAGCGACTTTTTCTATGACAAGGAAATGCCCGCATGGCAGGAACAGGGCCGCCTGACACGGTTGATCACGGCGGTCTCGCGCGGGAACCGGCCCGAATACGTGCAGGACGCGCTGCGCGGTGACAAGGCGCAGGTCGCGCAGCTCATCCACGACGGGGCCCGCGTGATGGTCTGCGGCGGGCGTGGCATGGCGACGGGCGTGGCCGACGCGCTGACCGAGATCCTCGCGCCAAGCGGCCTCACCCTTGCGGTTCTGAAAGCAGAGGGACGATATGTCGAAGACGTCTATTGAGCCGGAACGCCATGCCCTGAACGGCCCGACCATGGGCACGCGCTGGTCGGCGTTGTTCTTTGCCGCACCGGGCTTCGACCCCGCCCCGCTGCGCACGGCGCTGCAGGCAGCGGTCGACGAGGTGGACGCGCAGATGTCCACCTGGAAACCCGACAGCGACCTGATGCGCCTCAACGCGGCGCTGGTGGGCACGCAGGCGACGGTGCCGGATCGGTTGAGAGAGGTCCTGCGCCTCGGCCTTGAAATCGGGCGTGCCTCGGGCGGGGCCTTTGACATCGGCATGGGCGATGCGGTGACGGCCTGGGGCTTTGGCCCCGAGGCCGCGACGCCCGATGGAATCCGCGCCGCGATGACGGCTGACCGCCTGCCCGCGCAGGCGGCACTGGAAATCGGCGAAACTCATGTGCGTAAGACCGCGCCCGTCGCGCTCGACCTGAACGGCATCGCCAAGGGCTACGGCGTCGATCGGCTGGCCGAAACCCTGCGCGACCACGGCATCGCGAATGCCCTCGTCGGGGTCGACGGCGAGATGCGCGCGCTTGGACTGCGGCCCGACGGGCAGGCCTGGAGCGTGGCGGTGGAGGCCCCCGACCCCGCGCGCCGCACCCCCCATTCCGTCCTTGCGCTTCAAGATGCCGCCGTGGCGACCTCGGGGGATTATCGCCACTGGGTCGAGGTGCAGGGCCGCCGCCTGTCGCACACCATGGACCCGGCCCGTGGCGCGCCGCTGATCGCCTCGCCGGCCTCTGTCACCGTGGTGGCCCGGACCTGTGCCGAGGCCGATGCCTGGGCGACGGCGCTCATGGTGCTCGGCCCGGAAAAAGGCGCGGCACTTGCGAAGACGAGGGAACTCGACGCCCTGTTCCTCCTGCGCAATGCGAATGGCAGCACACGGGAAGTCGGCGTCGGGCGGCTGTTCGACCAAGAGCCAGCGGCAAAGTCCCCGGCAGCGGGGCAATAAGCCCGCGGGTTCCGGCCAGGGTTCAATTTTCTGATGTTCGTGACGGCGCGCGGCGGACCATCGCCGCCGCGCGGTCCGTCCGGGTCAGGTGTTGAACAGGAAATGCATCACGTCGCCGTCACTGACGACATAGGATTTGCCCTCGGCCCGCATCTTGCCGGCCTCCTTGGCGCCCTGTTCGCCGCCATTGGCGATGAAATCCTCATAGGCGATGGTTTCGGCCCGGATGAAGCCCCGCTCGAAATCGCCGTGGATCACCCCGGCGGCCTGCGGCGCGGTGGTGCCATGCGGAATGGTCCAGGCGCGCGCCTCTTTCGGGCCAACGGTAAAATAGGTTTCCAGGTGCAGCAACTCGTAGCCGGCGCGGATCAACCGGTCGAGCCCGGCCTCCTCCAACCCCATCTCCTCGAGGAACATCTGCGCCTCTTCAGGGTCAAGCTGGCTGATTTCCTCTTCGATCTTGGCGCTGATGACCACGTGCGAATTGCCCTCGGCGGCGGCCATGGCCGCGACCGCCTCGGAATGGGCGTTGCCACTCGCGGCCTCTGCCTCGGAGACGTTGCAGACATAGAGCACCGGCTTGGTGCTGAGCAGTTGCAGCATCTTCCACGCCTTGGCGTCATCGGCGTCGACCTCGACCACGCGGGCGGGCTTGCCCTCTTCGATCGCGGCCTGGGCGGCAGCCAGAAGGCGGTCCTGCTGCTGCGCCTCCTTGTCGTTGCCCTTGAGCTTGCGCACCAGGTTGGCACGGCGCTTCTCGATGCTTTCCAGGTCGGCCAGCATCAGCTCGGTCTCGATCACCTCGGCGTCGGCCACCGGATCGACGCGCCCCTCGACATGGGTGACGTCGCCATCCTCGAAACAGCGCAGCACATGGGCGATGGCGTCGACCTCGCGGATATTGGCCAGGAACTGGTTTCCCAGCCCCTCGCCCTTGGAGGCGCCCTTCACCAGCCCGGCGATATCGACGAAGGTCATCCGCGTCGGGATGATCTGCTTGCTGCCCGAGGCCGCCGCCAGCTTGTCGAGCCGCGCGTCAGGCACCGCGACCTCGCCCACGTTGGGCTCGATCGTGCAGAACGGGAAATTCGCCGCCTGCGCCGCGGCGGTCTTGGTCAGCGCGTTGAACAGCGTGGACTTGCCCACGTTGGGCAGCCCCACGATTCCCATCTTGAAGCCCATCTCGGCCCTCCGCATCATCGGTTTTGGCGCCTTCTATGCGCTGGAACCGCGCTCTGCAACGGCCCATGTCGCCGCGCCGCATGCCTTAGGCATTGATTTCCACCGGCGTATTCGCCAAACCATGCCGCAACACAGACGGGGGCCGTTCATGACACGCATCGATGCCAAATTCGCCGCGCTGAAGGCGCAGGACCAAAAGGCCTTTGTCGCCTATGTCATGGCGGGCGATCCGGATTACGCCACCTCGCTCGAGGTGGTAAAGGGGCTGCCCGGCGCCGGGGTCGACATCATCGAGCTGGGCCTGCCCTTCACCGATCCGATGGCCGACGGCCCCACCATCCAGGCCGCCGGGCAACGCGCGCTCGAGGCCGGCATGACCCTGCAACGGACCCTCGATCTGGCGACCGAGTTCCGCAAGACCGACGACCAGACGCCGATCGTGCTGATGGGCTATTACAACCCGATCTACAATCGCGGCGTCGATACCTTCCTTGCCGATGCCAAATCGGCCGGGATCGACGGGCTGATCGTGGTGGACCTGCCGCCCGAAGAGGATGACGAGTTGTGCATCCCGGCGCAGAAGGCCGGGCTGAACTTCATCCGCCTTGCCACACCCACCACCGATGACAAGCGTCTGCCCAAGGTGCTGCAGAACACCTCCGGGTTCGTCTATTACGTCTCGATCACCGGCATCACCGGCTCGGCCGAAGCCGAGGCGACCGATGTCGGCCCCGAGGTGGCCCGGATCAAGGCCGGCACCGACATCCCGATCATTGTCGGGTTCGGCATCAACACGCCGGAGAAATCGCAGGCCATCGCCAGCGTCGCCGACGGCGCCGTCGTCGGCTCGGCCATCGTCAGCCAGATCGCGGCGGGCAAGCCGGTGACCGAGGTTCTCGATTTCGTCAAGTCGCTGGCCGACGGGGCGCACCGCGCCTGAAGTTTTCCTTGATCGGGTCCCGGCCCTCGCTATCCTTTTTCTCGCTCAAGTCGGCAGGCAGTGAGCGGAATCGGTATGTGCCATGCTTTTCTTTTCGCCAGGAGAGGATCAGATATGGCCGAGAGCAACCCCCAGACCCCGCGCCGCCGCCGTGGCCGCAACAACCCGCCGGTCAGCCGCGCCGCCGCGGATGCCTTTTCGCTTGAACATGTGATCGGCCCGCGCGCCGGGTTCGGGTTTCTCGACAGCGACCGGATGGAGTTTCTCAAGGCGCGCGCCCTGAGCCTGCTGGAAGGTTACGGCGTGATGATCGTGCATCCCGCCGCCAAGGCCGCGTTGATCGCCGCCGGCGCGCGCGAGGGGGCCGAGGCCGGCCGGCTGCGCCTGCCCCGCGCGCTGATCGAAGAGGCGCTGGCCGCCACGCCCAAGAGCGCGCGGCTGTGCGGCAAGACCCGCGCCCGCGACATCGACCTGCCGCGCGCGGATCACGGCTTTGTCCTGCGCACCGGCACCGGGGCGCATGGCTATGTCGATCCGCGCGACGCCAGCTATCGCAACATGGACCTGCGTGCCGTGGGCGAGATCGCCGCCGTGGCTGACACCCTCGACCAGGTCGGCTTCATCGCGCACCCCTTCGTGCACGGCGTGCCGGAGGTGACGGCGGATATCCATTCCTATGCCCGCATCACCGGGCACACCGACAAGCACGTCTGGATGCAGCCCTATCAAAAGGAAAACATCGACTATCTCCTGAGGATCGCCGCCATTGCCGCCGGGGGTGAGGACGCCTTGCGTGCCCACCCCTCGACCAGCACGATCACCTGTTCCTTCTCGCCGCTGGAATTCAAACACATGGATACCGAGGTGATCCTGCAATGCGGCCGCTACGGGGTGCCGGTGCATGCCTGCTCGCTGCCCTCCGCCGGGGGCACCGCGCCCTTGTCAGTGGCCGGTCTTGCGCTGATGGCGGTGGCCGAGATCGTCGGCATGGTGACGATGGCGCATGTCCTGTCCCCCGGCCTGCCGGTGATCGCCACGCCACTGATGTTCGCGCTCGACATGCGCACCGGCAGCGCGCTGCAGGCCAGCGTCGAGGCGATGCAGGCCGCCAGCCTGTCGATCCAGATGGTCAAGCAGGGCTTCGGCCTTTTGGCCCATACCTACGGGTCCGGGTCCGACACGCCCGACGCCGACCACCAGTCGATGGCCGAGCGCGCGCTGCTGATGCAGACCGTGGCGCTGAGCGGCGCCGATATCCTCGGCGGGGTCGGACAGCTGGAATGCGCCACCGTGTTCAGCCCGGTGCAGGCGGTGCTCGACAACGAGGTCGGTGCGATGATCCGCCGCTTCCTCCGTGTGCCGGAGATCAGCGAGGCGGCGCTCAACTGGGACGAGATGCGCCAGATCCGCGTTGGCGGGCATTTCCTTGACAGCGATCACACCGTGACCGGTTGCCGCGACCAGTTCACCCCTCGGGTGTTTCAGCGGATGGGCCGCGACGATTACGAGGCATCGGGCCGCCGCGGCGCCTTCGAGGTGGCCCGCGACCAGGCCCTCTCGGCGATCGCCGCCGCCCCGGACGGGGGCGTTCTGAGCGAGGACCAGCAGCGCGAGATTGCCGCGCTGGCTGCCGCCGCCGACAACCACATCGTCGCGGTCTATCGGGGCAAGGTCGAAACGATCTGAACCGACGGCCGGCTGAACACCGCGCTGCGCGTGGCGATCCGGCCCCGGTCGGGCCGTGCATCGCGCCCCATCCAATTGCCGCATTGTCTATTTCCGCGCGCATTGGTAACCAATCCTGACCAGTGAGTTGGCCAAAGGGGACGCGCGTCATGCCGGTGATCACCAATATCGAGGACCTCAAGCGCATCTATCATCGCCGCGTCCCGCGCATGTTCTACGACTATTGCGAAAGTGGCAGCTGGACCGAGCAGACCTTTCGCGACAACGTCTCCGACTTCGACCAGATCCGCCTGCGCCAGCGGGTCGCCGTTGACATGTCGGGCCGCTCCACCGCCAGCCAGATGATCGGCCAGGACGTGACGATGCCGGTCGCGCTCGCGCCGGTCGGGCTGACCGGGATGCAGCACGCCGACGGCGAGATGAAGGCGGCCAAGGCGGCGCATGACTTCGGGGTGCCCTTCACGCTCTCGACCATGTCGATCAACTCGATCGAGGACGTCGCCGAGTACACCCGCCAGCCGTTCTGGTTCCAGCTCTACACCATGAAGGACGAGGATTACGTCCGCCGCCTGATCCAGCGCGCCAAAGATGCGCGGTGCTCGGCGCTGGTGATCACGCTCGACCTGCAAATTCTTGGCCAGCGTCACAAGGACCTGAAGAACGGCCTCTCCGCCCCGCCGAAACTCACGCCCGCGACCATCGCCAACCTCGCCACCAAGTGGCGCTGGGGGATCGGGATGCTGGGGGCCAAGCGCCGCCATTTCGGCAATATCGTCGGCCATGTGAAGGGCGTCTCGGATGCCTCGCAACTCGGCGCCTGGACCGCCGAGCAATTCGATCCGACCCTCGACTGGGGCAAGATCGAGAAGCTGATGGAGCAATGGGGCGGCAAGGTGATCCTCAAGGGCATCCTCGACGCCGAGGACGCGAAGATGGCGGCCAAGCTGGGCGCCGACGCGATCGTGGTGTCGAACCACGGCGGCCGGCAGCTCGACGGCGCGCTGAGTTCCATCCGCGTGCTGCCCGAGATCCTCGACGCGGTCGGCGGCGACACCGAGGTCTTTCTCGACAGCGGCATCCGCTCGGGGCAGGACGTGTTGAAGGCGATGGCGCTGGGGGCCAATGGCACCATGATCGGCCGCGCGTTCGTCTACGGGCTGGGCGCGATGGGGCAACAGGGGGTAACAACCGCGCTCGAGGTGATCCAGAGGGAACTGGACACCACCATGGCACTCTGCGGCGAACGCAAGGTGACCGAGCTGGGCCGGCACAACCTGCTGGTGCCGGAGGATTTCGGCGGACGCTGGCAGGGCTGAGCCCTTGCTGGTCTTCTCCGAGCAGACGCTGGCGTTCCTGGCGGTGCCGAAAACCGGCACCACCGCGCTGGAGGTGGCGCTGCGGTCGCGCGCCGACATCGCCTTTTCCAAGCAGCGCAAGCACATCACCGCGCAGCGGTTTCACAACCAGATTGCACCGTTCCTGAAATCGGCCTTTGGCCTGACCCCGGAACGTCTGGCTGTGATCCGCGACCCCGAGGACCAGATCCGAAGCTGGTACAAGTACCGCACCCGCGCCCGACTCGAGGACCGCGAGGCGGCGACCGATACCATGAGCTTTGACGATTTCGTCCGCGACGTGATCCGCGACGATCCCCCCCGGCACGCGCGGATCGGCAGCCAGTTCCGCTTTCTCACCTCGGCCCGGCGCGAGCTTCTGGTGCACCACCTCTTCGCCTACGAGAGCCAGCCGCTGCTGCTGCGCTTTCTCGAAGAGCGTTTCGGCGCACCGGTGGAGCTTGGGCGCAAGAACGTCTCGCCCCCGGCCGAGGCCCCGCTCGACCCCGACCTGCGCAAACGGCTGCGGGCCGCGCGGGCCGAGGAGTTCGCGCTCTACGACCGGGTGAACGAGGCCGGCGGGCACCTGCGCACGGTGCTGGACTAGCCGCCGTCGGCGCCGGCAGGTGCGGGCGAGAATCCCCCTTTCCCTCGCGGGCCATCTCGTCTATACGCGCGACTTCACGCGGGGCTACAGCCTTGGAGGAGCCCCGCCCTTATATTGGAGAAATATCATGGCTGGTGAGATTCCTGATCTCGTAGCCCAGGAACGGACGGGGACAGGCAAGGGCGCCGCTCGTCAGGCGCGCCGCGCCGGTATGGTTCCGGGTGTTGTATTCGGTGGCGAAAGCGATCCGCTCCCGATCCAGATTCCGTTCAACGAGCTGTTGAAGAAGCTGCGCGCAGGCCGGTTCAAGTCGACCCTGTTCAACCTCAAGGTTGACGGGCACGACGACGTGCGCGTGATCTGCCGCGACGTGCAGCGTGACGTGGTCAAGGACCTGCCCACGCACCTCGACCTGATGCGCCTGCACCGCAACTCGAAGATCAACCTCTTCATCCCGGTCGAGTTCCTCAACGAAGAGGAAGCCCCCGGCATCAAGAAGGGCGGCGTTCTGACCGTTGTGCGCCCCGAGGTCGAACTGATGGTGACCGCTGGCGATATCCCCGAAAAACTGACCGTCGATCTGACCGGTCTGAACGTCGGCGATACCGTGACGATCTCCGCGATCGACCTGCCGAAGGGCAGCAAGCCGACCATCGACCGCGACTTTGTCATCGCCAATATCTCGGCCCCGTCGGGCCTGCGCTCCTCCGACAACGAGGACGAGGGCGAAGGCGAAGAGGTCGAGGCAGCCGCCGAGGAATAATTCCTCTCGCACCGCATTTGGAAACGGGGTCCTTCGGGGCCCCGTTTTCGTTTGCGCCATCCTCCCCGCTCTGGATTCCGCGCCGGTTTCCGGGCATGTAGGGGCCACCTGTTCACCTGCGAGGGATGCGATGCAACTCTTTGTCGGCCTTGGAAACCCGGGCGCGAAATACGCGCACAACCGGCACAACATCGGCTTCATGGCGCTGGACCGCATCGCCGGGGACCACGGGTTCGGCCCGTGGAAATCCAAGTTCCAGGGCCAGATTGCCGAGGGGCGGCTGGGCGGCGACAAGGTGCTGCTACTGAAACCCGAGACCTTCATGAACCGCTCCGGCCAGTCGGTGGGCGAGGCGATGCGCTTCTACAAGCTGGAGCCGGGCGATGTCACCGTGTTCCATGACGAACTTGACCTCGCGCCGGGCAAGGTACGGGTGAAACAGGGCGGCGGCCATGCCGGCCACAACGGGCTGCGCTCGATCCACGATCACATCGGCGAGGCCTATCGCCGCGTCCGCCTCGGCATCGGCCACCCGGGCCGCAAGGAACTGGTCTCGGGCTACGTCCTGCGCGATTTCCCCAAGGCCGACGAGGGCTGGCTCGACGATGTGCTGCGCGGGCTGTCCGATGGCGCCGATCACCTGGCCGCGGGCGACGGGGGCCGGTTCATGAACGCGGTCGCCCTGCGCACCGCACCGCCGCGCTCCTCGACCACGCCCAAGCCGGAGACGAAGGCAGGCGCGGCCAAACCCGCCACGCCGGACAGCCCACCGGCCGAGGACGCCCGAAGCCCGATGCAGAAACTGGTCGACCGGTTCCGCTGAGCCGCCCCCCCACAGCCTGCGCCTGACCGGGTTTCCCCGCGTTCCCCCTTGCCGTGTGGCCCCCGTTCGGCTCAGATGGCGCAAAACGGGGGGACATGATGCGTACATTCGGAAAATGGCTGGGCCGGGTTCTTCTGGCGCTGATACTTGCCGCCGTGGTGGTAGGCCTGTGGAAGCGGGAAGAGATCCAGCGCCTCTGGGCGGTCAACACGCTGTTCGACGAGGGCCGGATCGTGCAGAACTTCTCGCATATGGACCGGGCCTTTCGCACAGCGCCCCTGCCGCGCGGGTCCGGCGCCCCCAGCGACCTGCCGCACGGTGCCGCCCATGACCTGCCCGAGGGCGCCGAAAGGTGGCTGGAAGAGCGCGCGGTTACCTCCCTGCTGGTGATGAAGGAGGGCGCGATCCGCTACGAGGAGTATTTCCAGGGCACCGGCCCGGACGACCGCCGGATCTCGTGGTCAGTTGCGAAAAGCTATCTCTCGGCGCTGTTCGGCGTGCTGCTGGACGAGGGGGCGATCGCCTCCATCGACGATCCGGTCACCAAATACGCCCCGATGCTGACCGGATCGGCCTATGATGGCGCCAGCATCCGCAACGTGCTGAACATGGCCTCGGGCGTGACCTTCGACGAGGATTATTTCGACTTCAACTCGGACATCAACCGGATGGGCCGGGTGGTTGCCCTTGGCGGCACTTTGGACGATTTCGCGGCCAGCTTCACCGACCGTTTCGCCGATCCGGGCGCGACCTGGCAATATGTCTCGATCGACACCCATGTGATCGGCATGGTGATCCGCGGCGCCACCGGACGCAGCGTGACCGAGCTTCTGGCCGAAAAGATCCTGGCGCCGCTGGGGCTGGAACGCGACGGATTTTACATCACCGATGGCGCCGGGGTGGCCTTTGTCCTTGGCGGGCTGAACTTCACCACCCGCGATTACGCCCGCTTCGGCCAGATGATCCTGCAGGACGGGGAATACGGCGGCGCGCAAGTGGTTCCCGCCGACTGGATCGCGGCCTCGACCGCGCCCAGCGCCCCGACCGCGCCCGGCAAGACGCGCTATGGCTATCAGTGGTGGATCCCCTCCGACGCCCACGACGGGGAGTTCTTCGGGCGGGGCATCTACGGTCAGTACATCTACATCGACCGCCCCGCCGGGGTGCTGATCGTGGCCACCGGCGCCGACCGGCGGTTCCGGGACACCGGCGCGTTTGAACAGAACCTCGAAATGTTCCGCAGAATCGCCCAAAGCCTGTAGACTGCCGACATGAAACCGGATGAAAGCCTCAATGTCCTGGGCGGCACCCTGACCCCCTGCTCGTTCGAACCCCTGACCGGGTTCTTTCGCGACGGCCACTGCAACACCTGCACCGCCGACCGGGGCAGCCATACCGTCTGCGCGGTGATGACCGGCGAATTCCTCGCCTTTTCGAAATACGTCGGCAACGATCTCAGTACGCCGCACCCGGAGGTCGGCTTTGCGGGGCTGAAACCCGGCGATACATGGTGCCTCTGCGCCGCGCGCTTCCTGCAGGCCCATGACGAGGGCTGCGCGCCCAGGGCGCACCTGGATGCAACCCATGTTCGCGCGCTGGAAGTGGTGCCGCTGACGGTGCTGGTCGACTGCGCCGCCGACTGAGTCAGTCCGCCTCGCGCCCCTCGGTATCGGACATGTCAAAGCCCAGATGCTTGGCGACGGTAAAGATGTCCTTGTCGCCGCGCCCGCACATGTTCATCACGATGATATGCTCGCGCGGCAGATCGCCCGCGATCTTCATCACATGGGCCAGCGCATGGCTCGGCTCCAGCGCCGGGATGATTCCCTCCAGCGCACAGGACAGCTGGAACGCCTCCAAGGCTTCCTTGTCGGTGATCGAGACATATTGCGCCCGCCCGACCTCGTGCAGCCAGGAATGCTCCGGCCCGATGCCCGGGTAATCCAGCCCGGCCGAGATCGAATACCCTTCGAGGATCTGCCCGTCGTCGTCCTGCAACAGATAGGTACGGTTGCCATGCAGCACGCCGGGCCGCCCGCCGGTGAGGCTGGCGCAATGCTCCATCTTCTGGTTGACGCCCTTGCCACCGGCCTCGACGCCGATGATGTTCACCGACTTGTCGTCGAGGAACGGATAGAACAGGCCCATCGCGTTCGAGCCGCCGCCAATCGCCGCGATCACCGTGTCGGGCAGGCGTCCCTCTCCCTCCTGCTCGGCCAACTGCCAGCGCACCTCCTTGCCGATCACCGATTGGAAGTCACGGACCATCGCCGGATAGGGGTGCGGGCCGGCCACCGTGCCGATGCAATAGAAGGTATCGCGCACGTTGGTCACCCAGTCGCGCAGCGCATCGTTCATCGCGTCCTTGAGGGTGCCGCGACCAGAGGTCACCGGGATCACCTCGGCCCCCAACAGGCGCATGCGGAACACGTTGGGCGACTGCCGCTGCACGTCATGGGCGCCCATGTAGACCACGCATTTCAGCCCGAACTTGGCACAAACGGTGGCCGTGGCGACGCCGTGCTGCCCGGCGCCGGTCTCGGCAATGATCCGGGTCTTGCCCATGCGGCGCGCCAACAGGATCTGGCCCAGCACGTTGTTGATCTTGTGGGCGCCGGTATGGTTCAGCTCGTCGCGCTTGAGATAGATCTTGGCGCCGCCCAGGTGATCGGTCAGCCGTTCGGCGAAATACAGCGGGCTGGGGCGACCGACATAGTTCTTCCACAGGTCGTCCATCTCGGCCCAGAAGGTCGGGTCGGTCTTGGCCCGTTCGTATTCTTCCTCAAGGCTCAGGATCAGCGGCATCAGCGTTTCGCTGACGAACCGTCCGCCGAAGATGCCGAAACGGCCTTTTTCATCCGGCCCGGACATGAACGAGTTGAAAAGATCGTTGGCCATCGCGCGTCCCTTCCTGCTTTCAGCCGTGCATAAAAGGCCAAAGGCCCGATTTCCAGCGGATTCGCCTCACGCCTGCGCGCCGCGAACAAAGGCCTCGATCAGCCCCGCGTCCTTCACCCCCGGTGCGCTTTCCACCCCCGAGGAGACATCCACCTGCCGCGCCCCGGTCAGGCGCACCGCCTCGCCCACGTTCTCCGGGGTCAGCCCGCCCGCCAGCATCCAGGGGCGCTGCCAGTACTTGCGCCCCGCCAGCAGCCGCCAGTCGAAGGCCAGCCCGTTGCCGCCCGGCAGATCCGCTCCCTTGGGCGGCTTGGCGTCGATCAGAAGCTGGTCGGCCACCTGCGAATAAAGGTCGATCCGCTCAAGGTCCTCTTCGCCGGCCACGCCCACCGCCTTCATCACCGGCAGCCCATAGCGGGCGCGGATCGCGTCCACCCGCTCGGGGCTTTCGCGCCCGTGCAGTTGCAACATGTCCAGCGGCACCGCCTCGACCAGCCCGTCCAGCGTGGCCTCGTCGGCATCGACCGTCAGCGCCACCTTGCAGATGCCCTCGGGCACCTCCAGCGCCAGCGCCGCCGCGGCGTCCACCGCCAGGTGGCGCGGCGATTTCGCAAAGAACACGAAGCCGACATAGGCGGCCCCGGCCGCCGCTGCCGCCCGCACATCGGCCGCTTGCCGCAGCCCGCAGATTTTCACACGGATGTCAGTTGTCATGAGGGATATCTAGGCCGCAATCCGGCCGGTGAAAACCGGCATTCGGCGCGAATCGCGCGCGCGGCCTCAGCTCGCCTCGTCCAGCAGTGCCAGGACCTCGTCCTTTTCCTCGGACTTGGCCCGCTTCAGCCGCGTCACCTCGCGCTCCAGCTTGCGGACCTCGCGGTGCTTCTGCCCGGCCTCGCGGCGATGCTTGTGTTCGCGCATCCATTCCCAGATGAACCCGAGCACGAGGCCGACAGCGATGCCGCCCAGCGCCACCACGAACAGCGGCAGCGAGGTGGAGAGGTTCCAGCCCAGCAGCGCGGCGATGTCATCCGGCATCAGTTTCAACGTCACCGCGCCACGATTGGCCAGAGAGACAGAGATCAACACGATTCCCAGCACAGCCAGGAATGCATAGCGAATATAGCGCATCAGTCAGCTTTTCCGTTCAGACGATCCCGAAGAAGTTTCCCCGTCTTGAAGAAGGGAACGTATTTCTCCTCTACATGCACGGTTTCGCCGGTGCGGGGATTGCGACCGATCCGCGCGTCGCGTTTTTTCACCGAGAATGCGCCGAATCCGCGCAACTCCACCCGGTCGCCGCGCGCCATCGCTTCGGTCACCTCTTCGAACACGGTGTTCACGATGCGCTCGACGTCGCGCTGATACAAATGCGGGTTATCGTCGGCAATCTTCTGGATCAGTTCCGACCGAATCATGGAGGGCCCTCCCAAGGCGCAGTTGGTAGACGCGCAGGCATTCTGCGATGCGTGCAATCGACTATAGGCAGAATTATCCGATACGGAAACGGGAAGTACAGGATTTAACACGGGAATTTCGCCGCAGGCAGGCGGGATGCGGCCCCATCGCCCCGGATTCACCCCCCGACAAAGCGCGAAGTACTGCAGATCGGGATGGGAAACGGTGGCCCGAATCGGCCCCCGCGGGCCCGAAAAGGAAACGGGCCCCGGGCAAAATGCCCGGAGCCCGTCCCCGTTTCAAACCGGAAAAAAACCTCCGGATCAGTCGTTGTCGCCCTTCAGCGCGGCGCCAAGGATGTCGCCCAGCGAGGCGCCCGAATCCGAGCTGCCGTACTGTTGAACAGCTTCCTTCTCTTCGGCGATCTCGCGTGCCTTGATCGACAGGCCCAGACGGCGGGTCTTGCTGTCCACGTTGGTCACGCGCACATCGACCTTGTCGCCGACCGAGAACCGGTCAGGACGCTGCTCGCCACGGTCGCGGCTCAGGTCCGAACGGCGGATGAAGGACTTCATGCCCTCGTATTCCACCTCGATGCCGCCATCTTCGATCGCGGTCACGTTCACGGTGATGATCGAGCCACGCTTCACGCCGCCCACGGCCTCGGCGAACTTGTCGCCACCCAGCGCCTTGATCGACAGCGAGATACGCTCTTTCTCGACGTCGACTTCCGAAACCACGGCCTGGACGATGTCGCCCTTCTTGTAGCTCTGGATCGCGTCTTCGCCACGCTCGTCCCACGACAGGTCCGACAGGTGAACCATGCCGTCGATGTCGCCGTCGAGACCGATGAACAGACCGAACTCGGTGATGTTCTTGACCTCGCCCTCGACCTCGGTGCCCTCGGGATGGGTCTCGGCAAAGACCTCCCACGGGTTGCGCATGGTCTGTTTCAGACCCAGCGACACGCGACGCTTGGCCTGGTCGATTTCCAGGACCATGACGTCGACTTCCTGGCTGGTCGAAACGATCTTGCCGGGATGCACGTTCTTCTTGGTCCAGGACATTTCCGACACGTGGACCAGGCCTTCGACACCCGGCTCCAGCTCGACGAATGCGCCGTAGTCGGTGATGTTGGTCACGCGGCCCTTGTGCACCGAACCCAGCGGGAACTTGGCACCGACCAGATCCCACGGATCTTCCTGCAGCTGCTTCATGCCCAGGCTGATACGGTGGGTTTCCTTGTTGATCTTGATGACCTGAACCTTGACGGTCTCGCCGATCGACAGGATTTCCGACGGGTGGTTCACACGGCGCCATGCCATGTCGGTGACGTGCAGCAGCCCGTCAACACCGCCCAGGTCGACGAACGCACCGTATTCGGTGATGTTCTTGACCACGCCGTCGACAGTCTGACCTTCGGTCAGGTTGGCGATGACCTCGGCACGCTGTTCGGCGCGGCTCTCTTCCAGGATGGCGCGGCGCGACACGACGATGTTGCCACGGCGACGGTCCATTTTCAGGATCTGGAACGGCTGCTTGAGGCCCATCAGCGGGCCGGCGTCGCGCACGGGGCGCACATCAACCTGGCTACCGGGCAGGAACGCAACTGCGCCACCCAGATCGACGGTAAAGCCACCCTTGACCCGACCAAAGATCGCGCCTTCGACGCGCTGGTCGTCGGCATAGGCTTTTTCCAGGCGGTCCCAGGCTTCTTCGCGGCGGGCCATCTCGCGCGAGATGACGGCTTCGCCACGGGCGTTCTCGGCAGAGCGAAGATAGACTTCGACCTCGTCGCCGACAGCGATCTCGGGGGCCTCGCCGGGATTAGCGAATTCCTTCAGATCGACGCGGCCTTCCATCTTGTAGCCTACGTCGATGATGGCCTGGCCTGCCTCGACGGCGATGACCTTGCCCTTGACGACAGTACCCTCATCGGGCGTGTCCATTTCGAAGCTTTCGTTCAGGAGGGCTTCGAATTCCTCCATGGATGTGTCTTGAGCCATTCGGTCTCGGTTTCCTTTGCGATCACATTTTTCTGGCCGCGCGGTTGTCTCCGCCGGTCTTGGGGTTTCGTTGGTCAGGACGAACCGCAAAACAAAGAGGGCCGGTGCATCCCGACCCTGCTCGATATCTCTGCTTGCGGGCATTTTCGCCCTTGTCGACGTGCGTTCTATAGGGGGTTTGCCCCTGTCGCGCAAGAGGGAGGCATTTCACGCCCCCGCGCCGCAACGTCATCCGGCAGCGGCATGCCGACCGCCGGAAAACCGGTTGGCAAAGCCCCCGCCGGATGTAGAAATTCCCCCGGGAGGACTTCACATGACAATCATCAAGAGCCCGTTTTCGGACGTCGACATCACCACGCAATCGGTCACTGAACGGGTGTTCCGGGGAATCGACCCCGACCGCACCATCCTGGTCGACGGCTCCTCGGGGCGCGAGATGACCGGCGCGCAGTTCATCGGCGCTGTGAAATCGCTGGCCGGCGGGCTGACCGAACGCGGGTTTGCCGGGCAGGTGCTGGGTCTGATGGCGCCGAACATCCCCGAGTACTGCGTTGTATTCCACGGCACGGCCTGGGCGGGCGGCACCGTGACCACGATCAACCCGACCTATACCGCCCATGAGGTCAAGCACCAGCTGCTCGATTCCGATGCACGGATTCTCGTGGTGGTGGCCCCCTTCCTCGACACCGCGCGCGAGGCGGTCCAGGGTACCAACGTCCAGCACCTCGTCGTGATCGGCGAGGCCGAGGGGGTCATGCCGCTCTCCGACCTGATGGGCGCGCCGTTGGAGCAGCAGGCGCCGGTCGACACCGCCGAACACGTGGTCGCCCTGCCCTATTCCTCGGGCACCACCGGCCTGCCCAAGGGGGTCATGCTGACCCATCGCAACCTCGCCGTGAACATCGACCAGTCGCTGGAACCCGCAAACGTGCAGGCGGGCGAGATGACGGTGGCCTTCCTGCCGTTCTTTCACATCTACGGGCTCGAAGTGCTGATGAACATCTACCTGGCCGCCGGCGGCGGGCTGGTGACGATGCCGCGCTTTGACCTGGAACAGTTCCTGACGCTCTGCGCCCGGCACCGCACGCCACGGCTCTGGATCGTGCCGCCGGTGGCGCTGGCGCTGGCCAAGCATCCGCTGGTGGACAAATTCGACCTGTCCTTCATCGAGCAGATCAACTCCGCCGCCGCGCCGCTCGGCGCCGACGTGGCCGAGGCGATGGGCGCGCGGCTGGGCGCCACCGCGACGCAGGGCTATGGCATGACCGAACTCAGCCCGGTCAGCCACGTCTCGCCCCAGGGCAAGGGCAAGCCCGGCGCCTCGGGCGTGACCGTCTCCAACACCGAGAGCCGCATCGTCAACCCCGAGACCGGAGATGACATGCCGCTGGGCCAGGATGGCGAGCTTTGGGTGCGCGGCCCGCAGGTGATGAAGGGCTATCTCAACAACCCGGAGGCCACCGCCGAGACCATCGTCGGGGGCGGCTGGATGCGCACCGGCGACATCGGCCATTTCGACGAGGACGGCTATCTCTATGTCACCGACCGGCTCAAGGAGCTGATCAAGTACAAGGGCTTCCAGGTCGCCCCGGCCGAGCTGGAGGCCGAGATCCTCACCCACCACGAGATCGCAGACGTGGCGGTGATCGGCTTTCCCGACGACGAGGCGGGCGAGGTGCCGATGGCCTTCGTGGTGCCCACACCGGGCAGCAACCCGACGCTGGAAACCCTGCAGGGTTATCTCGAAGGGCGGCTGTCGCATTACAAGCAGGTACGCAAGATGGAGGTGGTCTCCGAGATCCCGAAATCCGCCGCCGGCAAGATCCTGCGCCGCATGCTGCGCGATCAGGTCGGGGCGTAAAGCCTCCCTGCCCTGTCACCCCCGCGAAAGCGGGGGCCTTTCTCTGACGCCTCCGGGAAGAGATCCCCGCCTGCGCGGGGATGACAGCGATTTGACCTCCGGGCGGTCCAAAGCAAGGGTTACGCCCAGCCGCCGCCCCCCCGCGCGTCGCGTCTTGCCATCACCTTGCCACAGCGCCCTGTCACCCCCGCGAAAGCGGGGGCCTTCTCTGACACTCTCGGAAGGAGATCCCCGCTTTCGCGGGGATGACAGGGTGCGCAATGACAAGCGCACCCTGAGCGCCCCGGGGTCAGCAGTACCGCTCGGGTCCGACCCACTGGCTGTCGTTATAGCGGTCGCCATGGGCCCAGCCCACCGGCAGCACCTGTTCGATCCGGTCCATGTCCGCCGCCGTCAGTTCCAGGTCGCAGCCCGCCACCAACTCGCGGAAATGCTCGACCGACCGGGTGCCCGGGATCGGGATCACGTGCTCACCCCGGTGCAGCAGCCAGGCAATCGCCACCGCCGCCGCCGGCGCGCCCATCTCGGCGGCCAGGGCCCGAAACCCGTCGCTGATCTCCAGGTTGGCGGTCAGGTTCGGCTCCATGAACCGCGGGTTGGCCTTGAGGAAACCCAGCTCCGGGATCACCTCCTTCGGCAACGGATGATCGGTCAGCAGCGACCGACCCACCGGCGAAAACGCCACCAACGCCGTGCCCAGCTCGGCACAGGCCTGCACCAGCCCCAGCTCCGGCGCGCGGGTGGACAGCGAATACTCCGACTGCACCGCCGCGATCGGATGCACCGCCGCCGCCCGTCGCAGGCTGCTCGGCGCGATCTCCGATATCCCGATGGCGCGTGCCTTGCCCTTCTTGACCAGCGCGGCAAGGTTCTCGGTGGCCGCCTCGATCGGCAGGTCCGCATCGCGGCGATGGATGTAGAACAGATCGACACAGTCGATCCCCATCCGCGCCAACGACTTGTCCAGCTCCGCCTCGAGATACGCCGCCGAATTGTCGTAATAGCGGTTGCCCTCGGCGTCCCGCGCGATCCCCGCCTTGGTGGCGATGTGAAAGCGATCCCGCGTGCCCGGCCGCGCCTTGAGGAAACTGCCGATGGTCTCTTCCGACTTGCCCATGCCATAGACGTTCGAGGTGTCCACATGGCTCACCCCCAACTCCAGCGCCGCATCCAGGATGGCATGGCTGCGCGCCTCGTCGGTGGGGCCGTAGAAATTGGAGAACGACATCGCCCCGATGCCGATGGCCGAGGTTGTCGCGCCGTTCCTGCCCATGGTCCGCTGTTTCATGATCCCTGCTCCTCAGTTTGCCTTGTATTTCGCCGCCACCGCGCGCACGGCCTCGGCGACAGCCTCGTCGATGCTCAGGTGTGAGGTATCGAGACGCAGCGCATCCTCGGCCGCGCGCAGCGGCGCGGTGGCGCGTTCGCTGTCGCGTTCGTCGCGGGCGATCACGTCGGCCAGCACCTCGTCCTCGGTGGTGTCGCTGCCCTTGTCCTTCAGTTCAAGGTACCGCCGGCGCGCCCGCACCTCGGCACTCGCCGTGACGAACAGCTTCACCTCTGCCTGCGGGCAGATCACCGTGCCGATATCGCGCCCGTCCAGCACCGCACCCCCGGCCCTGCGGGCAAAGGCGCGCTGGAAATCGACCAGCGCCGCGCGCACCTCGGGGATCACCGCGACCTTGCTGGCGGCCTGCGCCGCCTCGGCCCCGCGCAGCCGGGCCTCGTCCTCCAGGTCCGCGCGCGACAAGGCCTGCGCCGCCGCGACCGGATCGACCCCGTCCAGCATCTTCACCCCGACCGCGCGGTACAACAGCCCGGTATCCAGATGGCCAAAGCCGAAACGCTCTGCCACCGCGCGCGAGATCGTCCCCTTGCCCGAGGCCGCCGGCCCGTCGATGGCCACGGTAAACGGTTCGCTCATGTCTTTCTCCATTTTGTCCATGCCGCCCGGGCAAGCCCGGCGCAGACCGCCAGCATCACCACCGAGGTCAGCCCCGCCTTGGCCTGCGTGGCGTGGCTTGCCGCCGTGATCGCCGCCCCGGGCAGCATCCCGTCGTCACGCAACATGGCGCCCACGCGCGCGTTCTCCAGGTAATCCGCCGCCACGCCGCCCAGCGCCAGCAGGCTCAGCCCCCAACGCAGCCATAGCGGCCCGATCAGCGCCCGGACTGCACCGATCAGCACCACGGCCAGCAGCGCCGGATAGACGAGGTCCAGCGCATGCTGCGGCCCGAGATAGAGCGCGCGACCCTCGGCGCCCAGCGCCGCCAGAAAGGCCCGCGCCTCGGCCACGGAGTAGCCCATGGGACGCATATCGAACGGGGCCAACCCGGCAGCATCGCGGGAAATCGCCGGCAGGGTCCAGCCCACCATCGCGCCGTAGACCGCCAGTGCGGCGGCGAAGACCGCCCAATATGCGACCCGCGCCCGGCTCACGATCCGGTCCGCTCGACCCTTGCCCCCAGCGCCGCCATCAGCGGCTCGAACACCGGGAACGATGTGGCGATCGGCCCGCCGTCATCCACCGCGACCGGCTGTTGCGCCGCCATCCCCAGCACCAGGAAGGACATGGCGATCCGGTGGTCGAGATGGCTGGCACAGGTCGCCCCGCCGGGCACATTGCCCGCGCCCAGCCCGGTGACCTCCCACCAGTCCTCGCCCTCTTCGACGCTAACGCCGCAGGCGCGCAGCCCCGTCGCCATCGCCTCGATGCGATCCGATTCCTTGACCCGCAGCTCGCGCACCCCGGTCATCAGTGTCTTGCCACTGGCACAGGCCGCCACGACGGAAAGCACCGGATATTCGTCGATCATGCTCGCCGCGCGCTCGGGCGGCACGTGAATCCCCTTCATGTCCGGCGAATAGCGCGCGCGCAGGTCCGCCACCGGCTCGCCGCCCTCTTCGCGCTCGTTCTCATAGGTCAGATCCGCGCCCATCTCGCGCAGGGTGGTAAACAGGCCTGCCCGCGTCGGGTTCAACCCGATGCCCGGCACCAGCACGTCCGAGCCCGGA
Organism: Aquicoccus sp. SU-CL01552; assembly: GCF_040365005.1. Classification (NCBI taxonomy): domain Bacteria; kingdom Pseudomonadati; phylum Pseudomonadota; class Alphaproteobacteria; order Rhodobacterales; family Paracoccaceae; genus Aquicoccus; species Aquicoccus sp. SU-CL01552. The sequence continues at coordinate 66,660 of NZ_BAABWV010000014.1, read as the reverse complement.
ACGATCAGCGCGGCACAGACCGGAAAGGCGGCGCTCGACGGATCGCGCGGCACCGCGATCACCTGCGGTTTCAGCTCGGGCTGGCCAGTCAGGGTGATCACCCGGCTTTCGTCAGTCTGTTCACTCGTGACTTCGGCACCGAACCCGGCCAGCATCCGTTCGGTATGATCGCGGGTGGCCTCCTTTTCGATCACCACCGTCTGGCCCGGCGCATTGAGACCGGCCAGCAGCACCGCCGATTTCACCTGCGCCGAGGGCACCGGCACGGTATAGCGCACCGGCACCGGGTCGGTCGCGCCCTGGATCGTCATCGGCAGTCGCCCGCCCGCGCGCCCCACCGCCCGCGTTCCGAACAGCGCCAGCGGATCGGTCACCCGCGCCATCGGCCGCTTGGTCAAGCTGGCATCGCCGGTAAAGGTCGCGGTGATCGGGCAGGTCGCCATCGCCCCCATGATCAGCCGCACGCCGGTGCCCGAGTTGCCGCAGTCGATCACTTGGGTTGGCTCGGCAAACCCACCGACGCCGACGCCGTGGACATGCCATGTGCCGTCGTCATCCCGCGTCACCTCGGCGCCAAAGGCACGCATCGCCTTGGCGGTGTCCAGAACATCCTCGCCCTCGAGCAAGCCGGTGATCCGGGTCTCTCCCACCGCCATCGCACCCAGGATCAGCGCCCGGTGCGAGATCGACTTGTCGCCGGGCACCTCGGCCACACCGGACAGGGGGCCGGAGGCCGCGGTCTTCATCGGGATCGGGGTGCCATGTGCGGACATCTGGTCGGGTTCCTTGCTTGGTCTGGGCGTTGGGTACCCCATGAGGGCGCATCCGTCCATGACGTGTTTCGCCCCCGGTTCCGGCCGGAACCGACCGCAAAGCCGAACCGTACAATTCGGCCCCCAGAGTCCCCGATCCGCGGGTGTCAGATCCGGCGGAAGGTCAGGTAATGTGGCACCCGCCCCTCGCGCAGGGCCTTCTGTTCGTAGCGGGTCGAGATCCAGTCGTCCCAGGGCTCACGCCAATCCGCAGGACGCTCCGCCAACCACTCGAACCCGGCGCGTGGAACCTCTTCCAGCGTCTGGCGCACGTAATCGGGAATGTCGGTCGCCACGCGAAAGATCGCGCCCGGCTTCAACACCCGCGCCAGCGGTTCCAGGTGCTCTTGCGTGACGAAGCGGCGGCGGTGATGCCGTGCCTTGGGCCAGGGATCGGGATAGAGCAGAAAGGCCCGCGAAATGGAGTTGTCCGGCAGCACGTCCATCAGGTCGCGCGCGTCGCCGGGGTGCACGGCGAGGTTTTCCACCCCGGCGCGCCGGATCTTGCCCAGCAACATGGCGACCCCGTTGATATAGGGTTCGGCCCCGATGATCCCCACGTCGGGGTTCGCGGCGGCCTGGTGCACCATGTGCTCGCCGCCGCCGAAGCCGACTTCCAGCCAGACTGGCCGACCGCCGAACAGGGCGTCGAGATCGAGAGGACTGCGCATGGGGTTCTCGTCCCAGCCCACCGGGCCGGGCGACAACCGGGCCAGGTCCTCGTCCAGATAGGTCTTCTGGCTTTTCTTCAGGGTCTTGCCCTTGAGGCGGCCATAGAAATTGCGGTGAGGGCGTTCAGGGTGCTGCGTCATGGCGCGCGGTGTAGCGATTGGACGCGCGCGGGGCAAGCGGCCGCGCCGAGGACACAAGAAAACCCCCGCCCGGCATCCCGGACGGGGGCGAAAACCGGCTGCTGCTGGCCTCAGACCGCCTTTTTCAGCGCCTCGGCCAGATCGGTCTTTTCCCAGCTGAAGCCGCCGTCGGCATCGGGTTCGCGACCGAAATGGCCATAGGCCGCGGTGCGCTGGTAGATCGGCTTGTTCAACTGCAGATGCTCGCGGATGCCGCGCGGGGTCAGGTCCATCGCCCCGCCGACCGCCTTTTCGATCACCTCGTCGGGCAGTTCGCCGGTGCCGTGGGTGTCGATGTAGATCGACAGCGGCTTGCTCACTCCGATGGCATAGGACAGCTGCAGCGTACATTTCCGCGCCAGCCCTGCCGCGACCACGTTCTTGGCCAGGTAGCGCGCCGCGTAGGCCGCCGAGCGGTCCACCTTGGTCGGATCCTTGCCCGAGAACGCGCCACCGCCGTGGGGCGCCGCGCCGCCATAGGTGTCGACGATGATCTTGCGCCCGGTCAGCCCGGCGTCGCCGTCAGGCCCGCCGATCACGAAGGTGCCGGTCGGGTTGACCCACCATTCGGTGTCCGGCGTGATCCAGCCCTCGGGCAGCACTTCACGGATATAAGGCTCGACAATCTCACGGATGTCGTCGCTGGTCTGATCCTCGCTCGCGTGCTGGGTGGAGAGCACGATCGAGCTGATGCCGACCGGCTTGCCGTCCTCGTAGACCACCGAGAGTTGGCTTTTGGCATCGGGGCGCAGGCTGGGTTCTGCACCGGATTTGCGCACCTCGGCCAGGCGGCGCAGGATGGCGTGGGAATACTGGATCGGCGCCGGCATCAGCGCCTCGGTCTCGTCGGTGGCATAGCCGAACATGATGCCCTGGTCGCCGGCGCCCTCGTCCTTGTTGTCGGCGGCGTTGACGCCCTGGGCGATATGGGCCGACTGCTCGTGCAGGAAGTTCAGCACGTGGCAGGTGTTCCAGTGGAAATGTTCCTGCTCGTAGCCGATGTCCTTGATGCAATCGCGGGCGATCTGGCCGATCCGGCCCATGTAGTTCTTGAGCTGCTCCTGGTCGGACAGGCCGACCTCGCCGCCGATGACAACCATGCCCGTCGTCGCGAAGGTCTCGCAGGCGACACGCGCTTCGGGCTCCTCGGCGAGGAAGGCATCGAGAACAGCGTCGGAAATCCGGTCGCAGACCTTGTCGGGGTGGCCCTCCGAGACGGACTCGGAGGTGAAGATATAGTTCTTGCGGGACATGAAAGTGCTCCATTGGTGTTTTGCCTGCCACGCCAGGAAGCCGTTGTGACAGTCGTCAAACCCGGGTCCGCGCGATCCGCGGGCCGGTCAATCGCTATGTAGGCGATCTGCGGGGGCTTTGCACCAGCTTAAACGCGAAGGCGGCACATAGTAGCAGCAGCAACACAGGCCAGTCGCCTGAGCGTGCATAAAGCGTGGGCGGCAGCGGCGCCGGCAGCGTCACGTCGACATAGCCTGCCTGCCCCAGCGGGATGCTGTCGATCACCTCTCCACGCGGGCCGATCATCGCCGAGATGCCGGTATTGGCCGCCCGCGCCAGCGGCAGCCCCTGCTCGATCGCCCGCATCCGGGCCTGGGCGAGGTGCTGATAGGGGCCAGACCGGGTGCCGAACCAGGCGTCGTTGGTCACCTGCAGCAACAGGCTCGGGCGCTGCGGCGCGGCGTTCACGTCCTGCGGGAACACCGCCTCGTAGCAGATCAGCGGCAAGGCCGACCCAAGCGCGCCGAGATCCAGCAGCCGTGGGCCCGGACCGGCGCTGTAGCCCTGCCCCTCTTGCGCGGCAAACCCGTAGAGTCCGAACCGCGCCGCCAGATCGCCCAGCGGCACGTATTCGCCAAAGGGCACAAGGTGGTGCTTGTCGTAAATCCCGGCCACCTCGCCGGCACCGTCGAGCCGGATCAGCGAGTTGTAGACGCGCCAGCCATCGAAACGCTGGATGCCCAGCACCACCTCGGCGCCCCGTGCCGACTGCGCGATGCGCGCCAGCGTCGGGGCAGCGTCGTTTAGGGCGACCGGCACCGCGCTTTCGGGCCAGACGACCAGGTCCGGGCGCGGCTCGGCCGCAGTAAAGTCGATCTGCCGCTTGAAGAAGATCGGGATATGGGCCGGATCCCATTTCTGATGCTGCGGCGCGTTGGGCTGGACCAGCCGGACGGTCGCGCCGGTGGCGGTCACGGGCGGCCCGCCCGAGGCGGCGGCATAGGCGGCCACGGCAAGGACCGCGGCGGGCAGGCAGGACAGCACGAGGGTGCGTTTCCCCCGCCCCCGCGCCAGCGCCAGGCCCGGCGTCAGCGCGACCGCCAGGGTCGCCAACCCCAGGCCCTGCGGCCCGATCCAGGCCAGGAGTTGGGCGACCGGGGTATCGACCCAGACCTGCGCCGGCGCCGCCCAGGGAAACCCGGTCAACAGATAGGCGCGCCCGAACTCGGCCAGCGACAGGGTCACCGCCAGCGCCGCGGTGCGGCCCGCCGGACCCCGGGCGAAACGATGCGCGGCCCAGGCCGCCGCCCCCCAGAACAGCGCCAGCCCGCCCGCCAGAAAGACCAGCGCAAAGGGGGCCATCCAACCGTATCGCTCGGGCTCGACCAGGAAGGGTTCGACGATCCAGAACAGCCCGTGGGCGAACCAGCCGGTACCAAAGGCCCAGCCGGTCAGCGCCGCCGCGCGCGGGGTGGTACAGGCGATCAGCAGCGGCGGCAAAAGCACCAGCGCCAGCACCGTCGCGGGCCAGGCCCCGATTGGCGCCAGCCCCATGGCCCCGACCGCGCCGATCAGCGCGGCAATGGCCATGCGCCAGCGCAACCGCCACCGGGCCGCCCGCGTCATCGGCGGCCGGTCATTCGTCGGCATCCGGGACGTACACGCGCAGCCGCTTGATCCGGCGCGGGTCGGCGTCGATCACCTCGAACTCGGGGCCGTCGGGATGCACCACCACCTCGCCCCTTGTGGGTACCCGTCCCGACAGCATGAAGACCAGCCCGCCGAGCGTGTCGATATCTTCCTCGTCCACGGCGTCATGGCTGGTCAGCGACCGGCCGATCTCGGCCTCGAACTCGTCCAGCGGGGTGCGCGCCTGGGCGATGTAGCAGCCGGGCTTTTCCTTGACCCAGGGCTGGTCCTCGTCGGCGTCGTATTCATCCTCGATCTCGCCCACCACCTGTTCGATCAGGTCCTCGATGGTGACCAGCCCGTCAACGCCGCCATATTCGTCAATCACCAGCGCCATGTGACGCCGCTCGGTCTGCATCTTGGTCAGCAGCACGCCCAGCGGCATCGACGGCGGCACGAACAGCAGCGGACGCACCATCGCGGCAAGGTCGAACTCGGCCTCGTCGTCGCCGTTGAACCCGTGGGTCAGCGCGAGGTCCTTGAGGTGGACAAAGCCCAGCGGCGTGTCCAGCGTCCCGTCATAGACCGGAATCCGGGTCATCCCGCTTTCGCGGAAGACACCGACCAGCTCCTCCATCGTGATGGTGTTCGGAACCGCCACGATCTCGGCGGTGGGGATCGCCACGTCCTCGACCCGCAACCGCCGCAGGTTGATCATGCCGCGCGGGTGCACCGCCGCGACCGGCTGACCATTGCTTGCCTCCTGCAAAGGGGTTTCGGCCGGCGCAAGCGCCTCGAAAATACGACCGAGAAAGCCTGTTTTCTCGCCGGTGTCTGTGGTGTTGTTCTCTGAATGCGCGCGTTGCGCCGCGTTAGAACAATCGTCTGTGTCGTCGCCCATTGATCCTGTCCGAAAGGGGCCTCATGGCCCGTCTTGTTCCCTATATGGGTCATCAAGGCCCAAGATGCCAAGTATCTCGACCTCCAAACCCTCCATCAAAGTGGCATCCGGGTCACGGATGTGGTCATAGCCAAGCAGATGCAAAAGCCCGTGCACGATCAGATGCGTGCTGTGATCGGACAGGCTCTTGCCCTGGTCGCGGGCCTCTCTGGCGCAGGTGTCATAGGCGATGGCGATATCGCCCAGCGCGATTTCCCCGGTGAAATCCGGCTCCGGCAGCGCCGGTCGGGCGCCGGGGGTCGCGGCGGCAAGATCCTCGGCCGGCCAGCTCAGCACATTGGTCGGCTGCGGCTTGTCACGGAAATCGGCGTTGAGCGTGGCGATGCGGCCATCGTCGCAGGCCAGCACCGCGAGTTCGCAAATGTCGGGATCGAGGCCCAGGTGCCGCAGAGCTTCCGCCACCGCCCGCTCGGCAAGCGCGGCAAGGTTCACCGCCTCCCAGCGACTGTCTTCGACGGTCAGGTCCAATGTCATCGGCAGGTCACCTTGGCCAGAGGAGCGGCCCGGGGCCGCGGTCAGGTGTCGGCCTCATACGCTTCGATGATGGCCGCGACAAGCGGATGGCGCACCACGTCCTTGGAAGTGAAATAGTTGAAGCCGATGCCGGAGACCGATGAAAGCAACCGTTCCGCGTCGACCAGACCCGAGGGCATGCCGCGCGGCAGGTCGACCTGGCTGCGGTCGCCGGTGATCACCATGCGGCTGCCCTCGCCCAGGCGGGTCAGGAACATCTTCATCTGCATGGTAGTGGCGTTCTGCGCCTCGTCCAGCACCACGAAGGCATTGGACAGCGTGCGCCCGCGCATGAAGGCCAGCGGCGCGATCTCGATGCGCTTTTCCTCCATCAGCTTGGCCAGTTGCTTGCCCGGCAGGAAATCGTTCAGCGCGTCGTAGAGCGGCTGCATGTAGGGATCGACCTTTTCCTTCATGTCGCCGGGCAGGTAGCCAAGCTTTTCGCCCGCCTCGACCGCCGGGCGCGACAGGATGATCCGGTCGACATGGCCGCCGATGAACATCGACACCCCCACCGCCACTGCGAGATAGGTCTTGCCGGTGCCGGCCGGGCCGATACCGAAGGCGAGTTCGTTCTCGAACAGCGATTTGACATAGGCCTTTTGCGCGTCGGTGCGCGGTTCGACCAGCTTCTTGCGGGTCTTGATCTCGATCGGGCCGCCCTTGAACATCTCAAGCTGGGCGCCGTCATCGCCGCTGCCACCGCCCTCGGCCCCGCCCATCCGCAGTTCCCGGTCGACATCGCCGGCCTCCACGGTGCGGCCGCTTTCGAGTCGCTGATACAGCGCGTTCAGCACCGCGACCGCCTGCGCCTGTGCCGGCGCCTCGCCCATGATGGCCAACTGGTTTCCACGCCGCAGGATCTGCACCGAGAGCTTTCGCTCGATCTCGGCGAGGTTTCGGTCGTATTCGCCACACAGGTCGACCAGCAGGCGGTTGTCGGAAAATTCGATCAGCACCTCTTGCGGTGCGGTTTCGGCTTGCGGTGGGGTCAGGGCGCCAATGGCCAATCCGCTCTCCTTGTCTCAAACGGTAAGACAAGCCTGCCAAGATCGGCCGCACCGCGCAAGCGGAAGCACGCGGATTTCACCGGTTTGAAACAAAAAAGGCCGCCCCGGATGGGACGGCCGTGGAATTTGTCGGCGCCGGGTCAGATCGCGTCGACGACCTGGCTGCCCTTCTTGAACGGGCCGGTGGCCACGCCCGGCGGGGCCGCACCGGAACAGACCGGCTTGCCGTTCTTGTCCAGACGCTGGGACAGATAGCCCTCGACCCCGTCGTCGATGATCCAGTGGTCGCAGCCGTTGGGATCCACCCAGATGCCGGCCTTGAGCTGGCTCAGATCCTTGGTGTCGAAGATGTTGCGGTCCCGGGTCTTGTCGGTCGCTTCACAGGCCGCGAGCGTCCCGGCCGCAGCGAGCAGCGCGATAACCTTGACGAATTTCATTGGCTCTCTCCTCACTGCACGCAGATGATTTCGACGCGACGGTTCTGCGCCATGTTGGCCGCGCTGGTGTTGGGCACCCGCGGGTCACGTTCGCCATATCCGCGAACATCGACCACGTTGGCCCCCACGCTGCGGGCAACCCGGGCCACCGAGTTCGCGCGATTGCGCGACAGGCGCATGTTGTACGCGTCCGAGGCACGGCTGTCGGTATGGCCTGTGATGATGTAGCCGCGTGCCCCTGCGTTGGCGAAGAACTCACGCAGGCGCCGCTGCCCGGCGGCATTGATATAGTACTTGTCCGTGGCAAAGAACTGGTCCGCCGGCATCGTCCCGCACAGATTGCCCCGGCGACAGACCGGAGTTCCGTCTCGGCGCAGGTGCGGGGACATGTACCCTTCGGCCCCGTCATCCATGACCCAGTGTTCACAGCCGTCCGGATCGACCCAGATGGTCGGGACATACCGTTCCCCGATCACCGTCTTCGTCCGGGATTGCGCCTGCGCAAGCGTCGCGAACCCGAGCGCCAGCACGAGTGCCAGGACCAGCGTCGCCAGCACCCGATGCGCTGTTAAATCGATCACCTTTGATGTCGTCACTTTACTTCCCCCGCAAACCTAATCCCCCGGCTGACCGGGGAGGCGACTTTGATCTTAATTCCACAAGGTTAAGAAGTCGCGCGATAATTGTGAAGCAAAATCCACCACTTGTTGTCGCGCAATCGTCTACACTTTCGATTTCCGCAGCCGAATTGTCTGCAAAATCGCCCTCCATACGCCGATCCGTTCCCCGCGACCCGCGCGGGGCAAGGATCAGGTCAGGAGTTCGCCGGCCAGGGAATTGGGTCCCGAGGACACGATTCTGACGCGCGACAGGTCGCCGGGCGCCACCGCGTCCGTCTTGACATGCACCGCGTGCAGATAGTCGGACTTGCCGACCATCTGGCCCGGAAGGCGCCCCGATTTCTCGAACAGGACCTTAACGTCGCGGCCGACCATGGCATCCTGCAACGCGCGCTGCTGGCGGGTCAGAAGGGCCTGCAGCCGTTGCAGGCGGTCGTCCTTTTCGGCCTCGTCGACCTGTGCGCGTTCGGCCGCGGGGGTTCCGGGGCGGGTCGAATACTTGAACGAAAAGGCCGACCCGTATTGCACAGCCTCGACAAGGTCGAGGGTGGCCTGGAAATCCGCCTCGGTCTCCTCGGGGAAACCGACGATGAAATCACCCGACATGTGCAGGTCCGGGCGCGCGGCGCGCAGCCGCTCGATCAGCCGCAGGTAGTGCTCAGCGGTATGGCTGCGGTTCATCCGCTTGAGAATCCGGTCACTGCCCGACTGCACCGGCAGGTGCAGATAGGGCATCAGCTTGGGACAACTCGCATGGGCCTCGATCAGGTCGTCGCTCATGTCGTTGGGGTGCGAGGTGGTGAAACGGATGCGCTCCAGCCCGTCGACGTCGTTCAGCGCCCAGATCAACCGCGCCAGCGACCAGTCGGCGCCATCCGCACCGGGCCCGTGATAGGCGTTGACGTTCTGGCCCAGCAGAGTGATCTCGCGCACGCCGCGTTCGACCAGGTCGCGGGCCTCGGTCAGGATGCGCTCGGCCGGGCGCGAGACCTCGGCGCCGCGGGTGTAGGGCACCACGCAAAAGGCACAGAACTTGTCGCAGCCCTCCTGCACGGTCAGAAACGCGGTCGGGCCGCGCTTGGCCTTGGGCCGCGCTTTCAGCTTCTCGAACTTGTCCTCTTCGGGGAAATCGGTATCGAGCGCCTTTTCCCCCCTGCGTGCCTTCGCCTCCATCTCGGGCAGGCGATGATAGCTTTGCGGGCCGACCACCAGATCGACCAGCGGCTGGCGACGCATGATTTCCTCGCCCTCGGCCTGGGCGACACAGCCGGCGACGCCGATCTTGAGATCAGGATTGTTGGCCTTCAGCCCCCGGAACCGCCCCAGTTCCGAGTAAACCTTTTCGGCCGCCTTTTCCCGGATGTGGCAGGTATTGAGCAGGATCATGTCCGCGTCATCGGGCGAGGTGGTCTCGACATAGCCCTTCCCGCCCAGCGCCTCGGCCATGCGCTCGCTGTCATAGACGTTCATCTGGCAGCCATAGGTCTTGATGAAGAGTTTCTTGGGCGCGGTCATCGGATCTGCTTTCGCGGCTACGGTGTGAAACGCCGCACATAGGGCTTTGCCCGGCGGCTTGCAATGACCGCCCGAATACCCGACTCTGCGCAAAAACGCCAGCAAGGTCACGGGCAAGGCAAGGCATGAACCACGCATCTCTGGATGACTTTCTCAAACACGGTACGGCGACTCTGGCCAAGGGGCCGGTCGCGCTGATCTTCGTCGAGGACGCGGTCGAACTGGACAGCACCCTGCGCCACCACCTGCAATGCGGTTTCAAGGCCGTGGTGGCCCTGATGCCGCCCGCGTTCGAACTGGCCGACGACCTGGAAGACACGGTTCACCGGGTGGCGTTCGATTGCAGCCATCCGCAGGCGGTCTTCGACGCGGTCAACCGGGTGATCGAGGCGGCGCCGGGCGTCTGGCTGTACTATGGCTACAATGCGGAATACCTGTTCTTCCCGTTCTGCGAGACGCGCAGCATCGGTGAAATGCTGGCCTTTCACACCGAGGAACGGCGCGATGCCATGCTGACCTATGTCATCGACCTCTATGCCGACGACCTGGAGAACTGCCCCAGCGCTGTGTCACTCGAGCGGGCGCACCTCGATCGAGCGGGATACTACGCGCTGGCTCGCCCCGACCCCGGCAACCACAACCACCCGAAAGAACGACAGCTCGACTTCTTCGGCGGGCTGCGCTGGCGCTTTGAAGAGCACATCCCCGCGCCCAGCCGCAGGATCGACCGGATCGCCCTGTTCCGCGCCAAGCCCGGGCTGCGGTTGCGGTCGGACCACACCTTCAGCGACGAGGAATACAACACCTATGCCTGCCCCTGGCATCACAACCTGACGGCGGCGATCTGTTCGTTTCGCACCGCTAAGGCGCTGAAGGCGAACCCAGGATCGACTTTTGACATCGACACGTTCCGGTGGCGCAAGTCGGTCCCGTTCGAATGGCATTCCCGGCAACTTCTGGACCTTGGCCTGATGGAACCGGGGCAATGGTTCTGAGCCCCCCGAGTCTAACGCGGCCAGATCACCGGGAACCAATCCTCGCGCAGGGGCTGACCCGGCAGCATGGCATGGCCCGGAAAAGGCGGTGAAGTCGGCCCGGGACGTTCGACGTAGCGCGCATCATCGCCGACCAGCCGGATCGAGAACGCCCGCCTGCGCGCATCGCTGGTATTGCCGCGCGCGCCGTGCAGGGTGCGAAAGTTGAACGCCACCGCATCGCCCGGCTCCATCGCGTACTCCACGATTCGCATCCCCTCGGCCTCGGGGTCGGGCACCGGCATGTACTGGCCCGCGTCAGGGAAATACCCGTCCTCGCTGACCCAGCGGGTCGGCAGAACCTCTTTTTCCCAGCGGTGCGATCCGGCGACACAGCGCAGCGTCGCCGCGCGCACCGGGTCGAGCGGCGACCAGAAGCTGACGGTCTGCGTGCCCTCGACAAAGTAATAGGGGCCATCCTGGTGCCAGGGCGTGGCCATCGAGGTGCCCGGCTCCTTGACCAGAACGTGATCGTGGAACATCTGCACCCCCCGCGACCGCATCAGATCGGCGGCGACCTCGGCCACGGGCGAGGTCTGAACCACCTCGGCGAACTCGGGGATCCGTGTCCAGTTGCAGTAATCGTCGAAAAACCGGCCCGTCTCGCCCGCCTTGTCGTTGTCCGATGCATAGGGGCCGGGCGCGGCCATGTTCGCCGCGACGCCACGGCGCAGCGTTTCCACATGATCGGCGAACAGCCCCTTGACCAGCACCACCCCGTCGCGCTGGAAAGTGTCGATATCGGCGGGAGAGAGGAGCGGATGAGTCATGATGGGTGCCTTTTTTCCGGGCACAGTGGCGCAGGCGCACCGACGAATTCAACCGGAAAGCTCCGGATCCACGAAACCGGGATCAGGGTTTGCGACGCAGGCGGATCACCACGTCGACCGACGCGATCTCGGCCCCGTCCGGCACATCGGGCAGCCGGGCGATCTGCAACTGGTCGGCAGGCGCATCCGACAGGCGGCCGTCATCCTCCCAGAAGAAATGCGGATGATCATGCGTGTTGGTGTCAAAATAACTTTTCGATCCGTCCACCGTGATCTCGTTCAGCACCCCGGCGTCGCAAAAGGCGCGCAGGGTGTTGTAGATCGTCGCCAGCGAGACCCTCACACCGGTCTGCCGCGCCGCCTCGAACAGGCTTTCGGCGGTGACATGCCTGTCCTGCCCGTCGCCGACCAGCAGCTCCGCCAACGCAAGGCGCTGCCGTGTCGGGCGCAACCCGGCCTGACCGAGCCACATCGCAGCGTAAGTCGTCCTTTCCGGTTTCACTTTCCGGCCTCGTCCGTCATGGTGACGAAAGATATAGGCCGCGAGGACACTAAAACACAATTGATTTTCATTCGCAGCGCCCTCTCACCGGCCTGCACCCGAACCACCCAAGGCGCGCAGCGCACTTGCAGGACCCTTTGGCGCGATGCTAGACGGTCGAAAACGCATCCAGGCGGCAAGCAGGAGACACGACAGCATGTCCCAATACCCGAGCAGTTTTGACAAAGACGATTTGCTGAAATGCGCGCGGGGCGAGTTGTTCGGACCGGGCAACGCGCAATTGCCGGAACCGCCGATGCTGATGATGGACCGCATCACCGAGATCAGCGCCGACGGCGGCAGCAACGGCAAGGGCCATGTGGTCGCCGAGTTCGATATCGTGCCGGAGCTGTGGTTCTTCGAATGCCACTTTCCCGGCAACCCGATCATGCCCGGCTGCCTCGGCCTCGACGGCCTGTGGCAGCTTACCGGGTTCAACCTGGGCTGGCGCGGCATGCAGGGGCTGGGCATGGCGCTCGGCGTGGGCGAGGTCAAGCTGACCGGAATGGTCACGCCGGCCCGCAAGATGCTGACTTACTACGTGGATTTCACCCGCGTCATTGATCGCAAGTTGAAACTGGGCGTCGCCGACGGCCGGGTTGAGGCTGATGGCGAAGAAATCTATTCCGTGAAGAACATGAAGGTCGGCCTGTCAGCGACAGGCGCCTGAGCGCGTCCGCGCGCCAAGTTACGAGGAGAGCACCGATGCGCCGCGTCGTCGTTACAGGTTTGGGAGTCGTTTCATCCATCGGCAACAACGCCGGTGAGGTTCTGGAGGCGCTGAAGGCGGGTCGATCCGGCATCACCGCCAGCGCCGAGATGGCCGAACACGGATTCCGCAGCCAGATCGCGGGCACCATCGACATCGATGTCGCCCAGCATATCGACAAGCGCGCCCTGCGCTTCATGGGGCCGGGTGCCGCCTATGCCCACATCGCGATGCAGGAGGCGATCGCCGATGCCGGCCTGGAAGAGGCCGATATCGTCAACCCGCGCACCGGGCTTGTCGCCGGGTCGGGCGGACCGTCCACAAGTGCCCTCTTTACCGCGCATCAGACCGTCCTCAAGACCGGGGCGACCAAGCGGATCGGGCCCTTCGCGGTTCCGAAATGCATGTCCTCGACGATCTCGGCCAACCTGTCGACGGCCTTCAAGATCAAGGGCATCAACTATTCGATCACCTCGGCCTGCTCGACCTCGCTGCACTGCATCGGCAACGCGGCGGAACAGATCATGATGGGCAAACAGGACGTGATGTTCGCCGGTGGCGGCGAGGAACTGGACTGGACGCTGTCCTGCCTGTTCGATGCCATGGGCGCGATGTCCTCCAAGTGCAATGACACCCCCGAGAAGGCGAGCCGCGCCTTCGACGCGGATCGCGACGGTTTCGTGATCTCGGGCGGCGGTGGCATCCTCGTGCTGGAAGAGCTGGAGCATGCGTTGGCACGCGGCGCCAAGATCTATGCCGAGGTCACCGGCTTTGCCGCGACCTCGGACGGGCACGACATGGTCGCCCCCTCCGGCGAGGGCGGTGAACGGGCAATGCAGCTTGCCCTCGCCACCCTGCCGCAGGGGCGCAAGGTCAGCTACATCAACGCGCATGGCACCTCGACCCCGGTCGGCGACGTGGGCGAGGTCGAGGCGGTGCGCCGCGTCTTCGGCCAGGGGAGTACCCCGCCGATCAGTTCCACCAAGTCCATGACCGGGCACGCCCAGGGCGCCGCGGGCGCGCTGGAAACCGTTTTCTGCCTGTTGATGCTGAAGAACGATTTCATCGCCCGCTCAATCAACGTCGAAACGCTGGACCCGGCGATTGATGCCTCCGAAATCGCGCTGGAAACGGTGACCGATGCCGGACTGGACAGCGTCATGACCAACAGTTTCGGTTTTGGCGGCACCAACGGATCCATGATCCTGTCGAAATATCACGGGTAAATCAGAACATGTCGAATGCAATGCAGGGGAAACGCGGGCTGATCATGGGGGTCGCCAATGATCGGTCGATCGCGTGGGGCATCGCCAAGGCGATGCACGAGGCGGGGGCTGAACTCGCCTTTACCTACCAGGGCGATGCCTTCGGCAAACGCTTGGAGCCGCTGGCCGCCTCGGTCGGTTCGGATTTCATGGTTGACGTGGACGTGACTGACGACGCCTCGCTTGATGCCGGCTTTTCCGAACTGGCCGCGCGCTGGCCGACTATCGACTTCGTGGTGCACGCCATCGCCTATTCCGACAAATCGGAGTTGACCGGGCGTTTCATCAATACCAGCCGGGCGAACTTCAAGAACTCGATGGACATCAGCGCCTATTCCTTCATCGAGGTCGCACGCCGCGCCTACCCGATGATGAAGGAGAATGGCGGCACGCTGTTGACGCTGACCTACCAGGGATCGACGCGCGTTGTGCCGAACTACAACGTGATGGGCGTGGCCAAGGCTGCCCTTGAATCGGTCACCCGCTACCTCGCGAACGATCTCGGCCCCGACGGCATCCGCGTCAACGCGATCTCGCCCGGCCCGATGAAGACGCTGGCCGGCGCCGCGATCGGCGGGGCGCGCAAGACCTACAAGTTCACCGACCAGAACGCGCCGCTGGGCTCGAACGCCACGCTGGAGGCGGTCGGTGGCACCGCTGTTTACCTCGCCTCGGACGCCGGCAACTGCACCACCGGCGAGATCATCCGCGTCGACGGCGGCTATCACGTGCTGGGCATGCCCCAGCAGGAGAACCTCTAGGGTCACGACCGGCCAAGGCCGGCAACATGCAAAGGGCACGCTCGCAGAGCGCGCCCTTTGCCGTTCTCGCCCAGGTACGGCGCCGGATTGGAGACCTCAGCTTTCCCTGTTCGCCCGCTCCGATACCTTTTGCGTCAACTCCCGCCGGAACGCCTCACCATCGCCGAACTCGGCAAAGCCGCCGTATTCCCCATGCGGGTTCTCGATGCGGCGGGCGTGCTTGATCGGGCACCAATGGGCCTCGGTCCGCGCCGCCACCTCGCGCACGAAACCGATCAACCCGTTGGCATAGCCGCAATAGACACAATTCAGTTTTTGCAGCCCGTTCAGATAGGCCAGGCGATGACGGTCGATGGCAATATGATCGGCGCGCCGGACCTTCTCGATCCCGTAGACCGGAAAGCACACCGCCTGGTAGACCGTCACGAACAGGTCGAGCAGCACGAGCGGCAGGATCAGCGCATAGATCACCGGCGCGGTCAGCACCACCAGCGGCCGGGTGCGGGACAGGAAACTCAGCCAGCCCTCGCGCAACTCCCGGTGGCGCCGTCGCATATCAGCGTCGAAGACGACCCGCCCACGTTCCACCCGATAGCGAAACGCGGAACGGCCCGCCTCGATCTCGTCCTGAACCGCCTCCTGCATGTCTCGGAGGCGATTCAGCAGGTCGTCCAGATGTGTCGACATGTCGGGCCCTTTCCTTGCTGCGCGCAATTCAGCACAACGCGCGGCAAAGGGCCATATCCGATCCGACTCAGACGATCTCGACCAGCGCAATGGCGAAGGTCAGGTCCTGCCCCGCCAGCGGGTGGTTGGCGTCCAGAGTCACGGTGGCGTCATCGGCGGCGACCACGGTGACGGGCACGGCCTGGCCGTCCGGTGTCTGCATCTGCAGGCGCGATCCGATTTCCAGCGGAATATCGTCGGGAATGCCTTCGCGCGGGACCGACTGGCGCGCGTCGGGGTTGACCGGCCCATAGGCCTCGTCGCAGGGAACCGCGACGGTTTTTTCCTCGCCCACGGTCATGCCCGGGATCGCGCTGTCGAGGCCGGGAATGATCTGACCGGCGCCGACGGTGAATTCCAGCGGCTCGCGCCCCTCGGAACTGTCGAACCGGCTGCCGTCCGTCAAGGTTCCGGTGTAATGGATACGGACCGTGTCCCCGGTTTTTACTGTCGTCATGAATGCTCCGGTGTTTTGCGTGGATTGAACGGCCCAACCTAAAGGCTCAAAACCGGATGTAAACCCGAAGGCCGGATTGGTTGCGGTCACGCCTTTGCGTTCGAAACGACGCCAAACCGCCCCTTTCCGCCCCTGTCGGCCTGTGCCACTGTGCCCCTGACAGGGAGAGCCAACATGACCATCACCACCGCCGTTTTCGACGCCTATGGCACATTGTTCGATGTCACCGCCGCCGCCCGGCAGGCGGCTGCAGAGCCCGCCTTTCCGGCCCTGGCCGACCGCTGGGCGGATCTGGCCGCGCATTGGCGGCTGAAACAGTTGCAATACAGTTGGTTGCGCGCCATCACCGGTGCCCATACCGATTTCTGGATCGTCACCCAGAACGGGCTCGACTGGGCGCTGGAGGCGACCGGGCTGGACGGCGATGACGCGTTGCGCGCGCGCCTGCTCGCGCTCTACTGGGAACTTGGTGCCTACCCAGAGGTGCCGGCGATGCTCTCGACGCTGAAACAGAACGGATTGAACACCGCGATCCTGTCCAACGGCTCGCCCGACATGCTGGATGGCGCGGTGCGGTCGGCGGGTGTGGCCGAGGTGCTCGATGCCGTGCTTTCGGTCGAAAGCGTCGGCGTGTTCAAACCCGATTCGCGGGTCTACGACCTGGTCGGCCAGCGTTTCGGCTGCGCAAGGCACGAGGTATTGTTCGTGTCGTCGAACGGATGGGACGTCTCCTCCGCCGCCGGCTATGGCTTTGCCACCGCCTGGGTCAACCGCGCCGGCGAACCGGTGGACAGGCTGCCCTGGCGTCCCGACACCATCCTGTCGGACCTGACGACAATCCCCGAACTGGCAGCCAAGGCATGAGCGCATTCACTACGGGCGACGGAAAACGCCTCCACTACACCGACACCGGCCAAGGCAAGCCTCTGTTGTGCTTGGCCGGGCTGACCCGCAACGGCCTCGATTTCTCCTTTCTCGCGCCGCATGTGCCCGAGTTTCGGCTGATCACGTTGGACAGCCGCGGGCGCGGCGCCTCGGACTACGACTCCGATTACATGAACTACAGCGTCCCGCGCGAAGGGCAGGATGTCCTCGAACTGCTGGATCACCTCGGGCTCGACAAGGTCACCATCCTGGGCACGTCACGTGGCGGGCTGCTGGCGATGGCCTTGGCGGCCAGCGATCCCGGGCGGCTCTCGGGCGTGATCCTGAACGATATCGGCCCGGTTGTCGGCACCCAAGGGATCGCGCGGATCATGGCCTATGTCGGCAAAACACCCCGGGCAAGGACACTGGACGCCGCCGCCGCCGATCTCAAGGCTGCGATGGAGCGCGAGTTTCCAGGCGTGCCACTGTCGGTCTGGCGCCAGCAGGCCGAATTCCAGTACCGCGCCACCGAGGACGGCCTTGCGCTGCGCTATGACCCCGCGCTGCACACGGCCCTGATGGAACAGGCGGCCACCGGCGCGATTCCCGACATGTGGCAGGTCTTCGAAGCGTTGAACAACCTGCCGTTAGGCGTGTTGCGCGGCGCCAACTCCGACATTCTCGACCAGGAAACGCTGGAAGAGATGCACCGCCGTCACCCCGGCATGATCTCCGGGGTGGTGCCCGACCGTGGCCACGTGCCATTTCTCGACGAACCGGAATCGCTGGCGCTGATCCGGCGGATCATGGAGCAGACATGACTGATATCAAGATGATCGAGGCCGCCGCCGACCGGCTGGCCGGCCATGCGCGGCGCACGCCGCTGTTGTCCTCGCCCTTTCTCGACGAGATTGCCGGACGCCGGGTCCTGATCAAGCCGGAGTGCCTTCAGCACACCGGGAGTTTCAAGTTCCGCGGCGCCTGGTCGGCGGTGTCGGCCCTGGCCCCCGAGGTCCGGGCGCGCGGCGTGATCGCCTTTTCCAGCGGCAACCATGCCCAGGGCGTCGCCTATGCGGCAAGGCTGCACGGGATCTCGGCGGTGATCATCATGCCCTCGGACGCCCCGAAGATGAAGATCGACAACACCCGCGCGCTCGGCGCCGAGGTGGTGCTGTACGACCGCGAGCACGAGGATCGCGATGCCATCGGCGCGACCTTGGCGCAGGACCGGGGGCTGACCCTGATCAAGCCCTTCGACGAACCGCAGGTGATCGCCGGCCAGGGCACAACCGGGCTGGAAATCGCGGCGCAGGCCGCCGAGGCCGGGGTGTCCCGGGCTGATGTCCTGGTCTGCTGCGGCGGCGGCGGGCTGACCTCGGGCATCGCGCTGGCGCTGGAGGCCCGCGCGCCGGGGCTGCGCGCCCGCCCGGTCGAGCCAGAGGGCTTCGACGACGCAGCCCGGTCGCTGGCCTCGGGGCGGATCGAGCGCAATGCGACGCAGTCGGGTTCGATCTGCGATGCGATCGTCACGCCGCAACCGGGCGAGATCACCTTTCCGATCATGCACCGGCTCTGCGGCCCCGGGCTGAGCGTTCGAGACGACGAGGCGCTGCGCGCCATGGCGCTGGCCTTTGCCCGGCTCAAGATCGTGATCGAACCGGGCGGCGCGGTCGCCCTCGCGGCCGCCCTGTTCCGACCTGACGCGGTAGAGGGCGACGCGGTGATCGCCGTCGCCTCAGGCGGGAATGTCGATGCAGGCCTGTTCCGTCAGGCTTTGGAAACCCACGCGGGATGAACCTTACGCCACGGCAACCGGTTTATTGCAGAACCGGGCGCGGTCGATTGATTTGCCTCAAGTCCTGACACATCGCAAAAGTCCAATATGAGTCGGATCGGCGAGACCGATCGATTCTTGGAGGAAATGAATTGACCGAATTTACAGTTAAAGGCCCGCTTGACACAGCCGTTTCGGGAACTGCGGGGGAGGACCGCCTGATCTACAATTTGGTCTCCGGACCGGGCGGGGTGGTTCTGAGCCCCCTGGTCCACAACCCCGTCAGCGGCTTTGACGGCCAGTTCGAGCCGACCGATGGCGATGTCACCACCTTTACAGGGATCGAGCATTTCACCTTTGTCGACAAGGTCGGGGGCGATGACACGATCACCACGGGCGACGGCAACGATGCGCTAAATGGTCGGGCCGGGAACGATGTCCTGAACGGCGCTGGCGGCAGTGATGAAATTACCGGCGGCAAAGGAAGAGACACCCTCTATGGCGGCGTCGAGAGCGATACGATTGAGGGCGGCAACGGCAATGACCGTCTGTTCGGCGAGGCCGGCTATGACGTGCTCTATGGCGGCAACGGCAATGATCGCATTTTCGGTGGCATTGATGGCGATGTCATGGAAGGCGGCGACGGCAACGATCGGATGTTCGGCGGCCTTGGAGACGATTTCATCGTCGGGGGTGCCGGCGACGACCAGATATTCGGCGGCAAAGGGATCGACTTCATTATCGCCGACGACGGGGCCGATGTGGTGGATGCCGGCAATGGTAACGACCAGATTGAGACGGCCTTTGACACCATCAAGACGCTGGAGGGCGGCGACGGACGTGACATGCTGATGGCCTTCCATCACGGCACCACGACCGACAAGCTGACCTTCAACCTGAGCACCGGGAACTTCGGGTCGACCGATGCCAATATCGATAGCAGCACGGCGACGAACTTCGAGGATTTTGTCTTTAGCGGCAATATCGACACCAAGATCACCGGGACCGATGGCCGCAATGAGATCATAGGCGGCTTTGCCGATGACGTACTGCTGGGCAAGGGCGGCATGGACACGCTCATGGGCGATTTCGGCAACGACACCCTGTTCGGCAACAGGAAGGCCGACGTGCTGGACGGCGGGGCGGGTGATGACACCATGACGGGTGGATTCGGTGCCGACACCTTTGTCTTCAGCGGTGGTTCCGACACGATCACCGACTTTAGAAATGACGTCGATGCCATCCATATCCGCAGCGATCTGGTGGCCGACGGCACCACCGCCGAGGATCTGATCAGCAGCGCCACGGTGATCGGTGGCAACACGGTGATCACGCTGGACGGCGGCGATACCCTGACCATTGATGGGCTCACCGATACCTCGCTCCTGAGTGACGATATGGCCCTCATCTAAGGCCAGTCCCGACACCGCGCGCCGGAGCTTTTGTCGGCGCGCGACCCTTGCCCTTTGCCCCGCCTCGCGAAGCCGTTAAAAGGCGAGAACATGCATAAAGGGGGCAGGAATGCAGATTGCAGACCTGGGCGATGTTCAGCTTCACTACCGGATCGACGGCGACCCGAACGGCGTGCCGGTCGTGTTCTCTAATTCCTTGGGCACCGATCTGCGGCTGTGGGATGGCATCCTGCCGCTGCTGCCCGCCGGGCTGAAACTCATCCGCTACGACATGCGTGGGCATGGGCTGTCATCGGTGCCGCCCGCCCCCTATTCCATGGGCACCCTGGTGCGCGACGCCGAGCGGCTTCTGGACTATCTGGAAATCCGCGACTGCCTGTTCGTCGGCCTGTCCATCGGCGGCATGATCGCGCAGGGGCTGGCGGTCAAGCGGCTGGACCAGGTCCGCGCGCTGGTGCTGTCCAACACCGCCGCCAAGATCGGCACGCCGCAGATCTGGGCCGAGCGGATCGCACGGATCGAGGCAGAGGGACTCGGGGCGCTGGCCGATGCCACCATGCAGCGCTGGTTCGGCAAGGCATTCCGCGACAGCCCCGAGCTGCAGCTTTGGCGCAACATGCTGGTCCGGCAACCCGCCGAGGGATACATCGGCTGCGCCGCGGCCATTTCCGGAACCGATTTCTATACCCCCACCAGCGGGCTGCGCCTGCCGACGATGGGCATTGCCGGCGACGCCGACGGAGCCACGCCGCCCGACCTGGTGCGCGAGACGGTCGACCTCATTCCCGGCTCGACCTTTCGCCTGATCCGCGGCGGCGGCCACCTGCCCTGCGTCGACCAGCCACAGGCCTATGCCAGGGCCCTCACCGATTTCCTGCGCGACATCGGGCACATCTGACCGGAGAAACCCACATGGCCGACTTCCTGCTGATCCACGGCTCCTGCCACGGCGCATGGTGCTGGCGCGACGTGATCCCCGCGCTGGAGGCGTTGGGCCATAGCGCCCGCGCCATCGACATGCCCGGCCACGGCGACGACCCCACCCCGCTGGCCGGGGTCACGCTGGAGGGCTGCCGCGACGCAATCCTGGCCGCCAGCACGCCCGACACCATCATCCTCGGCCATTCCTGGGGCGGCTACCCGATCAGCGCGACGGGCGAGGCCGCACCGGAGGCGATGCGCGCGCTGGTCTATCTCTGTGCCTATGTGCCGATCTCCGGCCTGTCGATGGTCGACATGCGCAAGCGCGCCAAGCGCCAGCCGCTGATGCCGGCGGTGCGCCGGTCCGACGACAGGGTCTCGTTCACCTTCGATCCCGACATGGCGCCCGACCTTTTCTACCACGACTGCCCGGAAGAGGCCGTCGCCTATGCGATGCCCCGGCTGACCCCGCAGGCGATTGCGCCGCAGGCCACGCCGCTCACGGTGACGGGGCGCCTTGCCGGCGTTCCGAAATACTACATCCGCTGCACCGAGGATCACGCCATCCCGCCCGAATACCAGGCCGAGATGATCCGAGACTGGCCCGGGGATCACGTGTTTTCGCTGCCCACCTCGCATTCGCCGTTCTTCTCCGACCCTGCGGGGCTGGCGGCGCTGCTCGACCGGATCGCCCATATGATGTGAGCGCATCGCCGCGCGGCGAAGCGGATTAACGCTTCCCGTCCGCGCGACCGGCGGCTAGCGTCGCGATGCCCCCGCCCTGTTCCGGACCTGATCCCCTTGCGCCTGCCTGTCCTGTTCCTGCTGGTCACCGTGATGATCGACGCCATGGGCGTCGGGCTGATCATGCCCGTGATGCCCGACCTGATCCGCGAGGTGAACGGCGGCTCGCTCGCCCGGGCCGCGATCTGGGGCGGGGTGCTCTCGACCGTCTTCGCGGTGATGCAGTTCCTGTTCAGCCCCGGCCTTGGCAACCTGTCGGATCATTTCGGCCGCCGCCCGGTGCTGCTGGTCTCGCTCGCGGTGCTGGCGCTTGATTACCTGGTGATGGCGCTGGCCGGGTCGATCTGGCTGTTGCTGCTCGGGCGGGTGGTCGGTGGCATCACCTCGGCCACCCAGGCCACCGCCAGCGCCTGCATGGCCGACCTCTCGGCGCCCAGGGACAAGGCAGCCAACTTCGGCCTGATCGGCGCAGCCTTCGGACTGGGGTTCGTAATGGGGCCGCTGATCGGCGGCACGCTGGGCGCCCTTGGGCCGCGCGCGCCATTCTACGCCGCCGCGCTGCTGGCCGGGGCGAATTTCGTGTTTGGCCTACTGGTGATGCGCGAAACCGTGACCGAGAGGATCCGCCGCCCGTTCACCTGGACGCGGGCCAACCCGCTGAGGGCCTTCCGCGCGGTCGCGGATCTACCCGGGGTCAGGCCGCTGTTGTGGGTGTTCTTCGTCTACTCGGTCGCGCTCTATGTCTACCCCGCGATCTGGGCCTATTTCACCCAAGAGCGCTTCGGCTGGTCGCCCCAGGTGATCGGCCTGTCGCTGGCCCTGTTCGGGATCACCGTGGCGCTGGTGCAGGGCGGGCTGATCCGGGTGTTCCTGTTCCGGCTCGGCGACCGGGGCACGGTGATCTTCGGACTGGTCCTCGACGCCCTCAGCGCGGCGCTGATCGCGGTGGTCGCCAGCGGCACGCTGGTGCTGATCCTGACGCCGATCGCCGCGCTGGGCGCCGTGGTCGTCCCCGCGCTGCAGGGGATCATGTCACGGCGCGCCCCCGACGATGCCCAGGGCGAGCTTCAGGGCGTGCTGACCAGCGTCAACGCGCTGGCGATGATCCTGTCGCCCCTGATGATGACCACCAGTTTTGCCGCCTTCACCGCCGAAACCGCGCCGATCTACCTGCCCGGTGTCCCGTTTCTGCTGGCGGCGGTCCTCTTGCTGGGCGCGCTGGCCCTGTTTCTGCGCACCCGCTCTTCCGTGACGTAACCGGATCGCGACAGGAACGAATTCGCGCTTGCCCTGCCGCGACGGGACGGTCAGGTTTGTCGCAAAATCGGGGAGAGAGACATGCAAACCATCAAGGCCGCCGTGTGCCGCGAATTTGGCAAACCGCTGGTGATCGAAGATATCCGGCTGGAGGCACCGGGCCTCGGACAGGTCGAGGTCACGCTCGACGCCGTGGCGATCTGCCATTCCGACATTTCCTATGCCGAGGGCGGCTGGGGCGGCCATCTCCCGGCGGTCTACGGGCATGAGGCCGCCGGGCGCATCACCGCCACCGGCCCCGGCGTGACTGGCTTTGCCGAAGGCGACACCGTCGTCGTCACCCTGATCCGCGCCTGCGGCACCTGCCCCAACTGCGCCAGCGGCAAACCGACGATCTGCGAAAACCCCGCCGACGGGGTCAAGGGCCCGATCACCACCGCCGACGGCGAACCGCTGTTGCAGGCGATGGCCTGCGGCGCCTTTGCCGAAAAGGTGGTCGTCGACCACAGCCAGATCGTAAAGATCCCCGAGGCGATGCCACGCGATGCCGCCTGCCTGCTGTCCTGCGGGGTGATCACCGGGGTCGGGGCCGCGGTGAACGCGGCACAGTTGCGCGCCGGTCAGGACGTGGTGGTGATCGGCGCCGGCGGTGTCGGGCTGAACGCGATCCAGGGCGCGCGCATCGCCGGCGCCCGCCGCATCGTCGCCGTCGACATGACCGAGGAAAAGCTGGAGATCGCCAAGAGCTTCGGCGCCACCGACGGCGTCCTCGCCACAGACCCCAAACCCTGGCGCGCCGCCTACAAGGCGCTCGGCGGACGCGGCGCCGACGTGGTGATGATCACCGTCGGCGCGGTCCCGGCCTACAACGATGCGCCGCGCTATCTCGGCTGGGGCGGCAAGGCGATCATGATCGGCATGCCGCACTCCGGCTCGAAGGCCGAATACGACGCCATGGGCATGTCGTTCCAGGGCCAGGCGCTGATCGGCTCCAAGATGGGCGACACCGTGATCCAGCGCGACATCCCCTGGATGATCGACCTCTACGAACAGGGCCGACTGAAGCTGGACGAGCTGATCTCGGGCCGCTGGAGCCTGGAACAGATCAACGAGGCGATCGCCGACACCAAGACCGGCAGCGCCAAGCGCAACGTGATCCTGTTCGACAGCTGACACAGGCCGGCCCCGCCCCGGCACCACAGATGGGAACCGCACGATGAAACTGACCGATCTCGACATCATCGTCACCGCGCCGCCGGCGCCGGGCTGGGGCGGGCGCTACTGGATCCTGGTGAAGCTCACCACCGACACCGGCATCACCGGCTGGGGCGAATGCTATGCCTCCTCGGTCGGGCCGGAGGCGATGGGCCACGTGATCCGCGACGTGTTTACCCGCCACATGGAGGGCGAGAATCCCGAGAATATCGAACTGATGTTTCGCCGCGCCTATTCCTCGGGCTTCACCCAGCGCCCCGACCTGACCGTGATGGGCGCCTTCTCGGGGCTGGAGATCGCCTGTTGGGACATCCTTGGCAAGGACCGCGGCCGCCCCGTGCACGCGTTGATCGGCGGACGGATGAACGACCGCATCCGCGCCTATACCTATCTCTACCCGCTGAACCAGCACGACCTGGCCGAATTCTGGACCTCGCCCGAGCAGGCCGCCGAGGCCGCCGCCGACTGCGTTGCGCGCGGTTTCACGGCGGTGAAGTTCGATCCGGCCGGCCCCTACACGATGCGCGGCGGCCACATGCCGGCGATGTCCGACATTTCCACCTCCGTCGCCTTCTGCAAGGCGATCCGCGCGGCAGTGGGCGACCGGGCCGACCTCTTGTTCGGCACCCACGGGCAGTTCACCACCGGCGGCGCGATTCGGCTGGGCCAGGCGTTGGAGCCCTATTCGCCGCTGTGGTTCGAGGAACCGATTCCGCCCGACAATGTGGCCGAGATGGCCCGCGTTGCCCAATCCGTGCGCATCCCCGTTGCCACCGGCGAACGGCTGACCACCAAGGCCGAGTTCGCCGCCGTGCTGCAATCGGGCGCGGCCACCATCCTGCAACCGGCGCTGGGCCGGGCCGGCGGGATCTGGGAAATGAAGAAGGTCGCGGCCCTGGCCGAAGTCTATAACGCGCAAATGGCGCCGCACCTTTACGCCGGACCGGTGGAATGGGCCGCAAACGTCCATCTGGCCGCCTCGATCCCCAATATCCTGATGTGCGAGACCATCGAGACCCCCTATCATGATGCCCTGATCAAGGGGACCATCCGGACCGAAAACGGCTTCATCACCCCGCCCGAGGCCCCGGGCCTCGGCATCGAGGTCGACGAGGATCTCGCCCGCGCCCACCCCTTCACCGGCGACGGATTGCACCTGCAAATGCAGGACGCGCCCTGCGATTACGTGCACGCAAACGCCTTTCAGGGCGGGGCGCCGGCAACGCAAGGGTGACTTGACGGCAGGATCTGAGGCATTATGTCCCTGATTGTTCAGAAGGGATTTTTCAAACCGTGACCGTTCAGACAGTGTCGACCGTACAAAACCTTTCGCCGGAAACCCCCGTCGACATGGCCGCGCGGGCCAGCGATGCCGCGTCCTTTCTCAAGACGCTGGCGCATGAAGGCCGCCTGATGATCCTGTGCCACCTGGGCACCGGCGAGAAATCCGTGGGCGAGCTGGAGGGGCTGTTGGGCATTCGCCAAGCCGCGGTAAGCCAGATGCTCGCCCGGTTGCGCGAAGAGGGGCTGGTCTCCACCCGCCGCGACGGCAAGACGATCTATTACTCGCTGGCCGACAGCAACACCGAACAGGTGATCTCGCTGCTCTATTCCCTGTTCTGCGGCAAGGACGAGCCGAACGCCCAAGGCTAGGCGCCACGCCTCAGTTCGAAACGTAGCCGGCCACCACCTGCAACAGCTTGAAGGCGGTCGCCGCGTCGTTCTCGACCACGGCGAGGAATTCCTCCTCGCCGATCCGCAGGCAGGTCAGCTCGGTCTCGGCCAACATGCTCAGCGCCCGCGGCTCCTTGCGGATCAACCCCAACTCGCCGACCAGCGTACCGGGGCCGACCTTGGCAATCAGCCGGTCCTCTTCCCCGCCCTCCTTCGGCAGGTAAAGCCCGGCCTCGCCCTCCAGCACCATGTAGGCGCCGTCCTTGGGCTGATCGCCCTTGAGAAACACCACGTCGCCCGCCACCGCCTGGTACCAGCGCGCGCCAAAGGCCAGCAGGCGCAGCTGTTTGCGGTTGAGCCCGGAAAACAGCGGTGTCTGTTCCAGCGCGCGCAGCTTGCGGGCGAGGTCGGCGCTGGCGCCGCTGTCCTCGTCGCCCTCGGTGCCCTCGTCCTCGCTCACGATGCGGCCCTGCCGCACCTCGAGAAAGGTGTCAAAGACCCGCTCGTTCTCGAACCCCTCGTTGATGTAGATCAGCGTGGTGTCCGGCAGCAGGGCGCGCAGGTTCCTGAACACCGCTTCCTGGGTTTCCATGTCGTAGCTTGCCAGCGCCCGGTCGAGGATCAGGACGTCCGGCCGCTTGATGGTCGCCCGGCTGAGCGACAGGGGTTCGGCAAAGGTCGCCGGCAGGTTCTGCCCGCCCAGCGCGATCGGCACGTCATAGATCAGTTCGATCACCAAGTCCTGCGCGCCGTTCTCCACCATGACCCCGGCGATCACCCGACGCAATTCATCGCCCTTGCTGCCGGCCATCTCGGATATCTTTCCGAACAGGGCATTCTCCAGCACCGTGAACCCGGGCGCGAAGGCCTGCATTTCCAGCGGCGCGAACAGGTCACCCAGGCTGTCCTGCAACTCGCGCGCATGCCCCGCCCGCAGTTCCAGGATCCGCGCCTTCAGCTCATCGGAAAACGCCGGGCCGATCTGTTCCGCCGAAATCTGGAACGGCACCGTCAGCAACAACGCCATGTCAGCGCCGCTCAACGCCTCGGCGCCGCTGCCGCGGGTCTTCTCCACGAGATCGACAGCAGTCTCATAGGTCGAGGGGTCGATCCCCAGCTTGCGAAACAGCGGATGGTCGGTGCCGTCCAGCCCGAAGATCTGCCGCAGCATGTCGATCACGTCACGGGTCAGATCCAGCAGGGTCCGGTCCAGCCCGATCGCGCGTAACTGGGCCAGAAAGTCGGCTTGACCGACCAGCAACTCGCGCGTGATCGGCTGACGCGGCGTGGCGAACAACAGGTTCTCGCCCACAGGCAGGGCCGGGTTGTACAGATCCGGTTTGCAGAAATAGGCATATTGGCGCAGCCCGGCATCCCGAACCGCCTGTTGCACCTTCGGACGCAGATCGACCAGTTTCGCGGCCAGTTCCGAATGGTCGGCCGGATCGAACCTCTGGTCCAGCCCGCGCCGGAACAGGGCCGAGCCCGACCCCATGCCCTGCACCAGCCGCAGCCACCATGCCCGCAACGCCTCGGGATCGTCCAGCCCGGCCAGTTTTGGATCCAGCCATTCGACATCGAAGGGATCGGCACTGTTTCCCGCGCGCAGGGCCTCGGCCAAATGCGCGCTGTCCGGCCCCTCCGATTGCGGCCGCACCCGCAGCGGCATCATCACGTTGTCGCCGAAGGTGCCCTGGAACAGCACCGGACGGGACGAGGCATGCCCGATCCGGGCCGCGATCACCGCCTGGTGCAGCGTCGCGAGGTCGTGGTCGCCGAACCGGATATCGCCAGCGCTTGGCAGCAACTCGCGCGTCAACAGTTCGGACAGCGCGCGACGGTCCTCCTCGCTGGGTGCTTCGATGCCGATCACCGATCCCCCCGGCAGCGTGACATTGAGATCATCCAGAACGAGGTTGCCATCGGCATCGCGCACCGTCACCCCGTCCAGCACGATGTCCCCGGTCAGACGCGGGGTCTCCTCGGGTTCGCCGGAGAAAAGACTCTCATCCACCATGCCGGGCGGCGCAAACCGCTCGGTGATCACATCCCAGCGCAGCGCCATGTCCTGCGTCTGGTTGTAATAGGCTAGCAATTCCTTCCACGGGCTCGACAGGTCCTTGTAGGCGGCCAGCGCCGCCACCAGCGCCCCCAGCGACACCGCCCCCTGCAGCACCAGGTAGCCGCCGATCGAAAAGAAGAAGAACGGCGTCATCTGGCCGATGAAGTTGTTGAGAAACTTCATGAAGAACTTCTTCTGGTAGATGTCGAAGCGGATGTCGAACAGCCGCCCGAGCTGATCGGTGATGGCCGCCATCCGGTAGCGCCAGCCGCCGTTGATGCGCAGCGCGCTGGCGCCCGCCGCACTTTCGCCGATCACCGCGGCCAGCACCCGCACCTCCTGGATGCGTTTCTTGTTCAGCAGGTTGATCTGGCGTTGCAGCTTGGGAATCAGCCAGGCCTGCAAGGGGATCATCGAAACCGCCGCCAGCCCGAACCAGAAGCTTTGCAGGAAAAGGAACCCCAGGATGGTGATCATCTGCCCGGCCTGAAGCACCGGCTGGCTGATCGCATCGCCCATCAACCCGCCCATCGGCTCGCTCTCGGCGGTGACCATCGAGACCAGCTCACCCTGGCTCACGCGCTCGAAATAGGGCTTTGGAAACCGCAGGATCCGCGCGATCAGCTGATAGCGGAACCGGCGCAGCATCCGCTCCGACAACACCCCCTTCATGGTGTTGATCCGCATCTTGAGCAGCCCGTGTCCCAGCACCGCAAGCAGGAAGCCGATGCACAAGACCCCCAGAAAGGTGACCTGCGCCATCTTGATGCCGAGGACATCGATCGTTTCGGTTTGCGAGCCGATGGCGTCGTTGATGATCCGCTTGGGCAGTTCCAGCGTCAGGTAGAGCATCGGGAACAGCAGCGAGGTGACGACCAGCAGGATCAGCTGATCCCGCTTCGAATACTTCCAGATGAAGCCGAAGAGCGTCTTTTCGATGATCCCGGTCCCGATGTGATTGGATGAAAACAAAGGCCTTTACGCCACGATAAGACGCAAGGCCAAACCTGACAAGCCGCGCGATCCCAACCAGACAATTGCAGCGCTGAGGTGAAACCCGTAAGGTTTTCATGCACGGCTAATGGAGGGCCCACCTGTGACAGGTATCGTTGGCACGCTTCTGCTATTGTTCTGCCTCTTGCAGATCAAGCACATGTTTGCCGATTTCTACCTGCAGACCCCCCGGATGCTGACCGGTCGCGGCGAATACTGGCACCTGGGTCGTGCCCAGCACGCCGGCGTTCACACGGTCGGATCGGTCATCACCTTTGCCGTGGTCGGGGCGCCGGCCCTGTTCATCCTCGCCACCGTCGCGGTGGAGTGGGTGCTGCATTACCACATCGACTACTGGAAGGGGCAGCACTGCGACCGCAAGGAACTCGACCCCTCCAAGGCCGCGTTCTGGCGCGCCACCGGGGCCGACCAGGCGATGCACCAGCTGACCTATGTCGCCATGGCCTGGGCCTGGGTCTATTTCGCCGCCTGACCGGGCCTGATCCCGCCCCTCACAACCGGCGCGGGGCAAAGGCCGGCACCGGCGCGGCATAGCCTTTCAGCGGGATCGGCTCCAGCTTTTCGAACCCGATCCCCTCCAGCTGCGCCGCCGCGTCGCGGGTGGCCTGGTCGATCAGGACCTGTCCGGGGGCGGCCTTGGAACACAGCCGCGCCGACAGGTTCACGGTCGAACCCAGCACGGTGAAATCCATCCGCGCCCTTGCCCCCATTGCCCCCATCACCACCTCGCCCGAGGCGACGCCGATGCCGACGTGCAGGTTGTACTCGGGGTAGTCCTCCAACAGCCGCGCCATCGCCGCCGTGATCTCGACCGAGCAGCTCACCGCGCGCTGTTCCATCGCCTCACCCTCGAACACCGCGACCAGCGCATCGCCGACGAACTTGTCGACATCGCCGCCAAAGGTCTCGACGATCTCGGTCTGCACGTCGAAATAGCTGTTGAGCGCCTCGATCACCACCTCGGGCGCGACGCGCTCGGAAAACTCGGTATAACCACGGATATCGGTGAAGATGACCGAAACTCGCCGCCGCTCGCCGCCCCGGTGCATGCCCGCCTGGTCGGCGCTCTGGATCGCCGAGACGGTACCGCGCGACACGAATTTCATCAGTTCCAGCCGCTCGCCCAATTCGCCGATCATCCGGTTGAACCGCTCGGCGAGATCGCCGATCTCGTCGCGGGCGCGCACGCCCTCGACCCGCGCCGCGAAGTCCCCCTCTCCCACCCGTTCGGCCACCGCGCCGATCTTCAGGATCGGCCCGGTCAGGCGACGGGCAAAGACCAGTGCGCCAAGGCCGGCGATGACAAAGCCGACCAGGCCGACGATCAGGATCTGCCGGGTGATGGCGTTGACCACCGCATAGGCGCTGTCCTCGCTCAACTCGGTGATCACCGCCCAGGGGAACCAGTCGGGAAAGGCATAGGCCCCCAGCATCGCGGTGCCGCCCGGCCGCACGTAGGGTTCCAGCGCGTCGGCCCGCGCCCCCGCCACGATCAGCGGCAGCGCCGAGGCGACGATCTGCCGGTCGGTCAAAAGCTCCGGCGCGCCCGCCAGCACCCGCCGCCCGGCCTGGTCGACCACGCTGATCTCCCCCCGCTGGGCAAAGGGATGGCGGCGCACCATCTCGCCCAGCTCCGACAGGTCGATCTTGGCCGCCATGGTTACCTGTCGCCCGGCGATCGTGGTGCTCAGCGGCAGCGCCAGCGTGGCGATCCAGTCACCGGTTTCCGCCAGCCGTCCGATCACCGGGCGGCCGAACTGCCCGGTTTCCCCGATCGCCTTGATCAGGTCAGGCGGGGTGGCCAGCGTCTTCACCGGGTCAAGCCCGGCCTGTGCCAGCTTGCCCGCGAACCCCTCGTTGGTGACCAGGATCGGCACCGCCGAGCCCTGCACCGAGAGTTGCAACGCCACCACCTGCGGCAACTGCTCCAACCCCAGGGTCAGCAAGGACACCTTTTGCGGCACCCCCAGCTCGGCGCTGTCGATGCCGTTGCGGATCACCATCAGCGGCGTCAGCCAGCGCCCTTGGAAGCTGTTGTCAAAGGCGCCGCGCAGCTCGGTCGCGACCGAGGTCAGATCCTCGTTGGCCGCGCTTTTCAGCTCGTCGCGGGCCAGTTGCGTCAGGTTCTGACCGACCATCGCCAATGGCACCACCGCCAGAAGCGACGCGAACACGAAGAACTTCAGGCGCAGGGGAAACCGCATGTGCGCCTATTCCTCGCGCAGGCGCGCGGTGATCACCGCCGTGTCGCGGCCCACGCCACAGGCCAGCCCGGTGGTATCGCGCGCCTCGACCGTCACCGTATAGGCGCCCGGCGCCGCATAGCCATGCCGCGCCACCGCACCCGAGGCCCCGGCCCCGTCGCCGAACTGCCAGGCCACCTGCACGCCCTGCCCGTCCGGATCGCGCGCCCCGCTGGCATCGAAACGGACCACGTCATGCGCGGCCCCCACCGGCACCTCGCGGTCCGGCCCGGCATCCACGACGGGCGGCGCGTTGACCAGGATGCGGGCGCTGTCGCTGCCGCTGTCGCAGCTTGCCGCGCCGCTGTCATCGCGCACCGTCAACCGGACCTCCAGCGCGCCAGGCCCGTCAAAGCTGCGCTCGACGCGCGCCCCGCTCAACGTCACCCCGTCGCTGAACGCCCAGTCATAGCCGGTCAACATGCCGTCCAGGTCGGTCGACGGGCCGGCGTCAAAGACCACGGTTTCGCCCGGGCAGACCACCCGGTCGGGTCCGGCCAGCGCCGAAGGCGCGGCATTCACCCTTGCATAGACCTCCTCGCTCGAGCGGCTGCTGAGCAGACCGGCCCCATCGTCGAGTGTCACCTGCACCGGAAACAGGCCCGGCCGGCTGAAGGTATGGCGCACCTCTGCCCCCTCGGCGGCGTGCCCGTCGCTGAACATCCAGCGCACCTGGGTCTCGGGCGCGGCGTCCACCGTCCAGAGCACCGGTTCCGCCGGGCAGACCGGCGGCGGCGCACTCAAGTTGGCCACCGGCATCGGCCGCACCGTCACCTGCGAAACCACGCTCGCGGCGCTGTTGTCGACACCTGCATCGTCGCGCACCGTCAGCAGCACCTCATAGCTGCCCGGCTGGTCAAAGCGATGCGCCGCCTGCACGCCGCTGGCCGTGCTCCCATCGCCGAAATCCCAGCCATAGCCGGTGATCGCGCCGTCGCTGTCCGCCGACTGGCTGGCGTCGAAAGTCGCCTCTTGCCCGACGGCAAGCGTGACCGGCCCGTCGATCAGCGGCTCCGGCGCGGCATTGACCACCACGCGGCGGACCGCCTCCAATTCGCCGCAGCCCGCGCTGCCGCCGTCCAGTTCGGTGCGCAGGGTCACCGTATAGGCCCCCGGCGCGGCCCAGGCATGGTCGACCTCGGGGCCCTCCACCGTGGTGCCGTCACCGAAATCCCACGAAAACCGGGTCGCGGTTCCGCCGCCTGTCTCGGATACCATCGCCGCAAAGCTGGTGGGCGCGCCCGCCGCCGTCCGCTCCGGTCCCTCCACCGAAAGCTCGGGCGCGGGCAGCACAACGACCTCGGTGGTGTCGGTGTCCAGCGGGCTGCAGGCACCCTGTGCCTCTCCGGTGATGGTCAGCGTCACCGTGAAGGTGCCCGGCCGGGTAAAGATATGCTCGGGCGTATCGCCGCTGCCGGTGCCGCCATCGCCGAAGGTCCAGCTAAAGGCGTTGACCGCCCCGTCCGCGTCGGTGGAGTCGGACCCGTCGAACCGCACCTTGGTATTGGCACAGACCTGAAGATCCTCGCCCGCATCCGCGATCGGCCCCTCGCGCACCAGCGCGGCGATCCGGTCCAGCCCGCTGCCGTACTCGGTGCCCGTCTCGTTGCGCACCCGCAGCGTCACCGGGTAGACGCCCGGAAGCTCATAGGTCTTTGTCGGGTTGATCAGGTCCGAGGTGCTGCCGTCCCCGAAATCCCAGGAATAGAGCAACAACCCGCCATCGGGATCGACACTGTCGGAGGCGTCGAACAGGATCGGCTCACCCGAACAGACATCCCGGTTGCCACCCGCCTCGGCCATCGGGCGGGCCCGGATCTTGACCGTGGTGGCGTCGATCGCCCGCGCATTGGACAGCCCGGTGCCATCATCCACCCGCAGCGTCACCGGGTAGACCCCCGGCCGGGCATAGGCATGGGAGGCCTGCGCGCCAAAGCCCGGAGGCGACCCGTCGCCAAAGTCCCAGCGATAGATCAACGCATCGCCATCCGCATCAGAGGACCCCGAGCCGTCAAACGCGACGTAAAGCCGCTCGACCGTCTGTGCCGGGCCGGCCTCGGCCTGCGGCGCGTGGTTCACCCGGATCGTCACGTCGTCGCTGGCGGTGCCGTTGGCCACGCCGCTGTCATCGGTGACGACAAGCTGCGCCGACCACACCCCCGGCGTGACATAGGCCCGCTCCACCGTCGGCGCATCCAGCGGATTGCCGAGGTCGTCGAACGCCCAGCGATAGCCCACCAGCCGGCCGTCGGGGTCGAAGGACTGCCGCGCGTCAAAGGTCACGCTGTCGCCCGGCGCGATCAGCATGTCGGCCCCCGCCACCGCCACCGGCGGCGCGTTGACGGTGATCAGCACTTCGGATTCATCCTGCGCCGCACCGCCGCGGAAATTGTCCGACACGGTCAGTCCGATCCGGTGCAGCCCCGGCGTGTCCAGCGCATGCGCCACCCGCACCCCGCTCTTCTCGCTGCCGTCGGGAAAGCGCCAAATGTACGCCGCGATTGCCCCGTCCGGATCGAGCGAGGCGCGCCCGGACAAAACGAACTCCTCGCCCGGCGCCACCACCTGCGGCGGCCCCGCATCGGCGATCGGCGTGGCGTTCACCACCACCCGCAGGGTGTCGCGGTCCATGTTCAGCGGCGCACCGCTGTCGTCGCGCACGACCACCGCCACCTCGTAGACGCCCGCGCGCTCATAGGCATGTTCCACCTTTTGCCCACTGGCGCGCGCCCCGTCGCCGAAGTCCCACTCCCAGCTTGTCACGGCGCCATCCGCATCGGTCGAGGCACCGCCGTCAAACTGCACCACGCTGGCGGTCACGAACTGGTCCGGCCCGGCCTCGGCCACCGGCGCCGCATCCACCCGCACCACGCGCGAGGTGGTTTGCAACGCCGAGGCGGTGCCGCTGTCGTCGATCACGGTCAGCGTCACGGTAAAGGCGCCGGCCTCGGTCCAGGCATAGTTCACCACCTGCCCCTCGCCGGTGGCCCCGTCGCCGAAATCCCAGATATAGGACAGGATCTGCCCGTCCGCATCGGCGGAACTCGAGCCATCCAGCGTGGCGATCTCCGACACCGAGACCGGCCGCTCGGGGATGTCGAAACGCGGCTCCGGCGGCGCGTTGACCACCACCGTCATACGATCCAGCGCGGTTTCGTTGGCCACGCCGCTGTCATCACTCACCCGCAGCGTCACGGTGTAGGCGCCCGAGCCGGTGAACCGGTGGGTGACGGTCTCGCCCTCCAGAACGGTGCCATCCCCCATGTCCCAGGCATAGGCGTCGATCAGCCCGTCGATGTCATAGCTCGCCCCGGCACTGAAGATCACCTCTTGGCCGACCACCGCCTGCTGATCCGCCCCGGCCTCGGCCACGGGGGGAAAGTTAACGGTCACCCGCCGCGTCTCGACGCCGAAGTTGCACGGGTGCGCGACGCCATCCTCGACCCGCAGCACCGCGCGGTACTGGCCCGGCGTGGCATAGACATGGCTGGCGCGCGCGCCCTCGGCCACGGTGCCGTCGCCGAAGCTCCAGCGATAGCGGTTGATCGGACTGTCCGAGGGTTGCGAGGCGCTGCCGTCGAAATCCACCGGCTCTCCCGGCGCCACCACGACGTCGGGCCCCGGCACTGCCACCGGCGCGTTGCGCACATGCACCGGCAGTTCCAAGGCCTTGCTGCGACCGGGGCGGGTGCCGTCCTCGACCACCTCCAACCGGGCGGTATAACGGCCCGGCGTGTCATAGCGATGGACGATCACCGGCTCTTGCGCGCGGCTGCCGTCGCCGAAATCCCACAGGTAGGACAACAGCGCGCCGCCGCTTGAGGCGCTGGCGTCAAAGGCGACCGAGCGGCAATCGGCCAGCGGCCGCGCGCTGCCCACCGCCGTAGGCCGGGCCGGCACCGGTGCGCGTTCGGGCGGCATCTGCAGAGGCACCGGCGCACCTTCGGCGTCGAATAACGCGATGGTGACGTCATTAGGCGCCTCGAACCCGCCCAGCAGGCTGACCGCGAGGTCGCCGGCTTCGGCCTCCACGCTGTCCGAGGTCCAGAAGTCCTGGCCGGAAATCCGCAGGCCGAGGTCCTCGAAATCAGTGACCACCGTCAATTCGCCATTCGCGCCGTCGAAACTCTGCACCGTCACCGGCCCGCCCGCGTGGGCAAAGCGCACCCGCGTCGCCGGGTTGGCCGCCGACCAGCGCACGGTCGGCCGATAGGCAAAGATCTCCAGCCCCTCGGGCGGACGGTCGCGGTCGCGCGACAGGCTCAGCCCCAGCGAATAGCTGTTGCCGTCGTTGCCCTCGGTCCCCTGCACGTCGAGCCGGAAATAGGCCCGCTCGCCCATCACCTCACCCTGCCGCGCGCGCACGGCGGTCAGGTTGACCCACCGGTTGTCGGTCTCCGCCTCGTTGCGCCAGCTTTTCTCCTTCAGCAGTTTGCCCGGCCCCGTCACCGGGACAAAGTCGATCCGCGCCGCGCGCGCCCCGTCGGCCACAGGTTCCGGTCGCGCGGCGGCGGTAAAGGCCCCCTCGCCGCCGAACAGGCGAAAGGTGGTCTCCGAATCCGCGCTGCCGCCATAGGTGAAATCCCCGGTTCCGCCGGTCTCGGGATCATAGAGCCGCAGGTACACCCGGTCGCGCAGGTCGGCGGGCAGGCTGAAGAAGATCTGCTCGCGGTGATCGACATCCCCCTCGCGGCTGGCCGCGCGGCGCCCGTACACCACCAGAAGACCCTCTTCCGGTGGCGCGGCCTGGGCCTGGACGCCTCCCGCATCGGCCAGCATGACCAGCCCCAGCAGCGCCACCGTCCACATCCGTGCGATCCGCATTCGTCGTCCTCCGTTACCGGGTCGCGCGCGGGCGACCGGCCTGTCGTTACTCAAACGCCGCGTTTCCGGCATAATCCTCGATAACCAGTTCGATCAGGTCCAATGACCCCGGCTCGGGCGGCAGGTTGGCCCGGCACAGCCCGGTCGCGCTGTCACAGCGCAGGAACCCGTCCACCTCGACCCCGTCGATGGCGATGACAAAGGGCGCGGTCTTCCGCAGCCCGCTGACGTCCCGCGCCTCGGCCAGGATCTCGATCGGCCCGCCCGGCCCCTGCGGACGACCCAGCTCGACCCGCAGGATTTCCGGCGGGTCGATGTCATAGAGCGACCGCAGCGGCGTCAGCGCCACGTTGCCCACCGCATCACTGGCCGCCAGTTCAAAGCTGTTCTCGCCCGGCTGCAGGGTCAGCGTCAGGTCGAACCGACCGTCCACCAGCGGCACCTCGGTGCCGTCCAGCTCCAGCCGCGCCGCATCGCCGATGCTGCCGGAGACCTGCACCACGTCCTCGCCGGTGGCGCGCGGCGGCGGCACGTCCAGCGTGATCTCCGGCGGGGTCCGGTCGCTCAGCGCGGCGAACGCGAGCGTGCCCTCGACCGCGCCGCCCGGTGCCAGCACCTCGATCCGATAGTCGCGCGGCGCCGCGTCCACCGGCACGGTGAAGCCCAGCCCGCCGTCGGTCGCCAGCCGGGTGCGCAGCACCTCGGTGCCCCCCGCGTCGCGCACCACCACCTCGGCACCGGGTTCACCGGTGGCACGGCCCCGCACCGACAGAATATCGGCCCGCGCCGCAAGCGCGCCGTCGACGCGCGGAATGCCGGCGGCCAGCGTGATCTCGACCGCCGCCGCCGGACGATAGACCACGCTCAGGCTGCGGCGGCTCTCGTTGCCGGCAAGATCGGTGGCGACCACGGTGATCTGGTTCGGCCCCGGTTGCAGCGGCAGGCCGGCAAGGAAACTGCCGTCGCCCGCCATCTCCTGCGGCGCCCCGTTCAGGCTCAGCCGCGCCTCCGGCTCCGACGCGCCCAGAACCTCGGTCTGCGGCGCGGTCAGGATCACCCCGTCCGCCGGCGACAGCAACGTCAGGAACGGCGGGGTATCGTCCACCCGCAGGGTAAAGTCGCGCGGCGTGCTCCACTCTCCGGGCAGACCCAGCTGGTCCAGCGCCGCCACCCGCCAGTGATACCGCCCCGGCGCCAGCCCCTCGGCCCGGAACCCGACCTCCCCGATGCCCCACTCGGAAATCTTCATCTGGTTGAACCCCGGATCGGCGGCCACCTCCAGCCAATAGGCCTCGGCGCCCTCCAGCACCTCCCAGTCCAGCGCCGCCGACGCGGTATAGATGACGGCCCCCACCGGCGGGGCGATCACGATCGGGCTTTGCAACACCTGCGCCCGCTGCGCCCCGGCCCCAGTCAGCACCACCCCCTCGTTCTCGCCGACCAGGATGCTCTCGCCGCCCCGCGCGATCTCCAGCCCGGGCGTGTCATAGTTGACGAACCGCGCGCCGCTGGCGTCGTTCTTGATCCAGAAATCAGAGGAATTGGTGGTGGTCTCTACCCCCGGCACCTCGATTTCAAAGGCGGTCTTGTCCGACAGCTGGTTCAGCAGCGCATAGAAATCGCCCTCGGCCAGCGACACCTTGGTCACCTCTCCCCCGGTCAACGGGTCCGAGCGCATCCGCTGGATCGTGGCGTTGGAATTGGGATTGAGCCGCAACCGGCTGAGATCGCGGAACGTCACCTGCGTGGTGGAATTGGACAGCGTGCGCAGCCGCTCGTACTCCACGAGGATGTCGTTGGTCTCACGATCCGACCAACGCGGCTCCGAGGGCGCACGCCCCTCGACCCGCCCCTGCACGTCCGAGACCACCGCCTCCGCGGCGCGGTCCCGCTGCGCGATGGAAATCTCCAGCGCCTCCTCGGCAAACCCCGAGGCCACCCCGGAGAAGCTGACCACCTGCCGCCATTCGCCGTGCTCGCGCCGGGACACGGCGGTATCGCGGTTCTCGATGGCGCTGCCGATCTGGCTCGGGGCAAAGATCCGCGCACCCTCGGCGGTGGCCCTCTGGATCGCCTGAAGCGACGCCATCAGCGCGCTGTCGGCGGCGAACACCTGCCGCACCGGCAGGGCCAGTTCGACCCCCGGAACCAGGTCGGCGGGCGAGGCGATGTTGTTCAGCGCCAGCACCACGGGCCAGAGATCGGGATCGCTGAGATAGGTGCCGACGATGCCGCGAATGGTATCCCCTTCCGCGAACAGGACCCGTTCCGGCGGGGCATCCAGCGGGTCGATCTCGGCCCGCGCGGCGGGCACGCCGCAGCCCAATGCGCCCACCAGTGCGACGCATGCGGCCAAAGGCACCGAAACACGGCGCCGAAACAACGACGAGACCTTGTACAACTTCAAGTCTCTGCCCCCTGATCGGGCGAATGAAACAAAAAACTTGCCCTTGGAATGCATCTTCACGCAGCGCGACCATTTGAAGCAAGGAAATTTTGTTAACAGGACCTGGGTATTCGGTCGGGCGCGCAGGCCCTGAACAATCCATTCAACGCTCACAAACCGTTGCGAAAACAGGAACAGTGCTAGCGGGTCACCGGGCGGTTTCGCTTGATCGTGCGCAAAACCACGTTGGTCTGGGCGCTGTTCACCGCCGGCAACCGGAACAAGAACCCCTCGAGGAACCGGTTATAGGCCTCCAGATCGCGGCACAGCACCCGCAGGTGGTAATCGGCCTGCCCGGTGGTGGCATAGCATTCCTGCACCTCGGCGCTGGCCTCGACCGCGCGGATGAACTCGACGATCCGGTCCGGATCGTGGCGGGTCAGATGCACATGCACGATCGCCTCGAAGCCCAATCCCATCTCGCCGGGATCGACCACCGCGCCATAGCGTTCGATCACCCCGGCCTCTTCCAGCGCCCGCACCCGCCGCCACAGGGCCGAGGCCGACATGCCCACCGCCTCGGCCAGTTCCGCGTTCGAGCGTCTGCAATCCTCCTGCAACAGCCGCAGCAGTTTGATATCGCGCCGATCCAGATCCATGCCCGGTTTCCTGTTTCATCAATAGCCACCTCAATGAATGACTTAACCGAAATTCTGCCAAATGCCACAAAATCTGAAACATTTTTCCGCCGTCAGCGGACCATGATTGCACCCCATCACATTCGCCAGGGGGCACGCGCCATGACCAAGCAGGACACCGGGTTTCGCACCTATCAACTCGACGACCGCTACACCCATACCTCGGGCCGCGTCTTTCTGACCGGCACCCAGGCGCTGGCGCGGATCATGATGGACCAGGCCCGCCGCGACCGCGACGCCGGGCTGAACACCGCCGGGTTCGTGTCGGGCTATCGCGGCTCGCCGCTGGGCGGGCTCGACCTGGAGCTATGGCGCGCGCGCAAACGGCTCGAGGCCGACCGCATCACCTTCATGCCTGCCGTGAACGAGGATCTCGGCGCCACTGCCGTTCTGGGCGCGCAGCAGGCCAGCCTCGATCCCGCGTGCGAATACGACGGCGTGTTCTCCATGTGGTACGGCAAGGGACCGGGCGTTGACCGCTCCGGCGATGCGCTGAAACACGGCAACGCCTATGGCAGCGCCCCCAAGGGCGGCGTGCTGGTGGTCGCCGGCGACGATCACGGCTGCGTCTCCTCCTCGATGCCGCATCAAAGCGACGTCGCCTTCATGGCCTGGTTCATGCCCACGCTGAACCCCGCCTCGGTCGAGGAATATCTCGAATACGGCGAATACGGGCTGGCGCTGTCGCGCTATTCCGGTACCTGGGTCGGGTTCAAGGCGATCTCGGAAACCGTGGAATCGGCCCGCTCGGTCACGCTGCGGCCCGACCGCGCCTTTACCCTGCCCCC
Source organism: Aquicoccus sp. SU-CL01552 (assembly GCF_040365005.1). Classification (NCBI taxonomy): domain Bacteria; kingdom Pseudomonadati; phylum Pseudomonadota; class Alphaproteobacteria; order Rhodobacterales; family Paracoccaceae; genus Aquicoccus; species Aquicoccus sp. SU-CL01552. The sequence goes on along the minus strand of NZ_BAABWV010000014.1, from coordinate 26,937 downwards.
GCTCGACCTGCCCCCCGGCGGGCTGCACGTGCGCGCCGCCGATCTGCCCAGCGCCGAGATCGAGACCCGCATCCAGCACAAGCTGCGCGCGGTCGAAAGCTTTGTCGAGGCCAACCCGATCGACCGCGCGATCTATGGCATCCCCGACGCGCGGTTCGGCTTCGTCACCACCGGCAAGGGCCATCTCGACCTGATGGAAGCGCTGCGCCTTCTGGGCCTGGATGAATCCGCCTGCCGCCGCCTCGGCATCGACATCTACAAGGTCGGCATGGTTTGGCCACTGGCGCGGCGCGACGCGCTGGAATTCGTGCGCGAAAAGCGCGAGGTACTGGTGGTCGAGGAAAAGCGCGGCATCATCGAGAGCCAGTTCAAGGAGTATTTCTATGACTGGCCCGGGCACAAGCCCGAGAAGATGGTCGGAAAATACGACAGCAAGGGCGCGCCGCTGATCCCCTGGACGGGCGAGCTTGATCCGCTGATGCTGGCGCCCATCGTCGCCGACCGGCTCGACCGGTTCTTTCCCGACGAAAACCTGCCGCAAAAGGCCGAGGCCCTTACCGACACCCCGCCCACCCTGCTCAATGTCGCGGGGGCCAACCGCACGCCCTATTTCTGCTCGGGCTGCCCGCACAACACCTCGACCAAGCTGCCCGAAGGCTCGCGCGCAGCCAGCGGTATCGGCTGCCACGTGATGGCCAGCTGGATGAACCGCGAAACCTATGGCTATGCCCAGATGGGCGGCGAGGGCGTGCCGCATGTGGCGGCCAGCAAGTTCACCGGCGGCAAGCATATCTTTCAGAACCTGGGCGAGGGCACCTGGTATCACTCCGGCAGTCTCGCCATCCGGCAGGCGGTCGCGGCAAACACCAACATCACCTACAAGATCCTGTATAACGACGCCGTCGCCATGACCGGCGGCCAGCCCGTCGACGGCCCGGTCAGCGTCCATGGCATCGCCCAGACCTGCCGCGCCGAGGGGGTGCAACGCATCGCTCTGGTCTCGGATGATATCGGCAAGTTCCGACATGGCGATTTCCCCGCCGACACCACGTTCCACGACCGCGCCGAGATGGACACGGTGCAGCGCGAGCTGCGCGAGATCCCCGGTGTCACCGTCCTGATCTATGAACAGACCTGCGCCACCGAGAAACGCCGCCGACGCAAGCGCGGCACCATGGACGACCCGAAGCGGTTCGCATGGATCAACGATCTAGTCTGCGAAGGCTGCGGCGATTGCTCAGTTGAGTCCAACTGCCTCAGCGTCGAGCCGCGCGAAACCCCGCTGGGCCGCAAGCGCAAGATCAACCTGAATTCCTGCAACAAGGATTTCTCCTGCCTGAACGGTTTCTGCCCCAGCTTCGTCACCGTCGAGGGCGCCACCCGGCGCAAACGCGCGGCGGCCGATCTGGATTTCCTCGGGCTGGAGGGCACCCTGCCCGCCCCCGACCTGCCCGCGCTCGACTCCCCCTTCGATCTGCTGGTCACCGGCGTCGGCGGCACCGGCGTGGTGACCGTCGGCGCCCTGATCACCATGGCCGCGCATCTGGAGGGCAAGGGCAGTTCGGTGCTCGACTTCACCGGGTTCGCGCAGAAATTCGGCACCGTGCTCAGCTATATTCGTCTGGGCACGGCGCCCGAAGCGATCAACCAGGTGCGGATCGGCCCCGGTGCCGCCGACGCGGTGATCGGCTGCGATATCGTCGTCAGCTCCGCCCCCAAGGCCAGCGCCCATTACCGCCCCGGCACCCGCATGGTGCTGAACCGGGCCGAGATGCCCACCGGCGACCTGGTGCTGCAGCGCGACGCACAGTTGAAACCCGACGCCCGCGAACAGGTGATCGCCAGCGTGATCGGCGCGCAAAACCTCTCGGCTTTTGATGCCAACGCGGCAGCGGAAAAGCTGTTGGGCGATTCCGTCTTTGCCAATGTCATGATGCTGGGCTTTGCCTGGCAAAAGGGGCTGGTGCCGGTCAGCGCCGCCGCACTGGGCCAGGCGATCCTGCTGAACGGGGTGCAGGCCGAGGCCAACCGCGCCGCCTTTGCCATCGGCCGGATCATGGCCGAGGCGCCGGAGCAGCTCGAGGCGGCCTATCGGGAAGAGGAGGCGCCCACGGAAACCCTCGATCAGATGATCGACCGGCGCGCCGATTTCCTGGCCGGTTACCAGGACGCGGCCTATGCGGAACGCTACCGTACGAAACTGGCCGATTTTCGTACAAAATGCCCCGGCGCCTCGGAGGATCTGCTGCGCGCTGCGGCCCGGTCGCTGTTCAAGCTGATGGCCTACAAGGACGAGTTCGAGGTCGCCCGCCTGATGGCCGACCGCCGGTTCGAGGAAGAGCTGAACCAGCAGTTCGAAGGCGATTTCAAGGTCAACTACCACCTCGCCCCGCCGCTGCTGAACCGGCGAAAGGATGCCCGCGGCCGCCCGCTCAAGCGCAAGTTCGGCCCGTGGATGGGCGCCGGATTCCGCCTGCTGGCACGGATGAAAGGGCTGCGGAACACGCCGTTCAACCCGTTCGGCTACCACGAAGAAGCCCGGTTGCACCGCGACCTGCTCACCTGGTACGAGGATGCACTCGATAGCATCGCCACCCGCTACAGCGCTGATCGCGAAGAGGAATTCACCGAAGTCCTCGCTGCCCCGATGGAGATCCGCGGTTATGGTCCGGTGCGCATGGAGGCGGCCCGCAAGGTACGCGATCAGGCCGACGCCGTGCTACAGCGCCTGACCTGACGTGCGCCTGACTACAGCGCCGCGCTGGGTCGCGCCTTGATCCGGTCGAACCAATCCAGCGTGGCGCTGTTGTCTTCGGGGATGCGGGCGCGGATCACCCGCGCGAAATCGACGAAGACAAAGCCGGTGATATCGGCCAGCGTGAACCGCTCCCCCGCCAGCCATGGGCTGTGCTGCAACCGCTCCTCCAACTGGTCGAAAAAGAACCCGACGCGGGCGCGGCCCCGCTCGGCCAGTTCGGGGATCTGCTCAAAATCCTGTGGGCCGGGAATGGCGCGCCCCTTCATGTGGGGGTTGGTGTTGCGCAGCACCTCGGCGATCGGCATCCCGCCCTGCTGTTCGACGATGGCGTTCCACATCATCACCAGCCCCTTTTCCTCAGGCGTAACCCCCATCAGCGGTGGCTCGGGAAACGCCGCCTCCAGATAGGCGGCGATGCCGAGGTTCTCGGACAGCACCGTGCCGTCATCGGTGACCAGCACCGGGATCGTGCCGCGCGGATTGACCGCGAGGAAGTCCTGCGAAAGCTGCTCTCCCTTCGCGATGGAAACATCGCGGGTCTCGATCTCCAAACCCTTTTCGGCGATGAACATGCGCGCCCGGCGCGGGTTGGGCGCGGTGGAACAATCGTAGAATATCATGCGGTCTCCTCCTGTTCGGGTCAGGATAGACGCGGGGATGCCCATGCGTAAGCCTGTCTTGTCCGGATGACGGAACGTCCCGGTGCCATGCAAATGTTGCATTCCCTGTTTCGCCCGGGCACTGGCCGGGCCTTATTCCAGCGCTTTGCTCACCGCGCGGGCGATCACCCGCTCCTCGTCGGTGGGGATCACCAGAACCTCGACCGGGCCGGTGCCGATCTGCGTGGCATCCTTGTCGTTCGCCCCGGCATCCAGACCGAGCCCGAGGAATTCCATCCCTTCGAGCACCTGGGCGCGGATCGGGGCGGCGTGTTCGCCGATACCGCCGGTGAACACCACGCCGTCCAGCCCGCCCAGAACGGCGGCCATCGCCCCCAGTTCGCGCCGCAGACGAAAGACATAATACTCCACCGCCTGCGCCGCGCGCGGATCGTCGCTGGCCAGCAGCGTGCGCATGTCATGGCTGATCTCCGACAGCCCCTTGAGCCCGCTCTCATGGTAGAGGATGCGCTCGATCTCCGGCGCGCCCATGCCCTGAGCCATCAGGTACAGCAGCACGCCCGGATCAAGCTGACCACAGCGGGTGCCCATCGGCAAGCCATCCAGCGCCGAGAACCCCATCGTCGAGCCGACGCTGTGCCCGTCCTTGATCGCGCACATCGAGGCGCCGTTGCCCAGGTGCGCCACCACCACCCGGCCCTTGGCCAGCTCCGGCCAGTCCTTGCGCAGGCAGGAGGTGATGTAATCATAGCTCAGCCCGTGGAACCCGTAGCGGCGCACGCCCTGTTCGTAGAACCGCAGCGGCAGCGCGAAGGCGTCATTGACGAACGGGTGCCCGCGGTGAAAGGCGGTATCGAAACACCCCAGTTGCAGCGCCTCGGGAAAGGCCACGCGCGCCGCGTCGACGGCGGCGAGGTTATGCGGCTGGTGCAGCGGCGCCAGCGGCTCCAGCGTGCGCAGCTGGTCGATCACCTCCGTTGTCAGCCGCACCGGGTCACCGAACCTCTTGCCGCCATGCACGATCCGGTGCCCGACGCCCAGGACCTTGCGCCCCTCCAGCACCGGCGAAAGCGCGTCCAGGATCGCGCGCAGCGCCACCGCGTGATCGGCCGGGCCAATCTCGCGCGCCGCTTCGCCCTTGACCTTCAGCCGGGCCAGCGGGCCGAGGTTTTCCACCTGCCCCGAGGCCAGCAGCGGCGGCTCGTCGCCGGTTTCGTGCACCCCGAACTTGATCGAGGAACTGCCGGCGTTCAGCGTCAGGATCACGCTCATGATGCGCCCCCCGCCACATGATCGGCATAAAGCGCGGCCACCGCGCAGGACGCCAGCCGCGCCTGGTCGTCATCGGCCCGGCTGGTCAGGATGATCGGACACTTGGCGCCCATCACCACGCCCCCGGCCTCGGCATGGGCCAGAAAGGTCAACTCCTTGGCCAGCATGTTGCCCGATTCCATATTGGGCGCGACCAGGATCTCGGCCCGGCCCGCCACCAGCGAGCGGATGCCCTTGGTCGCCGCGGCGCCGATGTTGATCGCGTTGTCCATTGCCAGCGGCCCGTCGACCAGCCCGCCGGTGATCTGGCCGCGCTCGGCCATTTTCGACAGCGCGGCGGCATCGAGCGTCGAGGGGATCGCCGGGTTGATCACCTCGACCGCCGACAACACGCCCACCTTGGGCTCGGCCATGCCCAGCGCATGCGCCAGGTCGATCGCGTTCTGCACGATGTCGGCCTTGACCTTGAGATCGGGCGAGATGTTGATCGCCGCATCGGTTACCATCAGCAGGTGATCGAGCCCCGGCACATCCATCACGAAAACATGGCTCAGCCGCCGCCCGCCCTTGCGCAGCCCGCCGTCGCGCTTGACCACCTCGCTCAGCAGGATGTCGGTGTGCAGATGCCCCTTCATCAGCGCCGCCGCCTCCCGCGCCAGCACCATGCGCACAGCCTCCTGCGCCGCCAGCCGGTGATCGCGCACATCGACGATGCGGTAAGGGGCCAAGTCGATCCCCTCTTCCTCGGCGGCCTCGGCGATGCGCTCGGCGTGGCCGATCAGGATCGGGTGGATCAGCGTATGTTGGGCAGCCAGGATCGCGCCGGCCAGCGCATCGGGCTTTTCCGGGGCCACGACGGCGGTGGGGATCGGCGGCAACGGTTCGGCCATGCTCAGCAGCCGGTCGAAATGCACATGCCGTTGCAGGGTCAGGCCCGGCAGATCCTCGGGTGCGAAGCTCATCGGTTTTTCCGGGGCATAGACTTGTGCCTCACCCTCCAGGACACGCTCGCCCGCCGCAGTCTCGATCCAGGTATCGAAACTCACCAGCCGATCCGGGGCCTTGGCGGTCAGCCGCACCTTGACGGTCAGGGTGTCGCCCGCATTCGCCTGGCGCAGAAACCGCAGGGTCTGGGAATGGTACAGCGTGCCCGGCCCGGGCAGGTCACAGCCCAGCACCGCCGAGATCAGCGAGGCGACCCACATTCCCGGCGCCACCGCCTCGGGCTTGCCATCGCCATCGCCATCCTCGTCCGGCAGGTGCATCGGGTTCACGTTGCCCGAACTATTGGCAAAGACGAACAGATCCTCGGCCTGCAAGGTCCGGGTTCGCGCCGCCTCCATCCCGATTTCGAGCTGGTCGAAGGGTACGTTGTGCATGGCTGCCGTGAGCATCGGCTCGACCTCCTGAATTGTCCTGCCGCCAGCACTAACGCCACTGAGCGACATATGCGTTAAAGCCTGTGCCAGAAGCCGGGGCAAGCGCCCGAAGGTCCTGATACGCCCATTCCTCGATGTCCCAAGGGGCCGATGCCCGGTCTATTTGCGCCCGATCTGCTTGGGTCCGGTCTACTTGCGATAGACGAAACACCGCCCCGGCACCGCGCCCTCGGGCAGCGGCAGTTCCTCAAGCGCGTCGAAATACATCCGGTCGGAGGACACCATCAACCCGCCCTTGGCCAGAAGCGGCTCGATCAGCGGCGAGACCTTGTGGGCAAAAAGGTCGTTTTTCTTCAGGTTGTGGCCGCCCAGGTCCGCGTGGATCAGGCTGGCGGTGGCGCCGAACCTCTCCAACGTCTGCGGCAGGGTCTCCATCACGTCGCCAAGGATGGTAAAGGCCTCGTCCGGTGTCGACGCGGGGTTCGAGGCGATGGCGCGCTCGAACACGTAGATGTCCCGCCCGACGATCTTTTCGCGCATGTGGTGATAGGTGCGCCCGTTGCCCAGCCCCAGTTCGAACGCCGGCCCCGGCATTGCGGCGGTCTCGGCGATGGCGAAATCCAGACAGGCGCGTTGCGACACCATGCGGTCGATGAAAACATCCAGTCGGCTCATCCGGGAACTCCTTGCGGCGATGACTGCCCCCTCATGCCAAATCCGCCGGCAGATGTGTAGCCCGGGCGCGCAGCCATTTGCGATGGTCCGGTGACATTGGGCAATTGGGGTTTGACTAAACGGGGGTCGCCACGCGATGGTACCGACAAGGGTCCTCTGGGGGTAAAGGTTTGTTTTCACCAATGATCGGCCGTTCGGGGCAGACCGGATGACGCCGCTGCTGTCCGTCGAGAACCTGAGCATCGGCTTCGGTCGCGACGACGCGGTGGTCCGCGACGTCAACTTCCGCGTGATGCCGGGCGAGACGCTGGCGCTGGTCGGAGAATCCGGGTCGGGCAAGACGGTGACCTGCCGCGCGGTGCTGCGCATCCTGCCGCGCAACGCGCAGATCCGCAGCGGCACGGTCACGCTGAACAGCGGCGGCCAGTCGCTCGACCTCACCACCCTGAACGAACGCCGCCTGCGCGACATCCGCGGCAACCAGGTCTCGATGATCTTCCAGGAACCGATGCGCTCGCTGTCGCCGCTGCACCGGATCGGCAACCAGGTCAGCGAGGTGCTCTGGCTGCATCGCAGCGGCTCGGGCAGCGACGCGAAACGCCAGGTGCTCGACACGTTCGCCCGGGTCGGCTTTCCCGACCCGGAACGCGCCTATCGCTCCTACCCGTTCGAACTGTCCGGCGGCATGCGGCAGCGCGCCATGATCGCCATGGCCATGGTTGCCAAGCCCGAACTGCTGATCGCGGACGAGCCGACAACCGCGCTCGACGTTACCACCCAGGCGCAGGTGCTGGGGCTGATCAAGGAATTGCAGCAGGAAACCGGCATGGGGCTGATCCTGGTCACCCATGACCTCGGCGTGGTGGCCAACATGGCCGAGCAGGTGGTGGTGATGCATCGCGGCCGGATCATGGAATCCGGTGCCGCCGAGCCGCTGCTGCGGTCCCCGGCACATGCCTATACGCGGCAGTTGTTCAATGCCGCCCCCGCGATTCCGGCCGAGGCCAAGCTGGCGCCGCCGCTGCCCGATACGGATCTCATCCTGCAGATGAAGGCGGTCTCCAAGACCTATACCATGCGCGCCGGCTCGGCCTGGCGGCCCGATGTGCTGATCCATGCCTGCCGGGGCATCGACCTCAAGCTGCCGCGCGGCAAGACGCTGGCCATCGTCGGCGAAAGCGGCTCGGGCAAGACCACCGCGGCGCGGATCGCGTTGGGGGCAGAACTGCCCGATCCCGGGGGCGAAGTGCTGTTCCGCCCCAAGGGGGCCGACCCGATCGCCGTGCACGACATGACCCGCACCGAGCGCACCGCGTTTCAGCGCCAGGCCCAGATGGTGTTCCAGGATCCCTATTCCTCGCTCAGCCCGCGGATGCGGGTGCTCGACGCGCTCACCGAACCGCTGGAGATCCACCGCATCGGCACCCGGACCGAGCGGCGCGACCGCGCCGCCGAGATGCTGCGCCAGGTCGGGTTGAACCCCGACATGCTGCAACGCTACCCGCATGCCTTTTCGGGCGGCCAGCGCCAGCGGCTGTCGATCGCTCGGGCGATGATGCTGGACCCCTCGCTGATCGTCTGCGACGAGCCAACCTCGGCGCTCGACGTTTCGGTGCAGGAACAGATCCTGACCCTGCTGGAGGACATCCGCGACCGGATGGGCCTGTCCTACCTGTTCATCAGCCACGACCTTGCCGTGGTCGCCCGCATCGCCGACGAGGTGGCGGTGATGCGCCAGGGGCTGGTGGTGGAACAGGCGCCGCCCGACACGCTGTTCTACAACCCCAAGCATCCCTATACCAAGGCCCTGATCGCGGCTCAGCCGACCCCGGACATCGACCGTCCGATCGACCTGAAGCTGGTCGCGCTCGGTGCCGGCGCCCCGGAAAGCTGGCCCGACGGCTTTCGTTTTTCCGATACCGTGATACCGTCTCTCACCGAACTGGAACCCGGCCACAAGGTACGCTGCCATGTCTGACCGTCTGCTGTCCCGCCCCCGCAACTTCACCCGCATCGCCGCCGCCACGCTGATCGCCGCGTTGGCGCCGCTGGCCGCCGCCGCCCTGCCCCCGCTGCAGGAAAGCGCGTTCTGGCGCGAGGAGGTCGACAGCGGCGACCTGCCGCCGGTGGCCGAACGCCTGCCCGATGTGCCCCTGGTCGTGGACCTCGAGGCCAAGGGCCGCCACTCGGGCACCCCCGGCGGCACCCTGCGCACCATGGTCACCCGCAGCAAGGACATCCGCCAGATGGTCGTCTACGGCTATGCCCGGCTGATCGGCTACGACGAGAATTACGACCTTGCGCCGGACCTGCTGGACAGTTTCGAGAACGTCGACAACCGGGCCTTCACGCTGCACCTGCGGCCCGGCCACAAATGGTCGGACGGGCAGCCCTTTACCTCGGCCGATTTCGCCTATTGGTGGGAGGACGTGGCCAACAACCCCGCGCTCAGCCCCGCCGGGCCGCCGGATTTCCTGCGGGTCGAGGGCAAATTGCCCCGGGTCAGCTTTCCCGACGAGGCCACCGTGGTGTTCGAGTGGGATGCGCCCAACCCCGGGTTCCTGCAGACCCTGGCCCAGGCGCGGCCGCCTTTCATCTTTCGCCCGGCGCATTTCCTCAAGCAGTATCACCAGAAATACGCCGACCCAGACGCGCTTGCCGCCGCGGTTGAGGAGGCCCGGGTCAAGAGCTGGGCCGCGCTGCACAACAAGCTCGACAACATGTACAAGTTCGACAACAGCGCGCTGCCCACCCTGCAGCCCTGGATGAACGCCACCTCGGGCAAGAAGATCCGCCACCTTTTCGTGCGCAATCCCTTCTATCACCGGATCGACAGCAAGGGCGTGCAACTGCCCTATATCGACGTGGTCGAGATGGAGATCGTCGCCGGTGGCCTGGTCGCCGCCAAGGCCAACGCCGGCGAGACCGACCTGCAGGGCCGTGGCCTCGATTTCCGCGACATCTCGATCCTGCGCAAGGGCGAGGCCGACGGCGGCAACTACCGCACCCTGCTCTGGCCCACGGGCGTCGCCTCGCAGATCGCGATCTATCCCAACCTGAACGTCAACGACCCCGCCTGGCGCGAGGTCATGCGCGACGTGCGGGTGCGCCGGGCGCTGTCGCTGGGCATCGACCGGGCGACGATCAACCGCGCGCTCTATTTCAAGCTGGCCAAGCCGGGCGCGATGACCGTGCTGCCGCAAAGCCCGTTCTTCGACGAAAAACTGCGGGCAGCCTGGGCCCAGTATGACCCCGAGCAGGCCAACCGCCTGCTCGACGAGGCCGGGCTCGACAAGCGGTCGGGCGACGGCATCCGCTTGCTGCCCGATGGCCGCCCGATGGAATTCGTGATCGAAACCGCCGGCGAACGGCAGGAGGTCGAGAACGCGCTGCAGATCATCACCGACACCTGGCGCGAGATCGGCGTCAGGCTGGTGATGCGCCCGCTGGACCGCGACATCCTGCGCAACCGGGTGTTTGCCGGCACCTCCATGGCTTCGGTCTGGTACGGCTGGGACAACGGCATCCCCCAACCCTATACCGCGCCCGACTACCTTGCGCCGCGCCAGCAGGAATTCCTCGCATGGCCGAAATGGGGCCAGTACTACCAGACCGGCGGCGAAGCCGGAGAGCCCCCGGACATGGAGCCGGCGAAACGGCTGATGGCGCTTGCCCACGACTGGGAACAGGCAACCTCGGACGCGGAGCGCAGTGCCGCCTGGCGCGAGATGCTGCAGATCCACGCCGAGCAGGTCTATGGCATCGGCATCCTTGCCGAGGCGCCGCAACCCATCGTGGTGAACAAGCGGCTGCGCAACGTGCCGGAAAAGGGCCTCTGGACCTGGGATCCGGGGGCGCATTTCGGCATCCACCGCCCGGATGAATTCTATTTCGCCGACGACGGCTGACGAGGACGCGAATGCCCATCCTGCGCTATGCGATCTACCGGTTTGCGACCATGCTGCTCACGCTTCTGGCGGTGTCGGTTCTGGTGTTCGTGATCATCAACCTGCCACCGGGCGACTACCTGTCGAACCAGATCGCCGAGTTGCGCGCCAGCGGGCAGGAGGCCGGCGTCGCCAAGGCCGAATTCCTGCGCACCGAGTACGCGCTGGACCGGCCGCTGTGGCAGCAATACATGATCTGGGTCGGCTTCATGCCCGGCCCGAACGGGTTCGCCGGGCTGGTGCAGGGCAATTTCGGCTGGTCTTTCGAGTTCGACCGCCCGGTTTCCGAGATCGTCGGAGAGAGCCTTTGGCTGACCGTCCTGGTCAACCTCGCCGCCGTGCTTTTCGTCTATCTGGTGGCGCTGCCGCTGGGGGTGCTGGCGGCGGCCAAGTCCAAGACCTGGGTCGATTACACCTCGGCCTTCGTCGGCTATCTCGGGCTGGCGACGCCGAACTTCCTGCTGGCGCTGATCCTGTTCTACTACGGTCACAAGTATTTCGACCTGCCGATCGGCGGGTTGATGGACCCCGCCTACGAGGGGCAACCGATGGGCTGGGAAAAGGCCAAGTCGATCCTGATCCACCTCATCGTGCCGACCTTCGTGATCGGCACCTCGGGCGCCTCGGCGATGATGCAGCGACTGCGCGCGAACATGCTGGACGAGCTTGGCAAACCCTATGTCGAGACCGCCATCGCCAAGGGGATGAGCCCGCGCCGCATGCTGACCAAGTACCCGCTGAGGGTCGCCTTCAACCCCTTTGTCGCGGATATCGGCAACCTGCTGCCGGCGATGGTCTCGGGCTCGGTGCTGGTGTCGGTGGTGCTGGGGCTGCAGACCATCGGCCCGACCCTGCTGACCGCGCTGAAGACCCAGGATCAGTTCCTGTCGGCCTTCGTGCTGATGTTCGTTGCCCTGCTGACCCTGATGGGCACGATGATTTCCGACGTGCTGCTGGTCCTGCTCGACCCGCGCATCCGCTATGAGGGGCGCGACGCATGACCCGGTTGACCGACGGACGCTATGTGGACGACGCCCCCTATGATCCGCAGGCCAGCATCCAGCACCTGGAACGGCGCGACCTCGACGCGCCCAACTGGCTGCTGATCTGGCGCAAGTTCCGACAGCACAAGCTGGGGCTGTTTTCCGGGATCTTCCTGCTGATCTGCTACCTGATGCTGCCCTTCGCCGGGTTCATCGCCCCCTATACGCCCAACGAACGCCAGTCCGAGCATCTCTATGCCCCGCCACAGGGCGTGAAGTTCTTTCACGAGGGCGAATTCCAGGGCCCCTTCGTCTATCCCATCCTGGCCGAGGCGGACCTGGAAACCTTCCAGTGGAAATTCGTGCCGGATGAAAGCCGCCCCCTGCCGCTGGAGTTCTTCTGCACCGGCGGCACCTATCGCTTGGCCGGGCTGATCGAGACCGACCGCCACCTGTTCTGCGCCCCCGAGGGGGCGACGCTGTTCCTCTGGGGCTCCGACCGGCTCGGCCGCGACGTGTTCAGCCGCATCCTCTACGGCGCGCAGCTGTCGCTGACCGTGGGGCTGATCGGTATCTCGGTCTCGTTCCTGCTGGGCATCAGCTTCGGCTCCATCGCCGGCTATTTCGGCGGCCGGATCGACTGGATGATCAACCGGGTGATCGAGATCCTGCGCTCGCTGCCGGAACTGCCGCTGTGGCTGGCGCTGTCGGCGGCGGTGCCGTCGAACTGGGGGCCGGTCTCGGTGTTCTTCATCATCTCGGTGATCCTCGGGATTCTCGACTGGCCGGGGCTGGCGCGCGCGGTACGGGCGAAATTCCTGTCCCTGCGCGAAGAGGAATACGTGCGCGCGGCGGAAATGATGGGCGCCTCCTCGGGCCGGGTGATCCGCAAGCACCTGCTGCCCAACTTCATGTCGCACCTGATCGCCAGCGCCACGCTGTCGATCCCGGCGATGATCCTGGGCGAAACTGCGCTGTCCTTTCTCGGGCTCGGGCTGCGTGCCCCGGCGGTCAGCTGGGGGGTGATGCTGAACGACGCGCAGAACCTCGCCTCGATCGAGATCTACCCCTGGACCGCGATCCCGATGCTGCCGATCATCGTCATCGTGCTGGCCTTCAACTTCCTCGGCGACGGGCTGCGGGATTCGCTGGACCCCTACGAAAGCTGACGCGCCACTAGCGATCGTCGCCGTGGCCGCCCCCCTCGTCCATCGCCTCCTCGTCGATGGCGGCCTGCACCGCGCCCACCGCCGCCTGTTTCTGCTGCGGCGTGGCCGCGCCTGCCTGGTCTCCGGCCAGCCGCACGGTGACCTCGCGATGGGCAAAGTGGATGCCCTCGCGCGCGAACAGTTCGCGGATTTCTTCATAGACCTTCTTGCGCACCAGCCACTGGTCGCCCGGCTTGGTCATGAACTTGACCCGGATGATCATGGCGCTGTCCTGCATCTCGATCACGCCTTGCGATTTCAGCGGCTGGATGAAATTCTCGCCGATCACCGGATCGCTCAGCAGTTCCTGCCCCAGCTTCTTGATCAGCTTGCGCACCTTTTCCACGTCGGTGTCATAGGTCACCCGCAGCGGCAGCTTCATGATCACCCAGTCGCGGGAATAATTGCTCAGGACCTTGATCTCGCCGAACGGGATGGTGTGCAACGCGCCCAGGTGGTGGCGCAGCTGGAACGACCGGACCGAGATCTTCTCGACCGTACCCTTCACCTCGCCCAAGTCGATGTATTCGCCCTTGCGGAACGCATCGTCGAACAGGAAGAAGGCGCCGGAAAAGATGTCGCGCACAAGCGTCTGCGCGCCAAAGCCGACGGCGAGTCCGACCACCCCGGCACCGGCGAACAGCGGGCTGACGTTGATGCCAAGCTCCAACAAGGCGATCAGCGCGACCGAGACCACCACCACCGCCAGGATCGCACCCCGGAACAGCGGCAGCAGCGTCGCCAGCCGGCTGGCGCCCGTCGCGCCGCCTTCGTCGCCCAGCTCGCCCTCTGCCTCGTCGCCGGTCTCCTCGGCGATGCGGCTGTCGATCCAGATCCGGAACAGGTGATAGACGATGTAGCCGATGAACAGGATCACGATCACGTCCAGCGCGCTGTCCACCACCGCGTTGGACATCAGCCGGTTATCGGTGCCCCAGACCAGCGTCAGCGCGTAGATCCCGGCGACAAAGGCCAGGATGCCCGAGACCCGCCGCGCCAGGTCCTCGTAGGTGGTGATCGCATGACGCGACCGCGCCGGGGCCGCCTCCCCGCCCTCGGCCTCGCGCGCCTCGGCATCGGCCAGTTCCTCATTCAGCGCATCGCGGCTGCGGGACCGGGCGAAATACTGTTCGATCACGTAGTTGATGACGCCGTAGACCACGATGATCGCCACAAAGCTGGAATAGGCCGCCGCGATCGGCGGGATGCCGATCGGACGTTCGAGCACCAGCGCAAAGGCCAGCCGCAGCCAGCCATAAATGAAATAGCCGATCATCACCGGCGCCCAGGCATAGGACACCGTCCGGGTCAGCCAGGGTACGTCCGAGGCCGCGCGTCCGCCCCGTATCGCATCGGTGATCGCGCGCCCGTTCCAGACCAGCATCACGATGTTGGCCAGCGTCGCGACCAGCGTCAGCGCCCCATGCAGCAAGGCGTAGACGTTGTAGTTCAACCCGAAATCCGCGATCCAGGTGCTGAACACGATCGAGGCCACATTGAAGGTGATCAGCACCGTCGCCCAGCGGTACAACCGCCGCGCATCCCGGTCCGAGAAATGCGGCATCCGGTATTGGCCAAGGAAGGGCGACAGGATCATCCGCCACAGGTCCGACACCGTGCGCGAGATGAAGAAGGTGGCAAAGATCGCCGTCACCGTGAACTGGACCGACAGATCGTCGGGGAACCGCGCCAACAGGGTGCCCAGGATCAGCGCGATCAGCAGGACGCATAGCGATCCGACAACCCCGGCGGAAAAGCGGAAGACGAGAAAGGGCATCTTCTCGATGTATCCTTTCGGGCTCTCCTTCACCCGTGGCATGACAAAGCGACCGGCGATCTTGGGGCCGTAGATGAACCGCGCGAACAGGTATCCCGCGAACAGGAACAACATGTTCCACAGCAACACCTCGACATAGGTCATGATGCGTCCGTCGGGGCTGGTGGCGCGCAGGATGAAGCGGACCTCGTTCAGCGAGTTGGGCAGCGCGTCGAGCCGCTGGCGCAGGGTCTTGCGAAAGCTTTCGACCTCGGCTTGCGCCTTCATCAGGGCCGAGGCCCCCTCCATCATCGCATGTTCCGGGGCCGGCTCTTCCGTCGCAGGTTTCTGTCCCGCCGCGGTCCCGACCAGGTTGCCCGCCTCGTCCACCACCACGACGCTGACGCCGGCCTCGGCGGCCTGCTTCAGCGCCTCGGCCATTCCGCCGGTTGCGGCCCCGTCCGAGGAGGGTGTGTCAGAGGATCCGCCCAACGACAGGATCGACTGGGCCTGCACCGCGACCGGCGCCATGGCCAGGGACAGCGCAAGCATCCACAAGGCCAAGGCCAGGCGAAACATCGTCTTGGTCATTTTTTCCGCCCCGCGTCATGTGTCCGGCAAAAGGCTACAAGAGGGGCACGGCCAAGGCAAACGCGCATATGGCGGCTTGGATCTGCGCGATGCCCGTCCCGAGGCGGCAGAAACCTGTTTGCATTCGGGTGCGATTTCAATACTAGGGGCTTGGCCGGAAAAGGGCATGAGACACGTGCGGACCGGCGGCCCGCGCGGCTGGGCGTAACAGAGACGGGCGATGACCAGGCAAGGCAATCAGGACAGGATCGCGGTGCTGGGTCTCGGCTATGTCGGGCTGCCGCTGGCCGTGGCGCTGGCGCGTGCCGGCTACGACACCCTTGGCTTCGACACCGATGCCGCCCATGTCGCGGCGCTGCGCGACGGACAAGACCCCAACGGCGAGGTCTCGGCGCAATCGCTGGCCGCCGCCGGCGCCCGGTTCTCGGACGATCCCGCCGATCTGGCCGGTCGCACGGTCTTCATCATCGCCGTGCCCACCCCGATCACCGACGCCAAGACCCCGGACCTGGGACCCTTGCGCGCCGCCTGCCGCACCATCGCACCGCATCTGGTGTCCGGCGCGATGGTGGTGGTGGAATCCACCGTCTATCCCGGCGTCACCGAAGATGTCTGCGGACCGGAGCTGGCCGCCGGCAGCGGTCTGGCGGTGCATGATGACATCAAGCTGGCCTATTCGCCCGAACGGGTGAACCCGGGCGATGCCGAGCATTCGCTTGAAAACGTGGTCAAGATCATCTCGGCCCAGGACGACGAGACGCTCGACCGGGTCGAGGCGCTCTATGCCCCGGTGGTCAAGGCCGGGCTGCACCGGGCCAGCTCGATCATGACCGCCGAGGCCGCCAAGGTGATCGAGAACACCCAGCGCGACCTGAACATCGCGCTGGTGAACGAGTTTTCGCTGATCTTCTCGCGCCTCGGCCTCGACACGCTGGAGGTGCTGGACGCCGCCGGGACCAAGTGGAATTTCCTGCCGTTCAAACCCGGTCTGGTGGGCGGGCACTGCATCGGCGTCGATCCTTATTACCTGACCTACCGCGCCGAGCAGCTCGGCTATCACCCCGAGGTGATCCTCGCTGGGCGCCGGATCAACGACCAGATGGGCAAGCATGTCACGCATGAGCTGATCAAGGCGCTGCTGGCACGCGGCGCCAACCTGGCGCGGGCACGGGTGCTGGTGCTGGGCTTCACCTTTAAAGAGAACTGCGCCGACACCCGCAACACCCGGGTGGCCGATATCGTCAGCGAATTGACCGCCTACTCGATGCAGCCGGATGTCTTCGACCCCTGGGTCGATGCCGCCGCCATGCAGGCCGAATACGGCATCGCCCCGGTGGCAGAACCCGAGGCCGGGGCCTATGATGCCATCATCGTGGCCGTCGCTCACAAGGAATTCGTCGAAATGGGCCCTGCGGCCATTCGGACCTTGGGCAAACCGGGGGCGGTTCTGTACGATATCAAGGGTATCTTTGGAAAATCGGGCGCGGACCTGAGGCTGTAACGACATGATGAGCGGCGCGACATTCCCCGGCAAGGCACGGCGCACGGACCGCGCGCCCCGCATCATGCTCTATAGCCACGACACCTTCGGGCTGGGCCACCTGCGGCGATCGCGGGCGCTGGCCGGCGCGATCACCCGGGCCAATCCCACCGCCTCGGCGCTGATCCTCACCGGCTCGCCGGTGGCCGGGCGCTTTGCCTTTCCGCGCCGGGTCGACCATATCCGCCTGCCCGGCGTGACCAAGCGCAGCGACGGCTCCTACGTGGCGCAGACGCTGGGCATGGACATCGAGGACATCACCGAGCTGCGCGCGGCGCTGATCGAAACCTCGGCCCGGCAATACGACCCGGACATCCTGATCGTCGACAAGGAACCCTCGGGATTTCGCGGTGAGTTGCTGCCGACGCTGGACTGCCTGCAGGCGGCGGGCCGGGCGCGGCTGGTGCTGGGGCTGCGCGACGTGCTCGACGACCCGGACCTGCTCGCCGTCGAATGGGCGCGCAAGGGCGCGATCGAGGCGATGCGCAAATATTACGACGAGATATGGGTCTATGGGCAACGCGATTTCTACGACCCGGTCGCCGGCCTCGACCTTGGCCCCGAGGTCCGCGCGCGGATGCATTGGACGGGCTACCTGCGGCGTGAACTTGGCCCGGTCGAGTCCGCCCCGGTCGAGAACAGCCCCTATATCCTGATCACCCCCGGCGGCGGCGGCGACGGCGAATTCATGGTGGATCTGGTGCTCTCGGCCTATGAGCGCGACCCCTCCCTCGCCCCGCGCGCGGTGATCGTCTATGGCCCGTTCCTTTCGGGCGAGACCCGCGCCGATTTCGAGGCCCGCGTCGCCCGCCTTGACGGCCGCGTCACCACCGTCGGCTTCGAATCGCAGATCGAACCGCTGTTCGCACAGGCGCAGGGCGTGGTCTGCATGGGCGGCTACAACACTTTTTGCGAGGTGCTGTCCTTTGACCAGCGCGCGGTGATCGTGCCGCGCACCGTGCCCCGGCTGGAACAATGGATCCGCGCCAGCCGCGCCGAGGAACTGGGGCTGGTCCGCATGCTGGAGAACGGCCGCGACGGGCTGACACCCGAGGCGATGATCCGCGCCATCCGTGCCCTTCCCGATCAACCGCTGCCCTCGCAGGCGATGCACGAGGGGCTGCTGGGCGGGCTCGACTACGTGACGCGCCGGGTCAGCGCGCTTTTGTCCGAATGTTCAGGACAGGCCGCGGAATGAGCGAAGAACCCTCGCTGGCGATTCTGGTGAAGGGATGGCCGCGGCTGTCGGAAACCTTCATCGCGCAGGAACTGGTTGCGCTGGAAAAAGCCGGGCTGCGCTTTGACATCTGGTCGCTGCGCCACCCCACCGACACCAAGCGTCACCCGCTGCACGACCAGCTGCGCGCAAGGGTGCGCTACCTGCCCGAATACCTGTTCGACGAGCCCGCCCGCGTCGCCCGCGCCCGCACCGCCGCGCGATCCCTGCCCGGTTACGCGGAGGCCTACGAGGTCTGGCGCGCCGACCTGCGCCGCGACCCCACCCGCAACCGGGTGCGCCGCTTTGGCCAGGCCTGCGTGCTGGCGCATGAACTGCCCGAAGGCACGCGCGGGCTCTATTCGCATTTCCTGCATACCCCCTCCTCGGTCGCGCGCTATGCCGCGATCATGCGCGGGTTGCCGTGGAGCTTTGCCGCCCACGCCAAGGATATCTGGACCTCGCCCGAGTGGGAAAAGCGCGAAAAGCTCGCCGGTCCCCACGCCGCCCGCTTCGGCGTCACCTGCACCGCCTATGGCGCGCGGCACCTGCGTGATCTGGCCGGCGATCCCGGCAAGGTCGACCTGATCTATCACGGGCTGGACCTGTCCCGCTTTCCCGATCCCCCCGCGCGACCGATGCGGACAAAGGGTGCACCGCTGCACTTGCTCTCAGTGGGGCGACTGGTGGAGAAAAAGGGCTTTGACCGGCTGATCGCGGCGCTGGCGCGTTTGCCCGGAGATCTCGACTGGCGCTGGACCCATATTGGCGGCGGCGACCTGCTCGGGACGCTGCAGGCCCAGGCGCAGGCGGCGGGCATCGCCGCGCGGATCGACTGGCGCGGGGCCTGCGACCAGCCCGAGGTGATCGCCGCGATGCGCGCAGCCGATCTCTTTGTCCTGCCCAGCCGGATCGCCGAGGACGGCGACCGCGACGGGCTGCCCAATGTTCTGATGGAGGCGGCCTCGCAACTGCTTCCGATCATCTCGACCGCCGTGGCGGCGATCCCGGAATTCATCGAAAGCGGCACCCACGGGCTGCTGGCCGAGGACGACCCCGAGGCGCTGTCGCGCGCCATCGAAACCCTTGCCGACGATCCGGCACAGGCGCAAGCGATGGCCGAGGCGGCCCGCAACCGGCTGATCGCCGAATTCACCATGCAACCGGGGATCGACCGGCTTGCGGCGCGGCTGCGGCGGATGATCGGCGCCCCCGCGCCATGACCCGCGTCGCCTTTTACGCGCCGATGAAACCGCCCGGCGACCCGACCCCCTCGGGCGACCGGGAGATGGCCCGCAACCTGATCGCGGCCATCGGGGCAAGGGGCGCCGAGGTCATCGTGGTCTCGGACCTGAAACTGCACGAGAAATCCGGCGATCCCGCCCGGCAGGCCGATCTGCAGCAGGCGGCCAAGGCCGAGATCGCCCGATTGAGCAATACCCTCGCCGGCACTGACATCGCCCTCTGGGTCACCTACCACAACTATTACAAGGCCCCCGACCTGATCGGCCCCGCCACCTGCGCCGCGCTGGGGCTGCCCTACGTCCAGATCGAATCCACCCGCGCGAAAAAGCGCCTGACCGGTCCCTGGGCCGGCTTCGCCGCGGCCGCCGAGGCCGCCTGCGACGCGGCTTCGGTGATCTTCTACCTCACCGCCAACGACCTGATCACGCTGGGCCGGCATCGCGTGCCCGGGCAGCGGCTGGTTCATCTGCCGCCGTTCCTGCCCACCGACACCCTGCCGGAGCCGTCCTGGGGCGGCGGCCCGATGCTGACCGCCGGGATGATGCGGGCGGGGGACAAGCTGGCCTCATACACGATCCTGGCAGAGGCGCTGGCGCATCTGCCGGGCGACTGGCGGCTTGAGATCGCCGGCGACGGCCCGGCGCGGGGGCAGGTCGAGGCGCTGATGGCCCCCTTTGGCGACCGGGTGCGCTTTCTCGGTCAGCTCGACCGCGATGCGCTGGCACGGGCCTACCAACGCGCGTCGCTCTTCGTCTGGCCCGGCGTCAACGAGGCCTTCGGCATGGTCTATCTCGAGGCGCAGGCGGCCGGCCTTGCCGTGGTGGCACAGGATCGCCCCGGCGTGCGTGACGTGCTGCTGCCCGGCGCCTATCCAAGGCCCGAAGATGGCCCCGAGGCGCTGGCCGCGCAGATCGCCGCCCTGCTCTCCGATCCGGTACTGCGCAAGTCACGTGGCGCCCAGGCCCGTGCGATGATCGCCCGCGCCCACCTGCGCCCAGCCGCGACCGAGCGTTTCTGGTCCGCTGTCGCCCCCCTTGTGAAAGACCCTGCATGATCCGGCTTGCCCTCCTGCGCCACGGTCACACCCACTGGAACCGCATGGGCCGGATCCAGGGCGCCAGCGACATTCCCTTGGACGACGACGCCCGCGCCGAACTGGCCACCCAGCGCCTGCCCGCCCCCTGGGACGCGGCCGAGCTGTGGTCGAGCCCGCTCAAACGCGCCGCCGAGACCGCCGAGCTGGTGGCCCGCCGCGCGCCGCGCACCGCGCCGGAACTGACCGAGATGAACTGGGGCGATTGGGAGGGCCAGCGCGGCACCGACCTGCTCGCCACGCCCGGCAGCGGCTTTCGCCATATCGAGGACTGGGGCTGGGACTATCGCGCACCGGGCGGTGAAAGCCCGGGGGAACTTTGGTCGCGGCTGCGCCCCTGGCTCGCCCGGCTCGAACGCGACGCGCTGGCGGTCTGCCACATCGGCATCATGCGGGTGCTGTTGGCCCGCGCCCATGGCTGGGATTTCGCCGGCCCGGCGCCCTTCAAAGTCAAGCGCAACCGGCTCTACCTGCTCTGCCTCGACGGCGAGACCCTGACGCCGGAGGGCGAACCGATCCGCCTGGTCCGGGAGGAGGCGGCGCCATGAAGGTGATGATCGTGGTCACCCACCTGCTGGGCACCGGGCACCTGAGCCGGGCGCTGACGCTGGCCCGTGCCTTTGACGCCGCCGGGCACGAGGTTCTGGTCGTCTCCGGCGGCCGCCCGGCGCCGCACCTGCACCCGGGCGCGCTTGGCTGGCTGCAACTGCCCCTGCTGGCCTCGGACGGGGTGGATTTCACCCGCCTGCTGACCGACACCGGCGAAGAGGCCGACGCGGGCTATCTTGAGCGGCGCAGGATCGCCCTGCGCGGCGCGCTCATCGCCTTTGCCCCCGACGTCCTGATCACCGAGCTGTTCCCCTTTGGCCGCCGGGCACTGTCGGGCGAGTTCCTATCGCTGCTCGAGGCGGCGCGGGATCAGCGCCGCCGCCCCATAGTGCTGTCCTCGATCCGCGATATCCTCGCGCCGCCCTCGAAACCCTCCAAGGCCGAGCGCGCCGAAGAAATCGTGACGCGGCTCTACGATGCCGTTCTGGTCCATTCCGACCCCCATGCCACGCGGCTGGAGCAAAGCTGGCCCGTCACCCCGACGCTGGCGGACAAGCTGCGCTATACCGGCTATGTCGCCCCCCCTGCCCCGGTGCCGCACCCGCAGGGCCTCGGCACGGACGAGGTTCTGGTCAGTGCCGGTGGCGGCGCGGTCGGCGGGCCGCTGTTCCGGGCCGCGCTGGAGGCCGCGCGTCTGCGCCCCGCCCTGCACTGGCGACTGCTGGTGGGTGGCAACGATCCGGCGCAGCTGTCAGAGTTGCAGGCCACCGCGCCGGCAAACGCCACCGTCGAAGCCGCCCGCCCGGAGTTCCGCCAGATGCTGCCGCACGCCGCCGCCTCGGTCAGCATGTGCGGCTACAACACCGCGATGGACCTGCTCCAGGCCGGAACCCCCGCCGTGCTGATCCCCTTCGACGCCGGCAAGGAGGTGGAGCAGAGCCTGCGCGCCGAAAGCCTCGCCCAACTTCCTGCGGTCGAGGTGCTGCGCAGTGCCGATATGACGGCCCATACACTGGCCGGGGCGCTCGACCGCGCCCTTGCCGCCGGCCCCCACCGCGACAGCGGGCTCGAATTTGACGGCGCGGCACGATCCGTGGCAATCGCCACCCAGATGGCAGAGGCACGCGCATGACCCTGGACTGGACCCCGCTCGACCGGGAGCTTGACCGCTGGCAACAGGCGGGGATGACGCTGCCGCTGTGGTGGCGCGACGACGATGCGGTGGCCCCCAGTGCCGCGCTGGACGATCTGACCGCGCTGGCCGACGAGGTCGACCTGCCGGTACATCTCGCCGTCATTCCCGCCGGGGCCGAACCGACGCTGGCCGATGTGATCAAGGATCGCCCGGGGCTGATCCCGGTGGTGCATGGCTGGGCCCATCGGAGCCACGCGCCAGAGGGCAAGAAGAAGGCCGAGTTCGGCGCCCACCGCCCGCTGCCGGTCATGGCGAAAGAGGCGCGCGACGGCATGCTGCGCCTGCGTGCGCTGCTCGGCCCGGCGCTGCGGCCGATGTTCGTGCCGCCTTGGAACCGGATCGCGCCCGAACTTCTGACCGCCCTGCCCGGGCTGGGCTATACCGCGATCTCCACCTTCACGCCGCGCAAATCGGCCCTGGCCGCGCCGGGGTTGCTGCAAGTGAACACCCATCTCGACCCGATCGACTGGCGCGGCAACCGCTCGCTTGCCGATCCGGCCGCGCTGATCGCGCAATTGGCCGCCCAGCTTGCCGACCGCCGCGAGGGGCACACCGACAACGCCGAACCCTACGGGGTGCTGACCCACCACCTGGTGCATGACACCGCGATCTGGGGGTTCACCCGCGCGCTGCTGACCCGCCTGCGCGCCGGGCCCGTCACCCCCTGGACCACCACCACCGAAGCGAAGGACATCGAATGAGCCGACTGGACTCCATGCTGCGCCGCCTGGCCGCGCAACGCGACGGGCTGAACTGGGCCGCCGAAAAGATCGCCGATCTCGAGGGTGACGTGGTCGACCTCGGCCTCGGCAACGGTCGCACCTATGACCACCTGCGCGAAATCCTGCCGGAGCGCCGCATCTGGGTGATCGACCGGGTGCTGCAATGCCACCCCTCCTGCACCCCGCCCGAGGCGGATTTCCTGCAGGGCGAGGCCGAGCCGATGCTGCGCAAACTGGCCGACAGCGGCGCGCGGATCGTTCTGGCGCACTACGACTTCGGCTTTGGCATCAAGGAAAAAGACGTTGCCGAGGCCGCCCGCCTGTCGCCTTTGATCGCCGATGTGATGCAGCCCGGCGGGCTGATCGTCTCGGGCCAGCCGCTGGTTGGGTTCGAGCAGATCACCGGCCCCGACACCATCGCACCCGACCGTTACCTGTTCTACCGGGCCTGAGCGGGCAAGACCCGCCCCCGGCCTTTTCCCGAGCCTGAGATACTTCGCCGAAGGCGCCCCCCTCCTCCGCCAGCGGGTCAGGCCACCCGTTGGCCGCGCGACCACACCCCGGACAAGACCGGCACGTCGCCGCGCAGGCGAAACCGGACAAGGTCGGCGCGCTTGCCCGGTGCCAGCGTGCCGCGATCCGCCAGCTTGACGGCCCGCGCCGGCGCCTCTGTCACCGTCGACAGTCCACGCGCCATGTCGCCCCAGACCTGCCCCAGCCGCACCGCCGCGAACAGGAGCGCCGCGGGCACGTAGTCCGACGACACGATGTCCAGCAAACCGGCCTCGGCCAGCTCCTGCGCCGCCACGTTGCCCGAATGCGATCCGCCACGCACCAGGTTGGGCGCCCCCATCATCACCGCGATGCCGTGGTCGCGACAGGCCTGCGCCGCCGTGACGGTGGTCGGAAACTCCGCCAGCCGGATACCGTAGCCGGCCGATGTCTCGACCTGCGCCCCGGTGGTGTCGTCATGGCTGGCCAGAACCGCCCCGAACCGCCGCGCCTGCGCG
Source organism: Aquicoccus sp. SU-CL01552 (assembly GCF_040365005.1). Taxonomy (NCBI): domain Bacteria; kingdom Pseudomonadati; phylum Pseudomonadota; class Alphaproteobacteria; order Rhodobacterales; family Paracoccaceae; genus Aquicoccus; species Aquicoccus sp. SU-CL01552. Next base: position 3,178 of record NZ_BAABWV010000014.1, on the reverse strand, counting down.
ACCGCGCCGATCTCATGCGCGTCGCCGACCTTGCGTCGCAGCTCCGTGAGCTGCGCGACATGGCGCCGGAAATCATCGTCGGTCATCGCGTGCTTGCCCTTCACGTAGGCCTCGAACTTGGCAAGGTCGCGAAACTGCCGCTGGCCCGGCGTGTGATCCATCAGGCTGACCAGACCGACGCGATCATCGGCATCGAACTCCGCCAGTTCCTCCAGCAGGGTCTCGGAACAGACCTCGGCGCGCAGGTGCAGGAAATGGCTGATCTTCAGGGCATCGGCGGCGCGCAGCTCCAGCAGTTCACTGGCCAGCCCGCGCGCGTATTTCAGGTAACGCCCGGTGCCCGAGGGGATCGAGCCCACCCGCATCGCATCGAAGACCGTGGTGATGCCAGCGCCGGCCAGTTCCGCGTCATGGGCGATGATCGCGGCCGCATGCGGCCAGTCGACCTTGGGGCGCGGCTGGATGTGCCGTTCAAGGTTGTCGGTGTGCAACTCGATCAGGCCGGGCGCGACATGGTCGCCGCCGCAATCCACCGCGCCCTGCGGCACGGCTGCACCGCTGTCGATCGCGGCGATGGTTCCATCGACCACACGCAGGCTGCCACGTCGGGTTTCCCCGGGCAGGACCAGCATGGCATTGGCAAGGCAAAAGTCTTCTGTCATCTGGGCATCGCATGATTTGAGGAACGGAACAGCCAGCCGGGGCCGACATGACTATAGCAGGTGAATTTCAGCGTTACGCCATCTATTACGCCCCCCCTGCCCAGGCGGCATGGGGAGGTTTCGTTACCCGCTGGCTGGGCTGGGACATGGACACCGGGGCAGAGGTGCCGCAGCCGGAGGTCGCCGGCCTGCCGCTGTCCCTGGCTTCGATCACCGCGACACCGCGCAAATACGGGGCACACGCCACGATCAAGCCGCCGTTCCGCCTGGCCGAAGGCATGACCCGCGCCGACCTGGAGACAGCCTGCGCCACGTTCTGCGCCAGGAACGCGCCGTTGCAATTGGAGGGTTTGACCTTGGTGCGGCTGGGCCGGTTCCTTGCCTTGCGCCCCGTCGGCGACACCGCCGCGCTCGACGCGCTGGCGGCAAGGGTGGTCGAGGCGCTGGACCGGTTTCGCGCGCCCGCACCCGAGGCCGAGCTGGCGCGCCGCCGCGCCGCCGGCCTCTCCCCGGCGCAGCAGGAGAACCTGGCGCGCTGGGGTTACCCTCATGTCATGGGGCAGTTCCGGTTTCACATCACCCTGTCGGGCAAGCTGCCCAAGCCCGCACTCGGCGCGGTCGAGGCGGCGCTGACCGGCCACCTGGTGCCACTGCTGCCCGCCCCGTTCGAGATCGGCGATCTGGCACTGGTGGGCGAGGATGCGGCAGGACGTTTCCATCTGCTCCACCGCTACGCGCTGTCCGGCTGAAGCCGGGCCAGCACTGGACCTGTCCAGCTTTGGTGTCACGCTGAGTTCCCATTTGGGCCACCTATCGTTCGAAGGCGATTATGCGGAACATCACCAGATCCCGGCCACTTCAAGCCGGATATGTACCTTCAACCACCTTCATGGATGGTGTCCCACCGAATGGTGTAAGAGCGTCGACCTTTGGTAAGGCCCGAGCCAGATCAGAACGCCACGGCGGGCAACCTGACGTCAGGATCGTCGTTTACGCGGGCGAGGGTTTCAAGGCTCATGTATCTGCGCGCGACCGTCCATTCGTCGTTGGTCTCGAGCATGATCGCTCCAACGAGCCGGATGATGGCGGAGGAAACCGGACTTCACCGGAACACAATTCTGGCGTCTTTGTCGGCCCGACGGATCGATCGTTTCAGGCCCGAGGGAGCAGATGTCGGCCCGGTCTATTTGCGACGGACGGTTGATCCCGTCCTTGATGCGCTTGAGGCCAATGTCCCCGGAGAATACCTCGCCGAGCGAAGAGATGAAATTGAATCAACGCCTTGGGGTATTTTCGGAGGGGATGTGTAATTCAATCGTGACAGGGAGTGTGCATGAAAACCGCCAAAACGTGCAAGCTTATGGGTCATTGGCAACAACAAATTGCCAATGACTCATAAGCTTGCGCACCTATCCGATTCGGATCAACGCTACCTCATTTAAAATAAAGCAAAATCAACACCTTACAGTGAAGTCGCTTTCCTTGTGAAGCATAAGCATGCACGCATGACACATAAGCATGCACACTTCGCGCCAATAAAAAGGGCCCGCGAATGCGAGCCCTCAGCGCCTTATAAGATCAGTCGAAACTGCTACGCTTTCTGCACCAATTCCAGGAGCTTCGCGCGATCAAGAAGGTCGCGGTAATCCGGCGCCGTGAAGGGCGACATCTCTTCGGGCAGACGCGAGTTCTGGGCATAGGCCTCCGCGAACAGATTGATCGTGGCCACCTTCTCTTCACGAAGGCGGCAAAGCGCGAAGGTGCGGACCAGAAGCTCGATGACCAGCCCCCAGCGCGAGGAACATGCGAAGTCCAGCCGCTCCAGGAAGTCAACGTCCACGACCTCTTCAACATCGATCCCGCCGAGTTTTGCGTAAGCATAGACGAGTTTGTTCAGCTCGATCATGTCGGGGTCCTTGGCCGGGTCGGCACTTTTACCCAAGCTGATCTCGTCGAAATGGACCGGCGTGAGGAGATGGGAAAGCTGCTCCTCGGAGTTCACATAGTCGCTAAGAACCGGCACGCCGGCCAGCACCAAGATCAGCGGCCATTCGGGCTCCTTCATCAGAGACTTGAAGCTGTCGAGGAAAATACGATTTGACTTACCTTTCGGTAGGAAAACGTGCTGACACTCATCGTAGTAAACGCCTATCACACCCTGCCCACGGCTTTGGCGGCGGACTATTCCCCAGATTTCACTCTGCGTCCGCAGTGGCGACCCGGGGTAGCCCAGCGTTGCCAAGGTCTTCCGGCCAAGATCTTTCCAGGTCACCAACCCGTCCAGCTTGCAATAGATGATCTTTCCGGGTTTGCCGCCGGGCATCTCGGTGCGACTGTCGTTGAACTCGTCGATGAGCTTGATCGTTTCCGAGGTCTTACCCACCCTGGACTCTCCCGTCACGACGAGGCCACGAGCCTCGAAGTGGCCGCCGTTGCTGGCCTTCACAAAATAATCGGTCACGCACTGGGAGAACGCTTCGCGCAGGACGGCGGCCCGGGGGAAGGTGTAATGCGCG